>SEEV01000148.1 GCA_004211695.1 Rhodococcus sp. (in: high G+C Gram-positive bacteria)
CAGCCCTCGTCGGTGCGGGTGGCCGTGGTGCGGACCGCGGCCAGGTCGGAGCCGGCGTCCGGTTCGCTCATCCCGAGCGCGAAGCTGATCTCGGCCCTGGCCAGGCGGGGACAGAATTCGTCCTGGAGCGCCCGGCCGCCGTGACGGATCAGTGTGGGGCCGATCTGCCGTTCGCCCGCCCAGTGGTAGGAAACCGGTGCGCCGGCCCGGAGCAATTCCTCGGTGACCGCGAGCCGGGACAGGTTCGATTCCGCGGCTCCGCCGAGGTCCTTCGGCCAGGTCAGCGCGAGTAGTCCGCGCCGCCCGAGTTCCCGGCTGAACACGGGGTCGGCCTCGCCGCCCCAGGCGTCGCATCGGGGTTCGTAGTCCCACTCGTCGCACAGTTCGCGCACCGCCGCGCGCAGCGATTGTTCTCGTGTAGTCATCGTGTCCTGGCTTGTCATCGTCCCTCGAAGGCGGGGGTTCGTCGGGTGGTGAAGGCGTCGAGCGCCTCGATCGAGTCGGCAGTGGTCATCGCCACCGCCTGGTGTGAAGCGATGAGATCGAGCGCGGACCGCAGATCGCCGGTATCGGATTGGCGTACCGCGTTCTTGATCATCTGGACCGCCACGGGTGGCTGCCGGGCGATCTGGGCGGCGAAGTCCTCGAGTCGGGTGTCGAACTCGTCGTCGGCGCAGACTTCGTCGACGAGATTCCAGTCGAGGGCCTGTTCGGCGGTGACGAACTCGCCGGTCCACAGCAGGCGCAGCGCGCGGGGGCGGCCGATCAGCCGCGGGAGGTAGAAGCAGCCGCCGTCACCGGGTACCAGGCCTACGCGGATATACCCCTCGGAGAACCGGGCCGCAGCTGAGGCGATCCGGTAGTCACACATCAGGGCCATATCCATACCGGCGCCGACGGCGGGACCGCTCACCCCGGCAATCAGTGGTTTGGTCAGGTCGTCGACCGCGCGTGCCACCCGGTGGACCGTGTCTGTCATCAGTTTCCGGTTGGTCAGCGGTGTTCGATCGATCTCGCCGATGTCGGCGAGATCGGCTCCGGCGCAGAAGGCCTCACCCGTGCCGCGGACCACGACTACCCGCACCCGCTCGTCACGCTGAAACTCGCGCAGCGCCCGCTCCCAGTCTTCGAGCATGTCGACGGTGAAGGAATTCTTCTTCGCGGGCCGGTTGAGGGTGATGCGCCCGATGTGGTTGTCGATGGTGACGACGAGGTCACCTTCGGAGAAGGTCATGACAGTGCGTCTCCATTCAGGGTGATGCGACAGGTTGGGGTCGAGTGACTGTGGTCATGCCCGGCTCCGCTGCCGATGGTCGAGGTCGTCGAGGATCGAGTCCGTGTGCTGCCCCTGCGCCGGGCAGTGTCGGCGCAGTTGCGCCGGCGTCTCGGAGTACCGGACCGGGTGCCCGATCAGCTGATAGGGGCCCTCGGTGGGGTGTTCGGTCGTGGTCAGCAGACCGCCGTCCTGCGCATACCGACTGGTCGCGCTCTCGGCCAGGCTGTAGACCGGATGCGCCGGAATGCTCGCGTCATCACACAGGCGCTGCCACTCGTCGGTGCTGAACTGTGCTGTCAGGGAGCGCATTCTGGCGTACAGGGCATCGGAATTCGCGACGCGGCCGGCCATGGTGGTGAACCGGGGATCGGTCGCCGCCTCGGGGTCGCCGGCGAACTCGAAGAAGTCCCGCCAGTTCGCGTCGTTGTAGGGCAGGATGCACATCCACCCGTCGGAGGTTCGGCAGGCCTTGCGTTCACGGCTGAGCACCCGCCGGTATCCGTAATCGCTTTCGCGGGACGGATCCAGTGATGCGCCGGCGAGGTGTTCGACGAGATTGAAGGCGATCATGGTGTCCGCCATAGGAATTTCGACGTGCTGTCCGCGCCCGGTGCGGTCTCGGTAGTGCAATGCGGCGAGAACCGATTGCACCATCATGAGCCCGCACACCTTGTCGGCCACCACCGAAGGAATGAAATTCGGCTGGCCGGAGACCTGTTCGTTGAGCCACACCAGGCCGGTGGCGGCCTGGATGATGTCGTCGTAGGCCGCGTTGTCCCGCATCGCCGAGTCGGACCGAAACCCTTGTGCGGTGGCGTACACCAAGCGCGGATTGACCGCGGCCACGTCCGACCACCCCAGCGACAGCCGCTCGAGGGCGCCGGGACGGATATTGGTGATGAAGACATCCGCGGTTTCGAGCAACGAGAGAAGCGAATCTCGTCCGGACTTCTCCTTGAGATCCAATGTGACGCTTCGTTTGTTGCGATTGAGGTTGAGGGTCGGGCCGCCCATCCCCGGATGACGTTTCGGATCGAACTGCCGTGTCGGATCCCCGCCGGGAGCCTCGACCTTGATCACATCCGCACCGAGGTCACCGAACTGCTGACCGGCGTAGGGGCCCATGATGACTGTGGCCAGTTCGATCACGCGGAGCCCTTCCAGGGGACCGCCTTTGCTGTCGTACTTCACACCACAATAAGAACCCCAATGGCGGTCGATATCCAATACTAATTAGGGCATCATTAATATGATGGAAGATATGGATTTTTCGCGGCGGCTGCTCGAACAGTTCGTCGTGGTCGCCGAAGAGCGTCACTTCACCCGCGCCGCCGAGCGCCTGTCCATGAGTCAGCCGCCCCTCACTCAGGCGATCAAACGCCTCGAGAAGACCATCGGAGTTCCGCTGCTGGAACGAAGCACCCGCCAGGTGCAACTCACCCCCGCCGGGAAGGCATTTGCTCTCGATGCACGACACCTTCTGGACGCACAGAGTTCAGCAGCCGAGCGTGCCAGGCGGATCGCGCAAGGAGCGGAGGGAACCCTCCGCCTCGGTTTCATCAGCGGCGCCTCCTACCTCTCGGTCCCGCGTCTGATCGGCATGGTCCACGACAACCTGCCCGGGCTGCGCATCCACCTCTACCAACGCACCTCCGCCGAACTCGCCGACATGGTGCGCAGCCGGCGGCTGGACTTCGCGGTGGTGCGAGCTCCACTGTCCGACCCCGAGCATCTCGATATCCGGTTCCTGCACGACGAACCTCTGGTGTGCGCACTGCCTGCCGAGCATGACCTTGCATCCCGCGACCGCATCGCCCTGGCCGACTTGCAGCATCAGGATTTCGCTCTGCCGTCCGCGACTGCGTTGCCCGAACTGACCCGGTTGATCTACTTGGGTTGCCGTGCCGGTGGTTTCGAGCCGAGAGATGGCGGGCGAGCAGACAGCCTGATGGGAATGCTGGGGCTGGTAGCCGCCGCGAACTGCGTGTGTCTGGTCCCACGAGAGATCCGCGACGGGACTGTTCCAGGGATTACCTACCGGCCTCTTGCCGCCGACGCCCCCCGCCTACAGACACTGGTCATCGCCAATGCGGCGCGCGATGACGCCCTGGTCGACCGCGTGATGGCCCTCGTCGGGCACCCTGCCTAGCACCCGGGAGCGCAGGTTTCAGCCTGCCAGCGGTTCTGCGGCGGGGGCGTTGATCGCGTCATAGAACTGGAGTGCGCTCGCAACGGCGACGGGCCCACCCACGATGATGGTTCCGGCGACCGCTCCGATCGCCCCTGCCGCAGCTCCGGTGACCAGGCATCCGCCGAGAAAACCAGGGACCGCGAGGGTACCGATTGTCGGGACGGCGACCGCGGATCCGACGAGCGCTCCTCCGGCAATGCATCCGATCCCGGCACCGATCGCCGTGCCGATCAGGCTGCCCATCCCGACGCCGAGCGCAACTTCGGTACCGAAGTTGATGATGGCAGCGCTGAATTCCGGTGACCGTACGTCCAATGCGGTCGGCTGCAGTGGGAGCGCTGCGTCCTTCAGCGGCGTGGCGGTAGCGGGTTCAGTGCTGGGTGTGAGGATGGCGCTCCTGCCGTCGATCTGGGCGGCGATCGGCCATTCTTTCCCATCCCGTGAGTAGGTCAACGGGAAGCCGGCTACCAGACTCCCGGCGGTATCGAGTACTTGGAACTGGTTACCCTGGGTGGTCAGTGAGCCTGCGTCGGTCGTCAGGACGACGGACTTGTCGACGATGCTCGCGGTGTAGTGAATACCGGGAAGGATCTCCGTTTCGAGGGCTGAACCATGGTGCGGGTCGGCCTGCTCCGGGGCGGCACTGGCGGTGCTGGTGGCGGCGACCGCTGCCGTAATGGCAAAGGCTGTCACCGCAATGAGGCGTGTCATCATCATTGGGTCTCCATTGTGAGGGGATGGGAGTGGGCGTTCGAGTGTGGGTTGCGAGGGTGGTACCGCCGCGAACGTGGGGCCGGTGCGCGCCGGTGCGTACAGCAACGGCGCCCTGAGAGGTCCCCGGGCGCCGCTGTGTCTACTTTCTGATCAGTTGTCGAAGACTCCGAGCTGACGTAGCAGCGTCCCCGAGTCCCAGTACGAGCGCTCTTCGAGCAACTGCCCGTCGTCGGGGTTGCATTTGAGCAGGTTGACGCCGCGTACCTCGATGCGGTTGCCGGTCGGTGCGATTCCGTCGAGGTCGCCCGTATGGATTCCGGTCACGGTCCATTCGACGGTGGCGGTCTCACCATCGTCGGCGATGACGGAACTTCGGAACTCCATCGAGGAGAAGGCGTTCGTGAAAGCGCTCAGCGCTTCGGCGATCGCAGCTCGGCCGGTAGCCGGGCCGGGTGAGGTCATGTCGTGCAGGACGCCGTCTTTCGCGAAATGCGCGGCTATAGCCTCGTGGGGCTGCTCTGCCGCCCAGGCCTTGTCCATGTCCTTGACGAAATTGTGCAAGCCGGGGCGCACGGGGATTCCCTTCTGTGCCCCGGGTGTGCCGTGTTCACGTACAGGCACACCCGGGAGGATCTAGTGGTCGAGTGTTGGTATTGGGGGCGGCTGTCAGGCCCGCGGGCTGCCGGCCGCCTGATCGCGGACAACATTCCGAGCGGCGAGGGCGCCGCTTTCGAGAGCACCCTCGATCCACCCGACGAACGATGGTGCGATGTCGCTGCCGGCGAAATAGACGTGGCCGTGCGGCTTCTGAATGTCCGGGACTGCCGATGACAACTGTCCGGGACGCATCATCATCCAGGTGCCCTGCGAGAATTCGTCGTCCAGCCAGTCGTGCCCGTCGGTGTCCACGACCTCGAGGTCGGGCACATACGCGCGCAACGCGTCCTGGACCGCGCCCTTGTCGTCGGGGTCGATCGCTGTGGCGTCGGGACAGAAGCACACGATCAACGTGTCACCGTCGAGACGGTATTCGGTCATGGCAATGGTGATGGGGTTAGCTCCCAGTGGGGCGTAAGCGGTGAATGCCTCGATCTCGCCCTTGGCCCGGACCCACATCTTGCGGTTGCGCATCGGATGACCTTCGTCGGCGAGGCGCTGGCTGCCCTCGCTCAACGCGGGCGAGAACTCGATCGTGTTGAGGGCGTTGACAGGCACGGTCACAACGACGGCCCTGGCCCGGATCGTCTCACCCGCCCGGGTGGTGACGAGCACTTCGTCGCCGTCGTTCGCGATTGCCGACACCGGAGTCGACAGCCGGATATCAGCTGAGGACTCTGCGGCAATCGCTTCGATCAGGCTCTTGGTTCCGGTCGCGATGCGCCAGTAGGCACCCGATTCCCAGAGAACGCGCCAGTCACCGAAATACAGTGCAGCCCAACGGAGCAGCTGCGACACCGCCTGCTGGTCGGGTGCGGCCACAGTGTAGGAGAGGATGCCGTCGAGCATGTCACGTTCCGCCGGGTCGAGATCGAGTCGCTTCATCCGATCGGTGAAGGTCTCCAGATCGATCTCCCCGATGTCCGTCGCGTGGACGTCGTAGGGAAACGGGAAATGCTCGCGGGCGTCCTCGACGAACCGCTCCATACTCGGGCAGACGAGGGCGTCGAATTCCGCCTCGGTGCCCGAATGCACTGCGCCGTCGGCCAGCCAGTGAACGCGCTCGATCGGCACGGGGGTCGACAGTTCGAGACCGTGCCGCTGCATCTCCCGCCACAGATTCGGCTGTGTCCAGTGCACGTAGGCGCCACCGAGTTCCACCGCCCGCCCGATCTTGTCATCGGTGTAGGTACGGCCACCGATGCGATCGCGTCCCTCGAGAACGACGACCGACTTCCCCTCCGCGGTCAGGTCTCGGGCGGCGGTAATGCCGGCAAATCCGGCCCCCACGACAACTACGTCAAATACTTCGTTCATCGACACTCTCTCCTTCATCAACTATGAGCGCGATCACAATCTAACACCATCTAACCTCATACACTAGAGTTTTTAGTATTGATTCTTCGCGGCCAGAACCCGCGAATCCGTTGAGCTTCGGAATCGCACGCAACTGGCTTGTCACACAGCTCGAATGCCCTTGGTAGGGCCAGTAGTTCGCCACTGGAAAGACAGCAAAGGGACAGCCTTCGGATGCGGGAGTGCGGATCCGTCAGACGGTGACGGGGTGAGCCGACTCGAGTCCGTGTGCCCCGCGACGGGGGCGTAGGGCCCGGTGCCAACGCGGCGTTCGTGGGGTCAGCCCACGGCCTCGAGAAGGGCTTGGTGCCGCAGCCGTTGCGCAGGCGTACCGCCGGCGATGACGACGCCGGTCATCGTGGACTGTCTGAAGTAGCCGACCACGACACCCTCCGATGCCCATCCGGGGGTGAAGCCGCCCTCCAGGACCTCGATACGGTCAGCGTGGTCGGTGCGCCCGAATCCCTGGATCCTGACGTCGAATTGGTCGCTCCAAAAGGCCGGCAGCGGCGCAAACGGTGCCGGATCCCCGGCACCGCTGTCGGCGGGGCTCAGTCCGCGGATCAAGGTCGTGGCGGCGCGCTGCGCGGTGTCGGCGGGAACGCACCAGTGCTCGACGCGGCGCGGGGTGCTGTCGAATCTCGGGTTCGGGAATCGAGCCACGTCCCCGACCGCCACCACCTCGTCGCGCCCTTCGACGCGCATCAGGTTGTCACAGAGGACGCCATCGGACAGGTCCAGGCCGTTCCCGTCCAGCCATTCGACGTTGGGCCGTGACCCGACTGCCTCGACCAGCACGTCGGCCTCGAGTTCGGTCCCGTCGTCGAGGACGACCGCACCGAGCACGTCGGGATCCGATGACCGTCCGATCAGGGCCGAGACCGACCTGCCCAGCTCGAACGCCACGCCCTGCTCTTCGTGGAAGGTCTGCAGCGTCCGGGCGAGTTCGGAGCCGAGCGGGCGCAGCATCGGTGCGGCGAACGGCTCGACGACCGTGACCCGGCATCCGGCGCGGCGGGCACTGGCGGCGACCTCGCAGCCGATGAAGCCGCCGCCGACGACCACCACAGAAGCTCCCGCGGTCAGTTGCTCACGCAGTGCGATCGCATCGTCGAGAGTGCGCAGTACGTGCCGCTGCGAGCCGAAACCTTCGATCGGCAATCGGCGGGGCCGCAGGCCGGTGGCGACGACCAGACCGTCATAGACGAGCGTGCGCCCGTCGGCGGCATGCACGACGCGGTCCGCCAGCACGGCCCCGGTTACCTCGGTGCCCGTCACCCACGACACGTCCTCGACGTGCGTGCGCCGGCGCAGGGCCACGCCTGGATAGTTGACCAATTCGGTGGCGCCGAGTGCACTGGCGTCGGAGGCGACCAAGACGTTCTTCGACAGCGGCGGACGATTGTAGGGCAGATGAGCCTCGGCGCCGACGACCGTCAGCTCACCCGACCAGCCGTTGACGCGCAGTTGCTCAGCGGCGCGCAGCCCGCCGAGGGACCCTCCGACGATGACAATCCGTGGTGTCATCGGTTAATCGTCCACACGGATCGCCTGGACGGGGCATACGTCCGCGGCCTCTTCGACGGACGCGCGAAGGGATTCGTCGGGCGCCGGCTCCCAGACCAGCCTCCCATCGTCGTCGAATTGAAATACTTTCGGCGCGCTGAAGATGCACTGTCCGTGGTCGGCGCACACCGCGGTGTCTACGGTGACTTTCATGTTGGGGCCTCTCTTCCCTGAGTGGTGGGTGGCTGTACCGCGCTGGGTACGGCCGGAGTCTGCCGGGTGTGCCCGGGCGGTCAGGAGCCGTTGTGGCGGTGGCGTGCCCGGCCGTCGACGTGGTCGAGGAACGCCCGGAACAGGGGACTCATCGGGTCCTGTTCGGGGTGCCACAACACACCTAGCGCGAACGCATGCTCGGGGGACTCGATGGCCTCGATCACCCCGTCCGGCACCGAGTGCGCACTGACCGTCAGCCCCGCGCCGAGCCGGCCGACGCCCTGGTGGTGTGCGGAATACACGGTCGCGGTGTCGGACTGGTAGGCGCCAGCGGCGACCGTGTCCGTGACGAGGGTGACCTCGTGCTTGCCGAACACACCGTCGTGGGCGGCGTGGTCCTCGTGGGCCAGCGAGTCGGGCAGGTGCTGGTCGAGTGTTCCACCGAAGGCGACGTTGAGCATCTGCATTCCGCGGCAGATGCCGAGGATCGGGACGTCGAGTTCGAGGGCGCGGCGGGCCACCGCGAGCTCGGCGCGATCGCGCGTGACGTCGGGTTCGGCAGTGGCGGCGTGGGCGGAGTGGCCGTACGTCGCCGAGCCGATGTCACGTCCCCCGGCCAGGATGACCGCGTCGACGAGATCGAGTACCTGGTCCGGGTTTTCGGCCACCTCGCCGTCGGCCGGGAACAGCAGTGCGGTCCCCCCGGCGCGCCGGACGGCCTCGACGTAGGTGGTCGGCAGCATCGCGGTGGGCACGTTCGTCCACATCCCGAAGTCCCCGTGTTCGACGCCGACGACGATGCCGACCTTCACGCGCCCGGAATTCGAGGAGTCCATGGTGGTCACCTCAGCCGATCGTGAAGGGGTCGCGGGTGGCGCCGGTCAATTCGACCCACACAGCCTTGGTTTCGGTGAATTCGAGGACTGCGTCCGGTCCATTTTCTCGGCCCCACCCGCTGCCCTTGAAACCGCCGAACGGCACGCCCGGTCCGACCACCCGGTAGGCGTTGATCCACACGGTGCCGGCCGTGACGGCGGCCGCGACGCGATGTGCGCGCTGCAGGTCACGGGTCCACACTCCGGCGGCAAGGCCGTATCGGGTGCCGTTGGCCAATTCGAGTGCTTCGTCCTCGGTCGAGAAGCGCGTCACGGCGAGCACCGGGCCGAAGACTTCCTCCTGCGCGATGGACATGTCCGGCCGGACGTCGGTGAGCACGGTGGGTTCGACGAACAGTCCGCCGGGGCTGGGTGATCGGCCACCACCGGTGGCGACGGTGGCGCCGTCGGCGACCGCCTTGTCGATCATCCCGAGCACCGAGGCGAGTTGCCTCTCGTTCGCCACCGGTCCCATCTCGGTGGCCGGATCCGTCGGGTCGCCCAGCACGATGGTCTGCGCGCGGCGCACGATCAGCTCGACCAGCTCGTCGTGGACGGATTCGTGGACCAGCAGGCGAGAACCGGCCAGGCAGGTCTGCCCGGTAGCGGCGAATACGCCGGCGATGACACCGTTGGCGGCGGCTTCCAGATCTGCGTCGGGGAACACCAGTTGGGCGGACTTGCCGCCGAGTTCGAGCAGCACCCGGGTCATGTTCTGCAGGGCCGCGCGGCCGACCTCGATACCGACGGTGGTGGAACCGGTGAAGGCGACCTTGTCGATGCCGGGGTGGCCGGCGAGTGCCTTGCCGACCTCCGGACCGGTGCCGGTCACGACGTTGAAGACGCCCGCGGAAAAGCCCGCCTCGTCCATCCGCTGGGCGAATTCGAGGGTCGAGGCCGGGGTGTAATCCGAGGGCTTGACGACGAGGGTGCAGCCGGCAGCGAGGGCGGGCGCGAGCTTCCACGCCAGCAGCATCAGCGGCGAGTTCCAGGGCAGGATGGCTCCGACCACGCCAACCGGCTCACGTCGGGTGTAGATGAAGAAATTGGGGCGATCGGACGGCAGGGTGTCCCCGCCGAGTGTCTCGGCGATTCCGGCGTAGTACCGGTACCACTGGGGGAGATAGGCCATCTGGGCGGCCATCTCGCGCAACAGTTTGCCGTTGTCCGTGGTCTCGATGGCGCCGAGTGCGGCGGCATCGCGCTCGAGCAGGTCTGCGAGGGTGCGCATCAACCGGGCCCGTTCGGCGCCGGTGGTGGTCGACCAAGGCCCGGTGGTCAGGGCGGCGCGGGCGGCGGCGACGGCGCGGTCGACGTCGGCGGCGCCGGCGTCGGGGGCCGTCGACCACGGCTCCTGGGTGTACGGGTTGGTGGTGGCATAGCGGGCCCCGGACCCGGCGGCGACCCAGTGTCCATCGATGTACATCTGGTACGCGGGCAGACCGGTGGTGTCGATCGTGCTGCTCATCAGGTTTCTCCTCGGGTCAGTCGGTCGGCAACGAGAGCGCCGCGGCATCGACGAGTGTCGATCGCAGGATGGTCTCGATCTCGGCGAAGTGTTCGGGGCCGGCGATGAGCGGCGGCGCCAGTTGGACCACGAGATCTCCGCGCATGTCCGCGCGGCAGATCAGTCCCCGCCGATAGAGTTCGGGGGCAAGGAAAGCCAGCAGCGCCTTGCCCTCGGCCGACGAGAAGCGTTGCCTCGTCGCGGGGTCCTTGACCAGTTCGATCGCCCAGAAGTAACCCGCACCGCGTACGTCACCGACCAAGGGAATGTCACGCAGCGACTCGAGCATTCCGCGCAACACCGGTTCGTTGGCGCGGACGTTTTCGAGCATCTTCTCGCTCTCCATCAGCTCGATGTTCGCCAGCGCGACCGCCGAGGCGACCGGGTGCCCACCGAAGGTGACACCGTGCATGAACACGTTGTTGTCGGCGAGGAACGGCTCCATGACGCGGTCGGAGGCGATGACCGCGCCCATCGGCGCGTACGCCGAGGTGAGGCCCTTGGCCGTGGTGATGATGTCGGGCACGTAGTCGAACCGTTGGGCGCCGAACCACTCGCCCAGGCGTCCGAACGCGCAGATGACCTCGTCGGAGATCAGCAGGACGTCGTACTGATCGCAGATCTCCCGTACGCGCTGGAAGTAGCCCTCCGGCGGGACGAAACAGCCTCCCGAATTCTGGACCGGTTCGAGGATCACCGCCGCGACGGTGTCCGGTCCCTCGAACTCGATTCTGTCCCGAATCGCCTCGGCGAGCGTATCCACTGCCTGCGGGTCCAACCGGTAGACGTTGGTATTCGTCACGTGGCTTCCACCGATGGGCAGCGGCTCGAAAGGCGCTCTTGCCGGCGACAACGCGGTCGCCGCCAGCGCGCCCAAGGTGGTGCCGTGATATGCGGTGTTGCGGGAGATCACCTTGTACTTGCCGCCATTGCCGCGAATCTTGTGGTACTGCCGTGCGAGCTTGAAGGCGGAGTCCACGGCTTCGCCGCCACCACCGACGAAGAACACCCGGTTGAGATCCGCAGGTGCCAGGTCGGCGATCTTGGTTGCGAGTTCGATCGCGCGGGGATGAGCGAAGGACCACGTCGGGAAGAAGGCCAACTCGGTAGCCTGCTTGGCTGCGGCCTCAGCCAACTCGGTGCGGCCGTGACCGACGTTCACGCAGTAGAGCGAGCTCAGGCCGTCGAGGTACCGGTTCCCGTGCCGGTCCCACACATAGCAACCCTCGCCGCGGACGATGACCGGGACTTCGGCCCCCTGCGCATACGCCCCCATGTTGCTGAAATGCATCCACAAATGTCTGCTCGGGTCGGAATCGACGGTGTGCACGGGATTCGCACTCAACTCGACTACCTCCATTCTCGTACTCAACCAGTCTTGCCTTCTAACCTCTGACATTATAGGTTTGAGGTAAGGATGTCAACGAAGGAGCAGAGGCATGACACTGGTGCGCAGTCAGAACTTCATCGGCGGGCGGTGGGTCGATCCCGTCGACGGTGCGCGTGCACCGATCACCAATCCGGCCACGGGGAAGACCATCGCCGAGGCGGCAGTAAGCGCACGCTTCGACGTCGACCGTGCGGTCGATGCCGCCGAATCCGGCTGGCAGACATGGCGGGAGACGACGCCGCGGGAGCGCTCGGAGCTTCTCTTCGCCCTGGCCGACGCAATGGCCGCGAACGGGAGCGAGCTGGCCGATCTCGAATCGGCGAATGTGGGCAAGCCGATCCTGCTCGCGCGCGGCGAGGTCGACGAGGCGATCGACGGTCTGCGCTTCTTCGCCGGTGCGATACGCAGCTCGGAGGGATTGGCGTCCAATGGATTCCGCCGCGGTACCACCTCGATCGTGCGCCGGGAACCCATCGGGGTGGTCGGCCTGATCACCGCGTGGAACTTCCCCCTGATGGGCGCGATCTGGAAGGCCGGCGCCGCACTCGCCGCAGGGAACGCCTGCGTGCTCAAACCCGCCGAGCAGACCCCGTTGACGACGCTGGCACTCGCCGAACTGGCGGCCCCGATCCTGCCACCCGGAGTCCTCAACGTCATTACCGGACAGGGTGTTCCGGTCGGCTCTGCGCTGTCCGAGCATCCCAAGATTCGGATGGTGTCGGTCACCGGCGCCGTCGCCACCGGAAGAGCGGTGGCCGGCGCGGCGGCACACACCCTCAAACGGGTGCATCTCGAGCTGGGTGGCAACTGTCCCGCCATCGTGTTCGGCGACGCCGATCTCGATGCGGTGGCCGCGGGCATTCGTCATGCCGCGACGGTCAACTCCGGCCAGGTCTGCCTGGCGGCGACGCGCCTTCTGGTGGAGAAGTCTTGTTACGACGCCCTTCTCGATCGCCTCGTATCCGCATTCGAGTCGGTCCGAGTCGGTCCGCCCGAGGAGGGTGAGCACATCGAGATGGGTCCGCTTGCCTATCGCGGACACCGCGATCGAGTGGTCGGCTACATCCATGGCGCCCAGAACGCGAAGATCCTGACCGGGCACCTCGCCCCGGACTCCGACAGCAATTTCGTTACCCCGACGGTGATCTCCGGCGTCGAGCAGGGTGACCCGATCGTGCAGGAGGAGATTTTCGGGCCGGTCGTGACCGTGCAGCCGTTCGACAACGACGCCCAGGCGGTGGAGTGGGCGAACGGGACCCCCTTCGGGCTGGCCGCGTCCCTGTGGACTCGCGACCTGAGTCGGGCGATGAGCACCGCCCCGCGTCTCGAGTTCGGCACCGTCTGGATGAACGACCACCTGTCGATGCTTCCCGAGATGCCACACGGCGGCGTCAAGGATTCCGGGTACGGCAGCGAAGGGTCGAGCTACGGCATCGACGAATTCACCCAGGTAAAGCACGTCTGGATCAAGCACGGATGACTCACGACACCTCCATGCCCGGTTTCACCCTCCGTACCTCGACGGTTCGTACCGACCGGTCTTGACACGGAGGACATTTGAGAGAGCAGGGCTTGCGCGCTCCACACCGAGCAGATAACATCTAATTTCTGATGTTAGATTCATGACTCAGGGTTCGGCCCTGGGTTCCCCGTGCGCCGCACGCATCCATCCGCCGAAACGCCCACTCCGATGGTGCGCGGCGCAGCACAATATCTTGAGACCCCGGAGGCCAACAATGCCCACCCCCCGCGAACACACGACCCCGCTGGAGCTTGCGCTCAGCGATCCCGCCCGCGAATCCGAACTGGAACGGTGTCGGCAGCTGTTCGACGAACGCGGTGTCACGCACGTGCATTGCCAGTACGTGAGTGTGCAGGGCCGCGTCCTCGGAAAGGTCATGCCGGTCAAATATTTCCTCGAGACCGCCGGCCGCAAGGGTGTGCCCTTCGGCTACGCCGTCGCCGGCGGCCTGCAGGCGAGCCTGGCCGGTGAGCTGCTCGGACCGGGCGGCATCAGCACCCGGGAGGGCCTCCTGGTGCCCGACCTGGCCACGGCGCAGATCCTGCCGTGGGATCCGAGCGTGGCACGAGTCTTCTGCGACCATTTCCGTTCGCTGCGCGAGGAAGTCGGACCGGGTGAACCGGAGGAAGCCGACGCCCGCGGCAACCTCAAGCGCGTCATCGCCGCCTTCCGGGAAGAGACGGGACTCGAGCTCCGCACCGGGTGCGAGCCGGAGATGAGCTGGTTCAGCGGCCCGGACGCCATCGACCGCTCCGCCTCCTTCTTCCCCGACTGGGTGGGCCCGTCCTACCACCTCGAGCACATCGCGGAAATGATGCCGATCCTCAAGCGCATCACCCAGTACGCCCAGGAAATGGGCTTCGAGATGATCCAGTCCGACTACGAGGACCCCGGCCAGCTCGAGTGCAACTTCCTCTACGACAACGCCCTCGCGACCGCAGACCGACTGATCACCTACCG
>SEEV01000570.1 GCA_004211695.1 Rhodococcus sp. (in: high G+C Gram-positive bacteria)
AAGTAGAACGTGTTACCGTTTCTGGCAAGACCCAATTTGAGAGCCAGCTCACACACCCTTCGGGAGACTTCAGTGTCCTCTACAACGACCGAGAAATCCGACATTTCGGCACAGTCGCCACACTGCCTCGTCGAGAAGCGCGGGCACGTCCTGATCGTCACCATGAACCGCCCCGAGGCGAAGAACGCACTGTCCGGCGAAATGATGGCGATCATGAAGGACGCCTGGGATCAGGTCGACTCCGACCCGGACATCCGGGTCGCCATCCTCACCGGCGCCGGCGGCGCGTTCTGCGCCGGCGCCGACCTCAAGGCCATGACGTCGCAGCACCCCGGCGACTCCTTCTCGGGTGGCGGCTGGGACCTGTCCAGGATCGAGGCGCTCCTCAAGGGCCGGCGCCTCACCAAGCCCCTCATCGCCGCAGTCGAGGGTCCCGCCATCGCCGGCGGCACCGAGATCCTGCAGGGCACCGACATCCGCGTCGCCGGCGAGAGCGCCAAATTCGGTGTGTCCGAATCTAAATGGGGATTATTCCCCCTCGGCGGCTCGGCTGTGCGCCTCGTCCGGCAGATCCCGTACACCGTCGCCGCCGACATCTTGCTCACCGGACGTCACATCAAGGCACCCGAAGCCAAGGAGATCGGCCTCATCGGACACGTCGTCCCCGACGGGCAGGCACTCGACAAGGCCCTCGAACTCGCCGACCTCATCTCCGCCAACGGACCCCTCGCCGTCCAGGCGATCCTGAAGACCATCCGCGACACCGAAGGCATGCACGAGGAAGAGGCCTTCCAGATCGACGCCGCCCTCGGCACCGAGGTCTTCAAGAGCGCCGACGCGAAGGAAGGCCCCCGCGCGTTCTCCGAAAAGCGGGCGCCGAAGTTCGAGGGTCGCTAGTCCCCGCCGGTCCCTCCCCTTCCCCTTTTTTGCACGAACGGGACGCTCGTTGCGTCAGATCGAACGAGCGTCCCGTTCGTTGCAGCGGACGGTTAGGGCAGCATCCGGACATTCGGCCGCGGACGCGATGCGGCGAGCGCGAAGTGCGCCTGCAGATCGGCGATCACGCGCTCCGGTATGTCGCGGACCCCGCTGGGCAGTGTCGGCAGCACGATGATGCCGGCGTTCTGCATACGCGTCCGACGCTCGACGGTGTGCTTGTACTGCTTCGGCGCCAGGTGCCAGTCGAGTGAGTCGATGTCCCATGCGAATGCGACTTCGTCGATCCAGCCGTCCGGCATCGCGATGAACTGTCCGGCAGCGTCGACGATCTTCCTGTTGAACACCATCTCGGGAAGTTCGCTGCTCATCCACAACCGGCGCACGTGCGCCTTGGGGACGGAGTGGACGTTCGCCGCCATCTCCCGGAGGACGATCCGCGGGATGGCCGATCCACGACCACTACCGGCCTCGAGTTCGACGACGAGTTGGTCCGCCGTGACCGCTCCGCGCTGGACGACCTCGGCGATCATCGCGCGCGTCGCGTCGACGGTCGTGCAACGGCGCGCGGCGTCGAGCAGCGCTCTCGGCAATGGCGCACATGCGACACTCCCGCGAACGTCGGCGTCGGGCATGCGTGATGTGCGCTCGACCTTGACGAATCCCGTGGACTGCACGCGCCGATCCACCTCCACGAGAACGTCGACGTCACCGGAGTAGCTACCGAATCCGTGGCACCGCAGGGCCGACCGTCCGGTGACGACCGAGTTGCGACCGCAGAAAATCAGCGCTGCTAGCGCGCGTTGCTCGAACGACGGCCGTCCGTTCTGAGGGAGCACGATTCCCGGCAGAAGCCGCTGCCACGGCCCGCCTGCACGGCACCGCGCAGAGATCGTCGATCGCGCAACGCCGAGGCGTTCCAATTCCGACGTCCGGACGACGCCGGCCACCCCCACCTGGTCGAGCAGTTCCGGCCGCTGACCCCACATCCCCCGTCGCATCAGCTCATGCTGCCAGCGGACGGGGCCAGCCGACAGACCAGATCTGCGCGCCTGTGGATCACCCACACCTCCCGGCTCGGACGAACGGGCCGCTCGTTCGATCTGACGCAACGAGCGTCCCGTTCGTCCGGAAAAAGGGGAGGTCAGCCCAGGACCGCGGAGGACAGTTCGCGGACGTGGTCGGCGTCGCGGCAGGAGACGAGGAGCATGGTGACGCCGGCGTCGGCCCAGCGTTTGACGTCGGCGCGGACTTCGTCGACGTTGCCGATGATCGTGGTCTCGGTGACCATGTCGTCGGGGACGACGGCGGCGGCTTCGTCCTTACGGCCGGCGCGGAAGAGGCGGCCGATTTCCTCGACCTGTTCGCCGTAGCCCATGCGGGTGTAGACCTGGGCGTGGAAGTTGAGTTCGGGGGCGCCCATGCCGCCGACATATAGCGCGGTGATCGGTTTGAGGCCGGCGATGGCGGCGTCCCGGTCGTGGGTGACGATGACCTGGCAGGTGGCCGCGACTTCGAAGTCTTCGCGGCTGCGCCGGGCGCCGGGGCGTGCGAAGCCTTCGTCGAGCCATTCGTTGTACATGGGCGCGAGGCGGGGCGAGTAGTAGATGGCGAGCCAGCCGTCGGCGATCTCGGCGGTGAGCGCGACGTTCTTCGGACCTTCCGCGCCGAGCCAGATGGGGATGTCGGCGCGGAGCGGGTGGGTGATCGGCTTGAGCGGTTTGCCCAGTCCGGTGCTGCCGGGTCCGGTGTAGGGCAGCGGGAAGTGCGGGCCGTCGCTGGTGACGGGTTCCTGCCGTGACAGCACCTTGCGGACGATGGAGACGTACTCCCGCGTGCGGGCGAGCGGCTTGGTGAACGGTTGCCCGTACCACCCCTCGACGACCTGCGGCCCGGACACGCCGAGGCCGAGGATTGCCCGGCCGCCGCTGAGGTGGTCGAGGGTGAGGGCGTGCATAGCGGTGCTGGTGGGTGTGCGGGCGGAGATCTGCACGACGGACGTGCCCAGGCGGACGCGTTCGGTGCTCGAGCCCCACCAGGCGAGGGGGGTGAACGCGTCGGAACCCCACGATTCGGCGGCGAAGACGGCGTCGAATCCTTCGGCTTCGGCGGCGGCGATCAGCTCCGGGGCGTTGGCCGGCGGCCCTGCGCCCCAGTACCCCAGTTGCAACCCGAGCTTCATCCTGTGCCTCCGCATCGACCGTCGTCAGAAGTGACCCTTGCCACAAACACTAGAACCTGTTCTACTCGAAGTTGTGAGCATGGGAAAGAGCGCGGTGGCCGAAAAATTCTCGAACGAACCG
>SEEV01000571.1 GCA_004211695.1 Rhodococcus sp. (in: high G+C Gram-positive bacteria)
CGGCACGCCGTTCTTTGCGGCCCTGGACAACTGGGTGAACCTGACCCTGGTGGAGACCGGGACGTTCCCTGACGGCGTGGTCCTGACCAGGTACGAGACCAGGCGCTGAGTACCCAACCACGGATCGGCCCGGGCTTCGGGCCGCCCAAGGATCTCGTGGCGCTGTGTTTCGAGGCGATCGTGATATCCGTCCCGGATCACAGACCGTGTATGTAAGGGATCGGGATCGGGATCGGTCAATTGTCGCCGGGAAGCTGGCGGAAGTACTCCTCAGGCGAAACCCCGGGTGAAATCCGGTGAGCCTTGTGGTCAGGGTCGTCGTCGAGGGTGATCGTCAGCGACGTGCTGTACGCGCCGGTGCTAGGCCCTTGGGGGCGGCGATACGGTTCGTCGCCGACGTACCATGCGTCGGTAGCGACGAAGTCGAAGCCGTCCTGGACCCCCTTCCCGGGTAGGCGTTCACACTCGAAATACACTTGACGACCAGGATCCAAGCCCATGCGAGTCTTCGTAGAAGGCGTCGTCGCGTGTATCCAGCAACCACCAGGTGTCTCGGGCGAGTCGATGACGCCCCAGCCCTCGTCGTGGTTCCAGGTCCGCATCGTTCCGATGGTCGGAGACATGATTTGATACTGCATCATCACAACGACCGTTCACATGCCAATCTTCCACTCGGCGGGGTAGTGACGGATCCCGTTGCTGCATTGGTGACCGGTCAGCGATCCCTTGTGGGACAAGCGGCAGAGTGGTTCCCGCTCCGCGATCTATGCCGGTCCTCGCTCGGCTAGCTAAGCTAGCGACGCCCAGCTCGACGCGGCGGACGATGCCCTCGGTGGTCGGACCGGTATGGGTGGCGGGCTCTTCAATTGAGCGGCGAAGACGGCTAAGCCTTCCGGGCCTCTCGGGCGTCATGGCACCGGCCTGCGGGAGGCGCCGTGATGCAGCTGTCGCTCTAGGGCGCGCATCGCCGTCGGGCGCATCAGCCGGATGAACGGCCCGGCCGCTTGCCAGTAGCGCCGGAACCGGCGCCGGCTATCCTCGTCGGTCATCACCACCCGGCTCTCCATGGTCAGCACGCACCCCCCGACGCCGTACGGGGTGACAACGGTGCTCTCCGCAAGCTTGGCGAACCCCGACTCGGCGAAGGCCGCGAAGGTCTCGGCAGTGACCGGGGGCTCCGGCGGCGAACCACCCGTTCCCTTCCATGGCTGGCCGACCGCGCCGTAGACCAGCTCGGTTCCGGGCCGCTCGCCCAGCGGGATCCAGCCGCGGGCCGGCAGGTCGCGCACGCGGAAGGTTGGCGGCTCCGGCACGACCGTTTCGCCGTGTAGCCGGGCCGCCGCGTTGGCCAGGCGGCCGGGCAGGCCGCGGGCCTCGAGCAACAGCCGGGCCACCGGGAGGCGGAACAGGTCGAGGTTCGTGACCGCGTCGAAGACCTCGGCCGGTGGTGCCCGGAACAGCTGTGACATGGAGATCTCGTGGTCCCAGGTCGGCAGGAACTGGTCGAGGAGCAGTGGGTCGGTCATGGTCGTCTCCTTCGTCTCAACTCTCGTCAGGCCGCTCGCGCCGGTGGCGGCTTTGGGCGGCGGATCCCGGCCAGCCGCGGTCGACCTAGAGCTGCGGCTGAAGGGCGGCTGCAGACATAGACGAACCTTCTCGCCGACGGGCGCGCATCGCAAGGGGATCCTCATCCGGCGCTCATTCGGCGTTCCTCAGTGACCTGGCAGGGGCGCGTTTCGTTAGTCCGGAAAGGGCCTGGCGCCGTTCTGGGCCAAGGACCCGAAGGTCGGCTCCCGCATGATCAACGCCCGCGCCGAAACGGTCCATGAAAAGCCCGCCTACCGGCATAGTTTCAAATCGAGACGCGCCTTGATTCCGGTCTCCGGGTTCTACGAGTGGTTCCCCACCGAGAAGGTCGGCAAGTCTGGGCGACCGCTCAAGCAGCCGTATTACATACGAGTTGACTGCACCATCGTCACCTAACCGCCAGGACATGCGGGAGGGTGTGCGGGTGGACTCGACACTTCGGCAGCAGCTGATGGAAGGTGCGGCTGACCCGCCGCGAATCCGCGAGGTTCGCCCGGCGCAGGACGGGCGTTTTCCGCCGTTCCTGGTCGTCGACGGTGCGGCTGAGCCGGTCGAGTCGGTGACGCTGTTCTTGCGCGATCTGGCGCTGAGCGACATGAGCGACTTGACCTGCCGGAGCTATGCGTTCGATCTGTTGCGTTGGTTCCGCTTCCTCGGGGCTCTTGACGTCGACTGGGAGACTGCGTCGTCGGCCGAGGTTGTGGTGATGGTCGGATGGATGAAGACGGCACGCAATCAGCAGCGAGTCGCGCGGTCGGGCGATGGGCGTGGGGCGGTGAACCCAAGAACGGGAAGGCGGTTCTCGGACCGGGCTACGCGCCGCGGACGATCAATCACGCGTTGAGCGTGGTGTCCCGCTTCTATGAATTCCACGCACGCTATGGGTCTGGGCCAGTAATAAACCCGGTGCCAGCGGGCGGGGGAACGGCGCAGGGTGCTGGCGCATCGCAGTCATTTGGAGCCGACGCCGACCCTGCGGCGAGCCAGACTGCGGCAACGCGTTCCAGCCGCCGCACCAAAGGCGATACCCGACACGATGTGGGATGAGCTATTCCGGGAGATGTCGTGCGACCGGGACCGGGCGCTGATCTGCATGTACGTGTCCAGCGGGGCTCGGGCGACGGAGCTACTGCGCATCGACATCGATGACGTCGATTGGTCACGGCAGCTGGTCTACGTCGTTTCGAAGGGTAGCCGGCTGCGGCAGGCGGTCCCGGTTTCGCCGGAGTCGCTGATCTTTCTGGCCAAGTACCTCGCCGAGGCGGGGATGCCGACCCCGGGCGATTCGTTGTGGCGTACCAGGCGCGGCCCAGCTCGTCCGCTGACGTACTGGGCGATGCGGCGAATTCTTCAGCGCGCCAACGAGCGACGGGGTACGAACTGGACCCTGCACGACTTGCGTCACATTTCTTTTGCTTAGTTTCTGTGTCGTGATTCGTCATTGCCGTGCGGGCGACCTCGGTGTTTCTGCTTTGCGTAGGTCGTGTGGTGTTTCTATGGTCTTCGGTCATGATCTTGATGAGCTTGTTTTCGTCCGTGGGGTGGGAGTCGTGGGATGTCGAGCATCGGCCGCTGATCCCGGAGGGCATGCCGGTGCTGGTGGACGACGACCTGCGGTTCGAAGACGGGCCGGGTGC
>SEEV01000572.1 GCA_004211695.1 Rhodococcus sp. (in: high G+C Gram-positive bacteria)
AAGAGCTTGTTGCCCAACCAGACGAGCGGGTCGTACCGGCGGTCGACCACCCGCTCCTTCATCGGAATGATGGCGTTGTCGGTGATCTTTATCCCTTCCGGGCAGACCTCGGTGCAGCATTTGGTGATGTTGCAAAGTCCGAGACCGAACTCTTCCTGCGCCGCCTCACGACGGTCCGCGGTGTCGAGTGGATGCATCTCCAATTCGGCGACGCGGATGAAGAAGCGGGGGCCGGAGAACGCCGGCTTGTTGTCGTCGTGATCGCGGATGACGTGGCACGTGTTCTGGCAGAGGAAACACTCGATGCACTTGCGGAACTCCTGCGACCGCTCGACGTCGATCTGCTGCATCCGGTACTCGCCCGGACCGAGACCCGGCGGCGGGGTGAAGGACGGGATCTCCCGGGCCTTCGCGTAGTTGAACGACACGTCCGTGACGAGGTCGCGGATGACGGGGAACGCGCGCAGCGGCGTCACCGTCACCACCTCGTCCTCCGTGAACGTCGACATCCGCGTCATGCACAAAAGCCGCGGCTGGCCGTTGATCTCCGCGGAACACGACCCGCACTTGCCCGCCTTGCAATTCCACCGCACGGCCAGATCCGGCGTCTGGGTGGCCTGCAACCGGTGGATGATGTCGAGCACCACCTCACCCTCGTTGACGGGAATGGAATAGTCCTGGAGCTCGCCGCCGTCGGCGTCGCCGCGCCACACCCGGAACCGTGCGTCGTAACCCATCTCAGGCCTTCCTTCCCGGATGTTCCGCAAGTTCGGCGTCGGTGTAGTACTTGGCCAGTTCGTCGATGTCGAAGAGCTCGAGCAGGTCTGCGCGCATCGGGAGCTGCGGCTCGCGGGTCACCGTGACGTCCGGAACCACGGCGTCGGGATGCGCGGACATGTCGCCGACCACGCTGCACACCAGCAGGGTGTTGCGCCAGTCCGCTTCCATGCTGGGATGGTCGTCGCGGGTGTGCCCGCCGCGACTTTCGGTGCGCAGCAGAGCCGCCTGCGCGACGCACTCGCTGACCAGCACCATGTTCCGGAGGTCGACGGCGAGGTGCCAGCCGGGGTTGAACTGGCGATGCCCCTCCACCTCGACGCCCCCGATGCGGCCCTTGATCTCGGTGAGCTTCTTGAGGGCGCGGACGATCTCGTCTTCCTTGCGGATGATGCCGACGAGATCGTTCATGGTCTGCTGCAGTTCGGTGTGGAGGGTGTAGGGGTTCTCGGTGGTGCCCCCCTCCCCGACTGCGGGGTCGAACGGCGACAACAACATCCGGGCCGCCGCATCCACCGCGCCCGCGGAGACGGCCGGCCGTTCCTGCAGCGACTTCACGTACTCCGCTGCCCCGAGCCCCGCGCGGCGCCCGAACACGAGCAGGTCGGACAGTGAGTTGCCGCCGAGCCGGTTGGAACCGTGCATCCCGCCGGAGCACTCCCCCGCGGCGAACAGGCCGGCGACGCTGGACGACCCGCTGTCGGGATCGACTTCGATGCCGCCCATCACGTAGTGGCAGGTGGGCCCGACCTCCATCTGCTCCTTGGTGATGTCGACGTCGGCGAGTTCCTTGAACTGGTGGTACATCGACGGCAGGCGCCGGACGATCTCGTCAGCCGGCATCCGCGAGGCGATGTCGAGGTACACCCCGCCGTGCGGGGTCTGCCGTCCGGCCTTGACCTCGGAGTTGATGGCCCGTGCCACCTCGTCGCGGGGCAGCAGATCCGGTGTGCGGCGGTTGTTGTCGGAATCCTTGTACCAGCCGTCGGCCTCTTCTTCGGTCTCGGCGTACTGGCCTTTGAAGACCGGCGGGATGTACGAGAACATGAACCGGTCGCCGTCGGAGTTCTTCAAGACACCGCCGTCGCCGCGGACGCCCTCCGTCACGAGGATGCCCTTGACGCTGGGCGGCCACACCATGCCAGTGGGGTGGAACTGGACGAACTCCATGTTGATGAGGTTGGCGCCGGCGCGCAGGGCCAGCGCGTGACCGTCGCCGGTGTACTCCCACGAGTTCGACGTCACCTTGAACGACTTGCCGATTCCGCCCGTGGCCATCACGACGGCGGGCGCCTCGAACAGGACGAAACGTCCACTCTCCCGCCAGTATCCGAAGGCGCCCGAGATCCGGTCGCCGTCCTTGGTGAGTTCGGAGACGGTGCACTCGGCGAAGATCTTGATCCGGGCCTCGTAATCGCCGCTGGCGGCGAAATCCTCCTGCTGCAGCGACACGATCTTCTGCTGCATGGTGCGGATCAGTTCGAGACCGGTGCGGTCGCCGACGTGCGCGAGCCGCGGATACGTGTGACCGCCGAAGTTGCGCTGGCTGATCCGGCCGTCCGGGGTCCGGTCGAACAGTGCGCCGTACGTTTCGAGCTCCCACACCCGGTCGGGAGCCTCGCGGGCGTGCAGTTCGGCCATGCGCCAGTTGTTGAGGAACTTGCCGCCGCGCATCGTGTCCTGGAAATGGGTCTGCCACGTGTCCTTCTCGTTGGCGTTTCCCATCGCGGCGGCGCAGCCGCCCTCCGCCATGACCGTGTGCGCCTTGCCGAACAGCGACTTGCAGACGACGGCGACGGACAGGCCCTGCTCCCGGGCCTCGATGACGGCTCGCAGTCCGGCGCCCCCGGCACCGATGACCACGACGTCGTACTGGTGCCGTTCGACTTCCGTCATTCCACTCCCTCTTCGGTGAAGTCAGTTGATCAGGCGCAAATCGGAGATGGTCCCGCTCGCCACGAGCATCACGTAGAAGTCGGTGACGATCAGCGTGGCGAGGGTGGTCCAGGCGAGCTGCATGTGCCGGGTGTTCAGTGTGCTGACCCCGGTCCAGAGCCGGTACCGGATCGGGTGCTTGGAGAAGTGGGTGAGCCTGCCGCCCATGACGTGCCTGCAGGAATGGCAGGAGACCGTGTACGCCCAGAGCAGGATCACGTTGCAGACCATGATGAGTGTGCCGAGCCCGATTCCGAAACCGCCGTCGGCGCCGTGGAACGCGCGGATCGCGTCGTACGTGTTGATCAGCGAGACGACGAGTGCGACGTAGAAGAAGTAGCGGTGCGCGTTCTGGACGATCAGCGGCAGGCGCGTCTCACCCGTGTAGGTGCTATGGGGCTCCGCGACCGCGCACGCGGGCGGCGAGAACCACACCGACCGGTAGTAGGCCTTGCGGTAGTAGTAGCAGGTGAGCCGGAAGCCGAGCAGGAACGGCAGCACCAGGAACCCGA
>SEEV01000573.1 GCA_004211695.1 Rhodococcus sp. (in: high G+C Gram-positive bacteria)
ATGACCTGCAGGCCGGCGCCGACCGCCAACGCCAGCAGGCCCTCGTGCATGTTCTCGGCGATCTCGGCCATCGCCACAGTGACCTGCTCCGGCATCGCCGGCACCTTCTCGTCCACGGGGCGGCTCTGGGTAGTCTTCGTCACGGCGGTCCCTTGCTGTCGGAGTTCTTGGAGGAACGCCCGACACCTACCACACGGCGGGTCTCGAGCGGGGGACCGCCACCTCAAGTTCTACGAGACCCGGGACAACCTCCGCTGGGAAAGCCGATCACGCAGTGATTGGCGATTCGGGTGCAGCGTATTTCGGGTCCCACCGTGTGCACGACACGATTGATTCGGCCCGCGCCCGGCCGGCGCAAAATTCATCCAATCGAGGAAAGGAGCAACTGTGAATAACTCAACATCCGGTGTGGCCCAACGCGTTATTATCACCGGCGGTACCAAGGGGATCGGTTATGCCTGCGCAGAGCTGTTTGCACGGCGAGGCCACCAGGTGCTGATCTGCTCGCGGAATGCAGACCAGGTCGATGCAGTGGCTGCGGAACTGAACCAGCACAACGGTCACGTTGCCGGAATGGCTGCGGATCTGGCGGATCCGGAAGTGGGTAACAGCATTGTCGGTCGTAGTATCGATCTGTTCGGCGGGGTCGATCATCTTGTCAATAATGCTGGCATCTATCAGCCGATCGCCATGGTTGACATGACGGCCGAAGGATGGGATGCCAGTTTGCACAACAACTTGCGTGGTGCGGCACTCACCTCTGCCGCGGCGGCGCGTTCCATGCGGTCCACCGGCGGCGGATCGATCGTCAACATCGCCTCGGTCAACGGTCTGGCGGCCGAAGCCAACTTCGCGCCCTACAACGCCTCGAAAGCCGGACTGATGTCTCTGACTCAGACCAGCGCCATTGAGTGGGCAGATGAAAGTATCAGGGTCAACTGCGTTGCGCCCGGCTGCATACGAACACCGATGGTTGATCCGTTGGTCGCCGACCTATCCGATGAGGTCATCGCACGGTACGTACCGATGCGCAGACTCGGTATGCCGGCGGAGATCGCATCGGTGGTGGCCTTCCTTGTCTCCGACGATGCGAGTTACATCACAGGGCAAACCATCACTGTTGATGGTGGCACGCTGACCCGCCAGCCGATGCTCTCAAGAAGATTGGGCTGCCTGGCGCAGGGCGCGACGACGCTGGCGTTTTAGGAGGTGCCGAGTTGGCGTAACTTTATTGTGTCGGGTGAAATTTCTGGATGGTGGCAACGCGGGCGTTGATATGTCCGAGTCGCCATTCCGCCGACGTGGGGGAGTGCGTCCGTTGAACAAACGTCGGTGAAGACGCCCGCCCGAATGCATCGCTTCGCAGTAAGCGCATTCGGGAGGGGCTCAGTCGTCGTTGCGGGAAAATTGGTTCGGGGCTGAGTGGTGATCATGTCGCCATCCGGAATGTGGAGACTCATCGGGATTCGTCGCGGTGGTGTCCGACATGTCAAAGAGCTTGTGGGTACGAGTTGTCGTCAAGATTGGCATGACGATGGTGTACAGGGGTGCGATGGGCAGTGTGAGAATGCTCATGAAGTGCTTCGTCCCCTTCGGGGGCGGAATTTTGGGTGTGAAAGCCGTCGGTGGGACGGTGAATGGCCGGGCGGGGACTGCGTCTCACGTGACGGCGTTGCGTACGCGGAGGTCACGTGCGAGTCGGTCGTTCGACAGTGTCCAAGTGCACGCCGCCTCGGGTCGAGATCGATGGTCCGCCAAAGTGTTTCAGTGTCACCGTGGACCAGCTGATGCCTCCTGGCAGGATCGTCGGTGTATCCGGCTACCTCCTGCTCGGTGGCGTCACGTTGGGGGGTGCGCCGCGATGACCGATAGCACTGTCGTCTGTTTCGCGCGAGGGCCGTGGAGCGCGGGCGCCTCGCTGATACGTGTGTGGAATTGATGCCCGACGCTCTCGGGTGGATAAACCGCCCCAAATTCCGTGTGGCTCGGAGGTACTCACTGCGTAGGAACGGCATCTTTCCGCGACAGGACAGGTAGAGCAGAGTTGTTTAGCGGCGCGCTCCCTTCTGGATCGCTGGTGCAAGGACTCTCCATCTTGTGGAAAGAACAGCTCGGTCCCCATCCCGCGACATCTGGATTGCCGTTGCCATTCAAGCTCATGGCCGAAGAGGTCTTCGTACATTTCTTCCCCGAGCGTTGGCCGTGTGCAGTGGAGTGCCTGCGTCCGTGGTGTCGACTTCCTCGGCTTCGGCGCCGACACTCTTCATGTGTCCGATTGTGGCGGATGTGACCGCAGGCACCCCACGGCTCTTGGTTGAAGGCGAGGCTGATCACGTCGCAACGGATTGGGTGGATGTTTATTCGAGATACTGTCGCTGGATGGCTTCAGCTGTCGAAGAACCCCGCGTGGGATTGTGACCGACCGTCAGGTCGCGGTGGGTTCGAAGTGAAGTATCTGTACTTCCCCGGTGGCGAAATTGGGCACGTCGGCTTGGGCGGCGGTGCCTTCGGGTGATGTCAACGCTGCGGACATGGCCTCTGCTGAATCGAAGTCCGCCTCGAAGATCGCGCCGTACGGTGCGGGGCCTTCAGCCGCGGCAACGTCGACCGTGTAGCGGATTGCGCGGACACCGGGAAGTTTCCGTGCGAGGGGAAGGTGGGTGTCCTGGTAGTACGTGCGGAAGGCGTGGGGGTTGGTGGGTTGGCCGTAGAGCACCATCAGGGTGTACATCAGGTTCCTTTGATCAAGAGAGTGGTCATGGTTGGGCAGGGTCGCGCCGCGCGTGGCGGACGACGGCGAGGGTGATCAGTTCGCCGAACTGATCGCGTAGCTCGTTCGCTGTCTCGCGGGGACGGAACGGGTCGAGTGGGCCTGCAGGTTCAGGATCGGCTGTCGAGCCACCGGCCACCACTCGTTCATGTCGGTTGCGGCCGAAGCGGCGAGCTGACTGGCCGATTGCGCGCCCGACCACCACGGCGGGACCGTTGTCCAGGTGCTCGATCACCGCCGCAATGTCTGCGGCGAGGTCGTGGAGAGGTGATGCCGCCGAGCGGTCCGCCGCTGCCCCGATCCCGCGGCCCCTGCATCGTGTCCACTACAGCAGTCGCCCGGGGAATGGTCGGTGTCTCAGTCCTCGGCGGGATCGAGCGCGAAGTCGTAGCTGACAACTTTACGCCCGGCCTCGTCCAGCTTCGGATCGAGGAGCAGTTCGGGTTTGGTCGCG
>SEEV01000574.1 GCA_004211695.1 Rhodococcus sp. (in: high G+C Gram-positive bacteria)
GGCTTGGCCGGGGCCGACCAGCACCGACAGTGGGCGCCCGTGACCGTCGCACGCCAGGTGCGCCTTGCTGGTCAACCCGCCCCTCGACCGGCCGATGCCGTGATCGGCAGGCTCGTCACCGAGGTTCGTGTAATTCGGTAGAGCCCCCTGTGTGGCGGGCGGCGTTCGCACCGTGCTGATGGACACGGACCACTGTGGAATCGACCGATACCGCCCAGTCCAGGTTCCCGCCGGCGTCGGCCATCGCGACCAGGGCTGTCAGTACCCGATCCCAGGTTCCGTCTCCGGCGTAGCGGCGATGTCGCTTCCACACCGTCTTCCAGGGCCCGAAATGCGACGGGAGATCTCGCCAGGGCAACCCGGTCCGCAGTCGATACAGCATCCCCTCGACCACCACACGATTGTCCCGGAACTTCCGCCCCCGGAGCCCGTCGGAACTGGGCAACAGCAGCTCGAGCAACTCCCACTGCTTGTCCGTCAACACCTCAAACCGATCAACAACGTCTGCCACACCGAAGAGTCTGCAGCACAACACCACAAATCATTGGGAGACACACCCTAGTGGGTGGGATGGCATGGGCCGGTCGATCGGCATATCCCAGTCGGGGCGATGCCACGGTCCTCTCAAGCCAGGTCGGCCGGTCCTTGTCGTGTCGACCGGCCGCAGAACTGGCAGAAGCCACGAAGGTGAGGTTCCCCCGCTTCTCCGGAGACCTTTCTACATGGCTCCGGTGAGCTCAGGTTGGATGATATCTGCCTCCTTCAGCTCCGGCTGGTCGTGGTTGGCGAGTTCGTACTCGTCCGGTGACAGTCCCGCAAGACCGGCCTGGATCCGGCGCGGGTTGTACCAGGTGTCGATATAGCGGAACAACGCCGACTCCGCCTCCGCTCTGGTAGCGAATGCGATTGCGGGCCAGTAGATCAACTCGATCTTCAGCGTCGACCACAGGTTCTCCGCGAGCGCGTTATCGAAACTGTCCCCGACACTGCCCGTGGACGGGGCGATGCCGGCGTCCACGAGCCGCTGGGTGAACCGCAGCGCCGTATATTGACAGCCCTTGTCGGAGTGGAATATTAGCTCCCCGCCACGGACGTCGCGGGAGAACAGGGCGTAGTCGAGCGCGGAGAGCACCAGATCGGTGTCCGCCCGCGGTCCGGTGCGCCAGCCGACCACCTTGTTCGAGAACGCGTCGCGCACACTGGCCAGCCATAGCACCCCCTCACCGGTCGGGATCCGCGTCAGATCCGCCACCCACTTGCGGTTCGGCGCGGTCGCGGTGAAGTCCCGGTCCAGCAGGTCCGGGGCCGCGATGTGCCGAGGGTTCTGCTTCGTGGACCCACCCTTCCAGCCTTTCCGCAGGTAGGCGCCGCGGCGATCGTTCTCCCGCATGATCCGCTCGACACGCTTGCGGCTAACCCGCACCCCGCGGCGACGTAGCTCCAACCACACCCGTGGGGAGCCATAGGTGCCAGCGAACTCGTGCGAGGCGCGGACTTCGTCGATCAACCCGAGCAGCTCGGCATCCTCCCGTCGCCGCCGAGCGGGCAGGGTCGCCCGTGCCCGCCAGTCGTAGTAGGTCGACGACGCGATATCCAGGACCCGTAGTACGAGACCGACCGGGAAGTCATGGGCATCGATGAACCTCATGACCGCCTCCGGGTCGGGTCGATCTCCGACGCGAAAAACGCACTCGCCGCCCGCAATACATCGTTGACACGGCGAAGTTCGGCGTTCTCCTTCGCCAGACGCCGGTTCTCCTCCAGCATCGACGTCGACGGCCGATCGTCGCGCTCGCTGTGATCGGCCTCGGCCTGGCGGATCCAGTTCCGCAGCGCCTCCGGGTGCACGTTCAGCTGCTCGGCCAGCCGCCGGATCACCGGCCTCGGCTCCGACTCCCGGTACAACCGCACCGCACGCTCCCGCAGCTCCGGCGGATACTTCCTCGTTCCCACAGTGACATCCTCCTCCATTGCCCAGGATCAAGCCTGGCTCGGAAGTCTCCGGGAAAGCGGGGGAAGCTCAAGGCAGATCGCGCGGTAGAGCGAACCGGTCAACACCTTCACTGGTGACACTGGGATCGGGGTGTTCCTCGCCTACGCGAGCGCGGCTCGGGCACGCGCTCATCGACCGGGAGCTGTACTTGCCCGAATCGTGGACCGCCGATCGGGTCCGGTGCCGCGCCGCCGGCATCACTGACGACATCGAGTTCGCGACCAAACCGAGACTGGCGCAACACATGATCCAACGCGCCCTCGACGCGAAGGTGCCGTTCTCCTGACTCACCGCCGACGAAGCGTACGGGCAGGTGAAGTCCCTGCGGATCTGGCTCGAGGAACGCGATGTGTCCTAGGTGCTGGGCCACCCGGCGCAACGACGACGTGTTCACCCCGGACGGGCGCACCGGGCGGGCGGACGAGATGATCGCCGCGGTCCCGCCGAAGCGGTGGCGCCGGATCGCGGTGGCGGGTCGATGAGTGCTTCCAGCAGGCCAAGAAACGAGGCCGGCCTGGACCCGTAACAGGGGCGAACTTACCGTGCCTGGTACGCCCACACCACCTTGCCCATACTCGCACGCATCGCTTCCACCGCCCGGAGGGAAATCAGCCGATCATCACCTAACACCGACCACACAGGCCACCCTGGATGCGAAAGGCTCAGTGGAACAACCCGACACACCAGGTCAGACGATCACCCACGCCCACACAACCCGCTCCACACAACGGAATTCACAACGACAACATCAACGAATCGGTGCATGCGGGCTTGGTAGTCGCCAAGGGAGCGCTGCTGGCACTATTCGTCGCACCGTCATGACTGCGACACCCTGGTTTTGTTGACGATCCCGGTCACATGCACCTATTATTTTATCTGAATTAGATACTCCCGGGAATGTTGGTCCCCGTTCAGCTGGCCCGTAGCGCGCCGTGAAGTCGTGATGACGCGCGGTCTGTTTCCTGTGCCGGACGATCCTCGAGTTTGGAGTGAGAAGAGAAGATGGTGAAATCGATGGGCTGGACGGTTGTCGACGGGACGTCGGGCGGTTTGGGTCGGGCCATCGCTCGTAGCCTGGCGGAGGATGGCCATGACGTCGTCGTGGCGTGTCGGGCAATCGCGCGGGCGCCGACGAGACGGCGAAGCTCGTCCGTTCGAGTGGTCGAGGGGTCATGATCGAGCCGGTTGATTACGAAAGCGGGGTCCGGGCGCATGTTGGCTGAGACGCCGC
>SEEV01000149.1 GCA_004211695.1 Rhodococcus sp. (in: high G+C Gram-positive bacteria)
GGGTCGCGTTCGGCTTCCGCACTCCCGATGCCCTCATCGCCCTTGCCATGCTCGGACTCGGCGGCCACCCACCACAATTACCCAGCAGAAACCACCCACGAATGAGTCAGTAGAGCCTCTCCTTTGAGCTTTCCCGGTGCGCTGTGCCCGAGCGGTCAGCGAGCCGCGCCGAGCGCGGCATCCTTCTCACCGCGAGTTCGGGCGTAGTCGAGTGCTTGTTCCCAGCTGGCGCCCTTGGCGATCAGGGCGCGGTATTTCATGATGTGGGTCTGGTGGTTCAGTGCCAAGGCGCCGATCACCCGGTCGCCGCGGCGATACAGCGCCACGAATTTTCCGCTACTGAGAGCTCCTGTGACGGTGACGATTTCGTCCGCCTCCGGTGTGCCGACGAATTGGATTCTGGTGTCGTACCAGTCGGACCAGAAGTACGGCACCGTGCTGTACGGTTTCGCGGCCATCGGGTCGAGCGCGTTGCGGACGGCCGAGGCGGCCTGTTCGGCTGCGCTGGTCCAGTGCTCGAGCCGCATCGCGGTGTCGAACAGCGGATTGTGCCAGCGCGCGACGTCGCCCGCGGCGTAGACACCAGGCAGGGAGGTGGCCAGGTTTTCGTCGCACACGATGCCCCGATCGAGCGTGATACCCGACGAGGTGAGCCAGTCGGTGGCGGGGTCCGCGCCGATCCCGACCACGACCAGGTCGGCGTCGAGCGTGGAACCGTCCGACAGTTGTACCGCCTCGACCCGGCCGTCACCGAGGACGGCCTCCACCCCGACACCGCAGCGCAGATCTGTTCCGTTGTGGCGGTGCAGTTCGGCGCAGGCCTGCCCCATCTCCGCGCCGATGGCGCGGACCAGCGGGACGGGCAGTGCCTCGAGGACAGTGACGTCCAGTCCGCGTTTCCGTGCGCCCGAGGCCACCTCGGAGCCGATGAATCCGGCCCCGACCACCACTGTCTTCGCCCGATTGTCCAGGGCGGCGCGGACGGCGACCGCGTCGTCGAGGGTACGCAGTGTCTCGACGCCCGCCAATCCCGCGGCACCCGGGAGTCGGCGCGCGGTCGACCCGGTCGCGATCACGGCGATGTCGTAGGGCAGCGGGCCCTGCGAGGTGTGAATCGTCTTGTCCGCGGGATCGAGCCGTGTCGCCGCGGTTCCGAGTCGGACGTCGATCTCGGCGTCGTCGAAGACCTCGCGGGCCCGAAAGGTGGTGTCCGGGGGCGTCGGCGCCGGGTCGAGGTAGGCCTTCGACAGCGGGGGGCGGTCGTAGGGCAGATGTGGCTCGGCGCCGACGAGGGTCACCGTTCCGGTGAAGCCGGCCTTGCGGGCGGTTTCGGCGGCGCGCAGCCCCGCCAATGACGCCCCGACTACCACGAGATTCTGTTCGGACATGGTCTCAGCCCTCGACGAGCGTGAGTGCCTCGGTCGGGCACCCTTCGATCGCGGCGCGGACGTCGTCGATGACACTGTCATCGGCGTCCTCGCGCAGCAGCAGCAGTTGGCCCGCATTGTCGATCTCGAAGACGTCCGGGGCGAGGGATTCGCAGATACCGAGACCGGTGCAGTTGGTGCGGTCGATGCAGATCTTCATGACGTGGCCTTTCCGAGGTGGACGGGCAGCTTCTTGATTCCGTTGATGAAGTTCGAGCGGAATCGGTCCGGGGGACCGGTGACCTGCCAATGGGGGAACCGCGCGAACAGGGTTTCCAGGAACACTTTCGCCTCGAGTCGGGCGAGGCTGTTGCCGAGGCAGAAGTGGGTGCCGGCGCCGAAAGCGACATGATTGGCGGCCCCGCGGTCGACGCGGAATTCGTCCGGCGCCTCGAACTGGGCTTCGTCCCGATTGGCCGAGACGTAGAACATCACGACCTTCTGCCCTTCCTGCAGCCGTTTGCCGCCGAGTTCGGTCTCCCGGGTCACGGTGCGGCGGAACTGGATGACCGGGGAGTGGAATCGGAGTACCTCCTCGATGGCCCTCGGCAGCAATGCCGGGTCGGCGGCCAGTTTGTTGCGCTCGTCCGGGTGCTCACTCAAAGTGAGGACGAAGCCGGTCAGCAGGTTGCGGGTCGTTTCGTTTCCAGCGATAACCAGCAGTTGGAAGAATCGGTTGAGCTCTTCGGTCGACAGGCGTGCGCCATCGACTTCGGCGTTGACGATCAGGGACCACACATCGGAGCCGGGTTCGGCGCGCTTCGCTTTGGTCTGTGCGTTGGAATACTTGAACATCTCGATGAATGCAGAGAGGAAAGCCTCACGCCCTCCGTAGGAGGGATCGTCGAGTCCGACCATGCGATTGGTCCAGTCGTAGAGCAGGTGCCGGTCCTCGGACGGCACGCCGAGGACGTCGGCGAGCACCCGCAGCGGCATCTCCGCCGAGACGTGCTCGACGAGATCGATCTCGCCGTCGTCGGGCAGGGCGTCGACGATCGCCTGAGCGTGGGCGGTGATGCTGTCGAACATGCCGCGCACCATCTTCGGAGTGAAGACCTTGCTGACGATCGATCGCATCTGCGAGTGGTCCGGGGGGTCGAGGTTAAGCATCATCTGCTGCAGGGCCGCCAAATCCTGCGGCCGCTGATCGCGCAGGAACGACGCGCCCTCGTGTGAGGAGAAGACGTCCGGATTCTTCGAGACCGTCATGACGTCGTCGTAACGGGTGACTGCCCAGAATCCCGGCCCGCCGGCGAAGCCGTCACCGGTCGGTTCCTCGATCCAGGCCACCGGTTCGTGGCGGCGAAGCTCGGCGAAGACCTGGTGCGGAACTCCGTCGGAGTATGCGTCCGGGCTTCCCAGGTCGGTGTGCAGTGCCGATAACGTCATGGCGTTGTCCTTCTCGCGTTTCAGGAAGGGAAAGTGGTCTGTAGGGAGATCAGCAACCATCTTGACTGACCGTACGTACGGTCTAGAGTAGGGAGCAGCTGCCCACGGGTCAAGACAGGCGGGCTGAAAGGCCTCGCCGAGGAGCAGCGGTACGTGACGAACCTCCCCACCAGCCAGGACGGACCTGCCATGCACAGCACCATGCAAGATGTCGATCTCCTCGTGTCGGATTTGTTCCTGCACGGCCTCCGCACGCATCCGAACAGTTCGGTGCTGCACTATCAGGGCGGCGAGGTACGGCGAGTGTCGTTCCGGGAGTTCGGGACCACGGTGACTTCCTTGGCCGCCGGTCTGCACCGCCTCGGCGTGTCCGAGGACGATGTCGTTGCTACGTTGTGCTGGAACAGCCCGGCGCATCTGGCCGCCTATTTCGCGGTACCGGGAATGGGGGCGGTGCTGCACACGCTGAATCTGCGGCTGCACGACGATCAGATCATCTTCATCGCCAACCACGCCGCCGACAAGGTGATCCTCGTCGACGCCGACCTGGTACCGCAGCTCCAACGGCTGATCGACCGGTTGCCGACTGTCGAGCATGTCGTCGTCGCCGGCGAAGCCGAAGTGGATCTGACCGTGCCCGCCGGTGTGCAGGTACACCACTTCGACGACGTTCTCGCCCCCGACACCGATTTCCGCTGGCCTACATTGGACGAGCAAAGCGCCGCCGCGTTGTGCTACACCACCGGCACAACCGGCGACCCGAAAGGCGTTGCCTACAGCCATCGGTCGATCTATCTGCACAGCCTGCAGATCTCCACCGGCAGCGCCTTCGGGTTCGCCGACGCCGACCGGGTGCTGCCGATCGTGCCGATGTTCCACGCCAACGCCTGGGGCTGGCCGCACGCGGCCTGGACTAGCGGGGCCGACATCATCCTCAACGACCGGTATCTCCAGATCGAACACCTGACACGCATCATCACCGAACTGCGACCCACCGCGGCCGCCGCCGTGCCCACCTTGTGGACCGGAATCGACGAGTACGCCCGCACACACGGAGCCGATCTCACCAGTCTGCGGCTCGCCGTGTCCGGCGGCTCCCCGCTCTCGGCCGCGCTGGTACGGAGCATGGCCACCCACCACGGCGTCGCATTGACGCAGGGGTGGGGCATGACCGAGACCAGCCCGCTGCTCACCTTCTCCCGCCCACCCCGCAACACCCCCGACGCCGAGGCCGCGCAGTGGGCGAGCTTGACCGGCCGCATCGTCCCGGGAGTGCAGGCACGCATCGTCAACGAAACTGGCGACGAGCTGCCCTGGGACGGCGAATCCATCGGGGAAGTCCAGTTGCGCGGCGCGACGATCGCGGGCAGCTACTTCCACACCGAGGCCCCCGACAAGTTCGACAACGGCTGGTTGCGCACCGGCGACCTCGGGGTCCTCCACGAGGGCGGATGGATCCAGCTCAAGGACCGGCTCAAGGACGGAATCAAGAGCGGCGGGGAATGGATCTCCACGGTCGAACTCGAGAACGCACTGCTCGAGCACGACGCCGTCGCCGAGGTCGCGGTCATCGGTGTTCTCGACCCGAAATGGGAGGAACGCCCCTTCGTCTGTGTCACACTGGCCCCCAGCGCGACCGCCACCGCGCCCGAACTTCTCGCCTTCCTCGACGGCAAGGTCGCACGCTGGTGGCTCCCCGAACGGTGGGCCTTCGTCGACGCCCTTCCCAAGACCAGCGTCGGCAAACTCGACAAGAAGGACCTGCGCCGGAGCTACGACGCCGGCGAACTGGCGGTCAACGACCTGCGGACTGTCCGCACGAGCGGCAGCGTGCTTCCCCCGTCTCGGTAGACACCACCACCGGATCCGCATACCTCGACAACGAGACACACCAATGACGACGAAGTAGGGACGCAAACAATGAAATTGGGATTTCACCTGGGCTATTGGTCTACCGCGCCCTCGGACTACGAACGAGCGGCCTTCTCTCTTGCGGAGAGTCTCGGCTACGACTCGGTCTGGACTGCCGAGACCTACGGATCCGACTGCTTAACCCCTTGGCATGGTACGGCGCCTCGACCCGCACGGTCAGGTTGGGCACCAACATCCTGCAAATGTCGGCACGGACCCCAGCGGCGACTGCCATGGCGGCGATGACGCTGGACCACCTGTCTCGAGGCCGCTTCATTCTGGGTTTGGGCGTCTCAGGGCCACAGGTCGTCGAGGGATGGTACGGGCAGCCGTATCCTCGACCGCTCGCTCGCACAAGAGAATACGTCGAACTCGTCCGTAAGTTCGTGCGACGAGACGAACCTGTGAGTCACGATGGTTCGTTCTACCAACTCCCGCTGCAAGGTGGCTCCGGCCTTGGAAAGCCACTTCGGTCCATGATCCACCCCATTCGTACCGAGATCCCGATCTATCTCGGGGCCGAGGGGCCAAAGAACATCGCACTCGCCGCCGAGATAGCCGATGGGTGGCTGCCGATCTTCTACTCGCCCCGAATGGACGACTTCTATCGAGGAGCGCTCGAGAAAGGATTCTCGAAATCCGGAGCCCGCCGATCTCTGGACAATTTCGAAATCGCCGCGACGGTCCCCATTGTCATCGACGATGACATCGAGAAGGCAGCCGACGTGATCCGGCCCAACATCGCGCTCTATGTCGGTGGAATGGGCGCCCAGGAAGCCAACTTTCACAATCAAGTGTTCGTGCGCATGGGTTACGAAGCGGAATGTGCGCGCATTCAGCGCCTTTACCTGGATGGGCACAAGTCCGAAGCAATAGCATCGGTGCCCTTGGCCATGGTCGAGGATGTCGCCCTCGTCGGATCACGAGACAAGATAAAGGATGACATCATTCGATGGGAGAAGACTGCTGTCAAAACGCTGCTACTTCAGGGCCTCGGTTACTCCTCGATCGAGGCGGTTGCAGAACTTCTCGCGTAATGAGACGTGCAGCACGTGATGGAGCAGGGTAGCGCCCGGGTGGTCGACAAGTGATGACCACATATTCGATGAAATCCGAATGACCGTGTGGCTCAACTGTTTTACGTGGCAGCGGCAGCGGGTGTCGTGATGACGATGGGGGATGGGCTCGCGCCGCGATCCCCTGGGCGTCGTCCCTCGTGGTGAATGCGTTGAGTAGGTGCTCGACGCGTCCTCGTAGTCCCGCACGATATCGAAACGCATGGACCTGGTCTAGTGAGCTCGTCAAAATGGTATTGACCGTACAGGCGGTCAGCTGTACGTTCTGGTTACCGCACCGAACAGAGGGAGCTTTCCGATGCGCATCGAAGCCGCAGTGCTGCGCCACCACGACGCACCGTTCGAGATCGAGACGGTGGAGTTGGCCGACCCGACCGGTGGCCAACTACGGGTTCGCATCGCCGGTGTCGGGTTCTGCCACACCGACGTGCTGCCCCGAGACCCGCAGTTCCTCGCCCAACCACCAATCGTGGTCGGGCACGAGGGAGCGGGAATCGTCGAGGCCGTCGGCGCCGGCGTCACCGGAATTACGGCAGGGGACCATGTCCTGCTTTCTTTCGACTCCTGCGGGGTGTGTGAGAACTGCCTGACCGGGCACCCGGCGTACTGTTTCGCGTTCTTCGCCCGAAATCTGTCCGGACGTGGCGTGAACGGTGCGGGCCCGGTCACCGATCTGCACGGCGGCGCCGTGGCGTCGCGCTGGTTCGGCCAGTCCTCGCTGGCTACCCACGCGATAGTCGATGCCCGCAACGTCGTGGTGGTCGACAAGAATTTGCCGCTGCACCTGCTCGGCCCTCTCGGGTGCGGCATCCAAACCGGTGCCGGCTCCGCTCTGTTGGCTCTGAAGGTGGCAGCGGGAACAACGTTCGCTGTCTTCGGCGCCGGAGCGGTGGGTATGTCTGCAGTCATGGCGGCGCGGGTCGCGGGCGCATCCCGCATCATCGCCGTCGATCTGCACCCGAACCGACTCGACCTCGCCCTCGAACTCGGTGCCACGGACGTCATCGAGGGGGCGGCAGCCGACGTGGCCAGGCAGATCCGGAAGCTGTCCGGCGGGGGCGTACATACGGCCCTGGACACCACCGGTGTTCCTCAGGTCATCACCTCGGCGATCGACAGCCTCCGGCCTACCGGCACAGTCGGTCTCGTCGGGGCAGCGACTCGGGAACTCGTTCTCGCACCCGCCGCGCTCGCGGCGGGCAAGAATGTCATGGGCATCCTCGAAGGCGACGCCGTCCCGCAGTCGTTCCTGCCCCGCCTGATCGAACTGTGGAGACAGGACAGGTTCCCCTTCGATCGACTGATCCGCACGTACCCCCTCGCGGATATCGCCGCCGCCGAAGCGGATGCCGCCAGCGGAGCGACCATCAAACCGGTTCTGCTTCCACGCTCGTGACCCGCCAACCACGACGACCCGATCGAGGACCCGTATGAAGTACACCCGCTCGCAGCTGTTCATCGACGGCAGCTGGCACACCCCCTCCACCCCCGAGGTCATCACGGTGATCTCGCCGACCACCGAGGAACCGGTCGGATCAGCGCCGGACAGCACCCGCTCGGACGTCGACGCGGCCGTCGCCGCCGCCGGCCGTGCCCTGCGCGCATCAGGATGGGTCACGCTGGAACCGGCCGAGCGTGCCACCGTCTTGCGCCGATTCGCCGATGCCCTCGACCGGCGGCGACAGGACACCGCCGCAGTGGTGACCGATGAAAATGGAATGCCCGCGGCGATCGCGCTCGCCGCGGAGGGCCGCGGCCCTGCAGCGACTCTGCGGTACTACGCCGACCTGGCCGAGAAGACACCCGTCGAGACACCGCGAAGGTCCGCCAACGGCCGATCCACGACGATCGTGCGACGCGAACCGATCGGTGTCGTCGCCGCGATCATTCCCTGGAACTTCCCGCAGTCGCTGACCATGTTCAAGGTCGCCCCGGCGCTGGCGGCCGGCTGCACCGTGGTCGTCAAACCTGCCCCCGAGACCGTGCTCGATGCTTACCAACTCGCCGATGCCGCCCAGGAGGCCGGACTGCCGCCCGGTGTGCTCAACATTGTGACCGGCGGCCGTGAGATCGGTTCCTACCTCGTCGCTCATCCCGGCGTGAACAAGGTCGCCTTCACCGGATCCACCGCTGCAGGACGGGCGATCGGGGAGACCTGTGGACGATTGCTGCGTCCGGTCACCCTGGAATTGGGAGGCAAGAGCGCCGCCATCGTTCTCGACGACGCCGACCTGGTGGAAGTGGCCCGGGGATTGTCCTGGGCAAGCCTGCTCAACAACGGCCAAACCTGCTACCTGTCTTCCCGGATCCTGGCCCCCCGATCCCGCTACCGCGAAACCGTCGACGCCGTCGCGAACCTGGCGTCCTCACTTACCGTCGGCGATCCGGCCGACCCGGCGACCCGGGTAGGCCCACTCGTCTCCGAACGCCAACGCCGAAGTGTCGAGACGTACATCGAGACGGGCAAACGCGAGGGCGCCACCGTCGCCGCCGGTGGCGGCCGGCCGTCTCACCTCGACCGGGGGTGGTTCGTCGAACCGACGGTCTTCGCCGACCTCGACAACTCGGCGACGGTCGCCCGTCAGGAAATCTTCGGCCCGGTCCTGACCGTCCTGCCCTACGACGATCTCGACGACGCCGTCGCCATCGCCAACGATTCCGACTACGGCCTCGGCGGAACCATTTGGACAGCCGATCCGGACAAGGGTCTCGAACTTGCCCGCCGGATCGAGACCGGCAGCATCGGGGTGAATTTCTTCGACCTAGACATCGGTGCCCCGTTCGGCGGGGTCAAGGCCAGCGGACTCGGCCGCGAACTCGGCCCCGAAGGCCTCAACGCCTACGTCGGCCTGAAGTCGATCTACAGACGCTGAGACCCGAGATCCGGCCCCGTGCGCTTCGTACCGTCCCGACCTTGCTGCCGCTCCGGGGACCTTCGCCGATAAGTGTGGCGTCCTGCCGCCGCCTCGGCACCGCAGCGTCGATCCCGACTCGCCTCGGCCGCCCGATCATCCGCTCGCAGCGCCGGATCCGAAACATCCGCATGCCCGCCGGCGCGGTCACCACCTGCCCGACGCCCCGGTCGGGGCGGACGGCCGCTACATCTACACCGTTGACAAAGACGCCCGAATGGGCTGGTGCAGCAGCGAGTTCGAGGAAACGATATTCTTCTGCGGCTATGACCTGCACGTGATCACCGATGTGCCGCCTGCCCCCGGCCGCGGCCCTGTGTGACTGAGGCCTCTGGATGTGGCCGTGAGTATTGGCGTCGATACATCAAAACTGGCACCGCTGAAACAGTGCTGACGGTGTCGCACACCGACCGGAAAATCCGCGAGACCGGAATCAAGGCGTGAAACACGAGAATGCCGCGCCGGAGTCGGATCGCCTGCCCAATAGGTGAACACAACGGCCCTAACGTGAGACTGGACTTGACCCCGGACGCGAAGCGACCCGGCGGAGCCGGGTGTGCGGTGCCCTGCTCAGGCGGCGGATTCGAGGGTGACGATGTGGCCCAGGGCTTGGAGTTTGGCGACCAGGCGACGGGTTTGGGCCGCGGGGTCGGTGCGGCGGTCGTAGAAGTCGGCTCCGAGGTCGGCGTAGGCGGTGTTGGCGGTCAGCACGTGCCAGACGATGACGATGAGGGTGTGGGCGATAGCGACGATCGCCTTCTTCTTCGCCGCAGGGTTGCGGTAGCCGCCGAAACGCAGCACCAGCCGGTGGTAGCGGGCTCGCAGCCGCGTGCTGGTCTTGACCGCCGACCAGGCGGCCTCCACCAGGATCGGTTTGACGTGCTGGTTGGCCTTGTGTGGGGTGCCGTGCTTGCGCTTGCCGGCCGATTCGTGGTTGCCCGGGCACAGTCCCGTCCAGCACGCCAGATGCGCGTCGCTGGCGAAGTATTCGGCGGGGTGGGCCCCGATCTCGGTCAGGATGGCCGCGGCCCCCCGAGCGCCGATGCCCGGGATCGTGACCAGCAGATCCCGTTGGGCCGTGAAAGGGACCATCATCTGCTCCACCTGCGCGTCCAGCCGGGCGATCATCTCGTCGAGGTGATCGATGTGCTCGAGGTGAAGCCGACACATCAACGCGTGGTGCTCATCGAAGCGGCCTTCCAGGGCGCCCACCAGGTCCGGGATCTTGGCGCGCATCCGGCCCCGCGCCAGCTCGGCCAGCGCCGCGCCACGGCGTTCCCCGTCGATGAGTGCGTCGATCATCGATCGTGCGGATACGGGTGGACAGCGAGGAAGCCACGGAGTCCAGTTTGATACCGGCGTCCTGCAGCACCGCACCCAGGCGTTGAGTCTCCGAGCTGCGTTCACCGACCAGTCGCTTGCGGTAGCGCGTGAGATCGCGGACCGCCTTGGTCTGCTGATCGGGGATGTAGCTGCCCCGCAACAGGCCACACTCGAGCAGCTCTGCCAACCAGGCCGCGTCGACGGCGTCGGTCTTGCGGCCCGGCACATTCTTCACGTGCGCGGCGTTGCAGATCAGCACCTGCTCGAACCGTCCGTACTCGAGCAGGGCGTGATACACCGGCATCGAATACACCCCGGTGGCTTCCATCGCCACCCTGGTCACACTCAGCGACATCAGCCATCGGGTCATCTCCGCGAGCACCCCGTAGAGTGCCCGGGCGTTGCCCGGTTGCCGCCGCGAGCGCGTACGTTAGTGTCTTTGATCTTGTGGGACTCCCGGGCAGCACGCACCTTCGATCAACCTTTGGTGATGAAGGGGTGAGCGGCATGCAAGTGCTGTACGAGCGCTGCGCCGGTCTGGACGTACACAAGGACCAAGTCACCGCGGCGGTGCGGACCCCCGGCGTGGGCCCGGGCGGCCGGTCGACGCAGGTGCGCAAGTTCCGGCGCGTTTCATGCCGGGTCCTCAATTCGACTGGCAGTGAACCAGATGCGACATTGCTCCAGCGTTGGGAGGGTCTCGAGTCCGGCTGCCGGATCTGTGCGAGCCTGGGACTTTGTCGGAGAGAGTGCGAAAACCGAAATTATCGTCGCCGAGTGCACACAAACAATAAGTGACACGGAGGCGCCGATGCCTGAGCCCGCGATAACTACGCAACTCGGTCTCGGGACGGTGCCCTGGCCTATCAATTTGGCAGGAACGTCCGCCAGGTTTGGCGTTGCCATAGAATGATTCATCCCTGGTCAACAGGCCGTTGGCGCCTCAGATCGAATCGCAACGACCGCACCTGCGATGTCCGCATGGTCGTCCGGGTTGAGGTGCCCGATCATACGGTTGCGGGCGGTGTCGGCATTGTCGAGTCGCCGTTGTTCGACACGTAACGCGGCGCACAGCAGGAGGCCGACACCGGGGAGGATGGTGATTGCGGTGGTCAGGGCGACAATGACGGCCAATAGTTCCAGGGGGCTCCACAGCATGCGCTCGACGGGTGATCGATAGGGAAGGCGCACAATCCGAACGGAAGAAGAATTGCCGTACTCAGGAATGCTCCCGACCGGTACCTCGATGTCTCGACCCCGTAGCGACTGATGCGCATAAGCCTGGCGAACGAGGTCAAACGTCGCGACGGGAAACGCGGAAACGCCCTAAGCGTGGACCACGAGTTCAACCGGTATCTGCCGACCGTCAACACTGCGGAGGCGTTTGGCCGGTGAGCTGAAAGGCGTACCGTGGCGGTCAGCGTGCACCACGGAAATGTCGATGGATCGTTCGACGTGGTCGAGTTACTGGTGGTGGCCGAGGACGACTGGGATGTCGACGTCTACGACGGGCGGTATCGGATTTCCGTGGGCGGTGGGACGTCTGAGGTAGGTCACAGGTGCTGGCCGAAGAACTTTGTCAGCTGTTCGAGCGCCTTACCGGTGGGCTCGGGCTGGTCGTAGAGGTCGTAGTGCGTCGCGCCGGGGATCACGAGGAGGTTCTTGTCCTGCGAGCGGGCCTTGTCGAAGAGCTCATAACCATCGCGGTGAGAGCCGAAAGCGCCGGGCACGTCACCGCAGATGACCTGCAGAGGTTGGGTGAGGAGTTGGTCGGTGAGGTGGAAGGCGTCGAAACCGAGCACCGCAGCGAGGCCGGAGAACAGCAGTTTGTTCGGGGATCCGTCGGCGGCACCACGTGGAGTCTTGTAGTACTCAATGGCCTGCTTGATGTCGACGTCCTCGATCCCGGCCTGCTCGCGCTCTTCCTGGCTGTTCGGGATGTACGTCGTGACTTTGGGTTCGGCGCTCCGTGCCTCAGCGGTGCGCTGTGCACCGATGGCCTCGAGAGTCTGGAGGACGGCGTCGGGCGAGAGGTCGCCTTCGCGCATGACGCGGCCGTAGTTGGCCGCGACGACCGTGCCGAGTGCCTTGATGCGATGGTCAGTCATCGTGGCCTTCGCGGCGTAGCCGCCGCCGCAGATACCGACTAGGCCGATGCGCTCGGGGTCGACGTCGCTGCGGGTGGTGAGGTAGTCGACGGCGCACCGAAAGTCCTCGACGCGGGTGCCCGGGTCCTCGAGGAAGCGTGGTTTGCCTCCGCTGTGCCCCTGGTGCGTGGCGTCGAATGCAAGGGTGATGTAGCCGGCCTTGGTCAGGCCTTCGCCGTAGATGTTGCCGGAGGTCTGCTCCTTGCAGCTGCTGATCGGGTGGCCCATGATGATGGCCGGGTGGGTCTGTGAGCTGTCGTAGCCCTCTGGGAAGGAGGCGTCGGCAAGGCCGAGGACAAGAAGTGACAAGCCCCAGGGGCTGCGTCTCCGTGGGACTGTCACAGAAGGGGGTCGGTGATGTCCACAAAACCATTCGGGCTACCGGGGTAGGGAGGATATGGGGTGGGGCGCGCATCCGGCCGCCGATCCCGGGCCGGGGTACCGGCCCGGTCGATCTCCCAGATGGCGAATAAGCACGCTGCAAGTCACATGTTGGTCCGAGTGTTGTCGTTGATCTGCAAGCTATCCGATCTGGTCAGAGTCTGGGATCAATAATGGGACACGGCACCTGCCAATCAGCCCCTTTCGCAACAGACGCTGGGATTTACATGAACATGCTTTCGGGTAACCAGTCTGCGTCGAACAGCCGCGCGAGCTTTCCGAACGCCCCGAGATCACCATCGACACTGGCTGAGGTCACCATGAGCCGATTGATCATGATCCGAGCCGCCTGCTCTTCCACCGTTCCGGCGGCGAACAGGAGCGACCATGAGCAAACCTGCCCGTCGCGATGCGCACGACCCATCGTTTGGCGTGCCGCAATCCCGGAATAGCGAGGCTGGTGGAAGAACCCGATGCGACGTGCCGATGAGGCGCGGGAGCCGTCGACCATCAACTCGGACGCCTGCAGATTGATCGCAGATGCGGTGTTGAACACCACAACCGGGTTGTGGCCGCGCTGAAATCTGATGCGCTCCGTCTCGAGATCGCCCCCGCCGAAGATGCGCGAGACGCCAATGCCGTGCTCCTCCAAGAGGCCCGCTACCGGGTCGGCGGCCGTGGTGACCAATTCGACGGCAACGAGCACCTGGTAGCCGCGTTCGACGTGTGCGGCTACCAACTCGGCGGTCTGCGGGGCTCTCAGCATGCCCGCCTTCTGCCGGAATCGCATGAGAGCGGCACGGCCTCGGGCGGTGTCGTTACCCTGGCGGGCGATCTTCATTGCGCTCCGGAACTCACTCCAGTCCTGGTGGTACGCAGCCCACTGTGTGGCGGTGAAGTCGAGCGGCAGGCCGTCGATAGGTGCCGGCCCCCAAGGCGCGTCGCGATGCACCATGACGGGCGGGTCGCAGTCGGTCATCCACTTCCGGACGTGGGTGACGGCCTGATTCTGCAGCCGCTGAGAACCTTTCGCTTGGTCGTTCCAATCCCATTTGCCCTTGTCCCACCCGGGCGCCAGGGGAAGGCCATGCTCGACCAGCTTCTTACCGAGATCGGCCCACTCACCCGGCGGGTCATCGTGCAGTTGCGCGAAAAGCGCAGACAAGTAGGTGTATTCGCCCGGGTGATGACCCGGCGTCGCCGTCACGGTGATAACAAAGGGCGCCTTCTCCGGCGTCGCGGAGAGGCGGTTAACGCGCCGCTGGTACTGGGTGCGCTGAGCCGCGAGGTGCCTGAATTGCTGGGCCTCGTCATTGATGATGACGGAAAAGGAGTACTTCGGTTGGCCGTTGCGCCCGAGCAACTTCTTCAGCTGGTCCGGGGAGATGATCAGCCACCGATAGCCTCCGTCGCCGAACGCAGCGAGGGCGTCGCGCCACGCGGCGATGGTGATCTGGGCTGGCCGGTCCACGGTGATGAGTACGGTGTCGCCGCCCCCCAATTTCAGCGC
>SEEV01000002.1 GCA_004211695.1 Rhodococcus sp. (in: high G+C Gram-positive bacteria)
GGGGGGACCGGCGGGACGGTCGGCCGGGCCATCGAGCTCATGTAGCCGGGTTGCCACCACGTCTTCGAGGTCCGTCCGGGCAGCTCGAGTGCCGCGACGATCTGTGGTGACCTCGCTGCACCGGGCGCGCGGTGCAGCAGCAGGGCCGTGGCCAGCAGCAGTCCCTGCTCGGGTGCCAGGTGACCCGGCACAGTCCCGGTCCCCAGCCACCGTTCCCAGGGTGGAGGGCGCGACGACTCGCCGCCGCGGGCGCGATGCCCGGCCGGGACCGTAGTGCCGGGATCGGTCCGACCAGTCGGCTCGTCCCGTGCGGTGGATCGGGGCGCCGACGGCTTGGTCAGCGTGAATGCGCTGACCAGCGCGGCCAGCAGGCGAACGCATCCCGCGGCGTCGACGCGCTGGACAGCCGATGTCGCCAGGTCCCATCTCTGCAGGAGGTCGAGGGCGCCCGGCAGCAGCTCGACCCGTCGGCCGAGTAGCGCGGTGACGTCGGGGCCGCCCACCTCACGCAGCGGCGCCTCCCACCACCACCAGCGGGTCGCGACGCCCCGCAGGATGTCGGCCACCAGGCAGGCGACCAGCTCGGCCCGGTCGGCGAACACCACGGCAATCGCATCGGCGGGCAGCAGCCCGTGCTGTGGCCGGGCGGCCTGGGCCAGCAGAGCCTCGAGATCGGCGCGCAGCCTCCGGTCCCAGCCGAAGGCGGGTACTCGCACCGCGGGGGGCGCCGTCACCGCACGAGGCAGTGCGCCATCCAGCTTGCGGACGATGAGGATCGCGGATGGCGGCAGGGCTGGTGGGTGCAGGTCCGTGCGCGGCAGGTCGTCTCTGAGCCAGGCGCGCAGGGCGCCGGTGTCGGGCTTGGCGTGCCGGACACGGACGCAAAGGATCTCGGCACGCTTCGGGATTGCGGACGCGGTCATCGGCCCAGCAGTCGGCCGAGCAAGGCCAGCAGTCGGCGGAGCAAGGCCATCAGCCATGCCAGCAAGCCCCGCCATTGTGAGGGTGGCCGGGTCCTCAGCCGGGTGGTCAGTGTCGCGGCACCGTTCCGGGGCACCACGATGCGGTACCGACCTTTCCCTGCCGTCGTCAGTGTCGGCCCGGTGAGCTCGACGTCGAGCTGATCAGGCGAGGACGCGCGGTGCACCCCGGTGTGGCCGAAGGAGTCGGCGTACGCGTAGATCGGCAGCCGTTTGCCGTTGATCGTCAGCGTGCGGGGTGTGCGCCGATACCCGTCGACCACCGCGATGAAGACCTGTTCGTACTGTTGCTCTTGCCCGCGGCGCTCGCCCGGGGCGCCGTCCGGCTCGCGGCCCGCGGCAGCCAGCCACCGGCTGAAGTCCTCGATCTCGCCACCTCTGTCACCACCGGGTTCACCCCGCCGACGCAACACGGCAATCTGGCTGCTGAGCAGGAGGAAGTCGAGGTCTCTGCCGTCATCGTCCGGCCACCCCGATCCGCTGATCTCGGCGCCCTGCTCTATCTCCGACAGCGGCTTGAGGTCCATGTTCCGCACGCGGCTGCTCTGCACGAAACTGACGGTCTGGTCCGAGTCGAGCCGCACCCACATGCATTGGTGCAGCGAAAGCGTAGTTCCGTACTGGCCGGCTGGGGGTGTCCACCGCGTGGTGAGTTCGGCAGTCGATGGAGTAATGACACCACCGCTCTCGGTCGCCGCCGGCAGATTCTTCGGATTGGATGGGTTGAAGTGGCCGACGTCGGCGGGGATCTTGTTCCAGAGCGGGAAGGTTCCCGGGCCGATCCCCCAGTTGGCGATCCGGAACTCCGCAGTCACGTTCGCCGCGGCGGCAGTCACGTCGTCGTTGAGGACGCGGGCCACGAACTCGTTTGCGGTGCGTTCGATGAGATGGCCTGGCAACGACGTCGTTCCGGGCGGACGTGCCCCTACCGACCCATAGCCGCCGTCGAATTGGACACCCCTGGGCGGGGCTACCCCCGTCGGTGGGCCGAGGATCGCCTCGCCGAGCTTGCCCGGTTCGATCTCGATCTGGTTCAGGTCGAGCAGGCCGCCGTTGTCATCCAGTTCGCCGCCAGCCGGCCAGGTGAACTGTGTGACGAAGTCCAGTCCAGCTGGTGCGCCTTGGACTGTTCGCACGACGTCGAAGAAGAACCCGATCCTGGCGGTCATGTCGATCCACCCCGCGCCACCGGTTGCCACAGACGTAGGCAGCTTCAGCTCGAGGCTCCAGTTACGGTTGTTCTCACCGCCGTTCCAGGATCGGACCTTGATCTCGACGCCGCCGGGTGCGGCCGCCACCACCCACGCCGACGAGGCCGTGTTCCACCGGTAGTACTCGACGTTCCGCGGCGCACGGTCTGTTTTGAAGCCCTCGTTGCCGAGCGTGAGCCCCCAGGGGTCGGATTCGTTCGGCGGCGCGGTTCCCGCGCCCGCGCCGCTGTGCACCGGCTCGATGTCGAGCCGCCGCTCGTGGCCGGTCTTGGCGGCCGAGCCGGTGGCGAAGTCGGGGTGCAGCACCAGAATGATCCGATCGTCGTCGTCGAAGCTGGCGTCGCGCCGGACGACGAACGAAAGGTAAACGAAGTCGGCCGAGTTGTGTTTGACGGCTTGGAAGGTCACCAGCGGCGCCGAGAAGCCCGCGGCCGTCGCGTTGCCGTAGGTCTCGCGGCCGGCCCCGTTCCAGCCGGTGTCGACCCTGCTGGTTTCGGTGCCGAACGCGAAGGACATCGCCGGTTCGGGTTCCACGAAACCGTCGACGGTCGGAGGACCGGGCTGGAAGGGCACGCCCGCGTGGTTGGGGAAGGAGATCTTGTCCGGCATGGTGGTTCAGCTCTCTGTGCGTCGGGGACGTGTCGGGTGGTGTAGGTGCGTCAGACGGTTCTGAGGCGGAGCCGGACGAACGACACGTATCTCTCGCCGCCACCGGCGGGGATGCCGGTCAGGCGTACCCGCAGCACCCGCGCGGGGTTGGTCTCGTCCGCTGTAGCGCGGAGGGTCAGGCCGAACTCGTGTTCGCTGCCGCCGTCCTCGGGGATCTCGACGCCCGGCGCCGGGTTCGGATTCTCGAGCGTCCAGATGTCGGAGGCGGGTTCGACCTGACCGGCGTAGGAGAAGCTGCCGGCTTCTCCTAAACGTGCCCTCAGCCTCACACGGGCGGGGACGTCCACCCTGAAAATCAGTGCACCGTCGGCGACGGTGCCGCCCGGACTGATCGTGGGCGCGTCGAAGACGATCCGCGGGTCGGACGGCGTCACTGCTTCGCCCACCACGATCGCCACCGGCGACGATGGGCGGTTCAGGTCGGGGTCATTCGGTGCCGGCGGGAACTCACATGCCAGCGACAGCTCGACCGAGTCCGCACCCACCGGCACCGTCAGGCGCACGCCCACGCGAACGGGACCGGACGCGGGATCGGCGGGATCCGCGGGCCGCAGCTCGAAGGTGTCGCGTTCGGCGCCTCCGTCGTCGACTACGGTGGCGCGCGATTCCCAATCGGCGTCGGGAACGCCGGCCGCGCCCGTGAACACGGGACGGAATCGGTAGCTCGCGGCGACATCGGTGACCGCGGTGACCTGCCAGCTGAACGTGAAGGTTTCGTCCTCGTCGATCGTCTGGTCCGCCAAGTCGCCGAAGTCCTCGACGAACTCGATCTCACCTTCAGGGACCACGACCCGCTCGGTCACGGAGATGAGCCACTCGGCGACACCGCGGTCGTTGGACACCACGATCGGCGCCACCCGGGGAGCGTCCGGCACTGTCGGCACGTTGAATACCAGCGCGGATTCGTTGGTTCCCGGGTTGTACTGGAGGACGCGGACGCCGCCGACCGTAACGGTGTTGCGGTCGCCGGGCACGGTGAAGTTGCGGCCGTGGACCGTGATCTGCGAGCCGATCTGGTGATCTCCGGGCGGGCTGACGCTGGTGATGACGAGCCGGTCGCTGTCATCTGGCGGTGTGATGGCCAGGTGCCGCAGGTGATCGGCGATCAGAACGACGTACGGCTGGCCCGCGCCGGCGGCGACGGCCTCGTCGACTGTGTAGCTGCGCAACACGCCCCCGCCGTCGAGGTCGACGACCGGTGAAAGTAGCGAGGCGTTCATCATCGGCCACACCCTGCCCGCCGCCATCGACTCCCCACCCCGCAGGTCCAGGCCGGTCATAAATACCGAGAGGTCGACCCCCCGCTGGCCTCTGGCGCCGATCAACGGAAGGAGCACCGCCGAGGGCACGTAGCGGAACAGCTTGTGCGCCTCGAGCGAGGCCTCGGACCCCGATGGGCCGACCAGCTCGCCCAAGTGGGAGACGAACTGCAGCAGGCACTCGAGTCCGGTATCACCGGCGCGGGCGCCGGCGAATGACGACGGCCAGACGGTGGGCGCACTCGACGGCGAGCGCCGCACCGCCCAGCAGTCGACGAAGTCGATGCCGTCGTCGGTCCAGGTCAGCATGGCCAGCGGCACCTCGCAGTCCGACAACGCACCCTGGAACGCCAGGCTTCCTAGCGACGAGGTGTACGACGCCGGGCGACCGAAGGGATCGAGCAATGCCCGCGCTCGGACGACCGAGTCGAGCAGCACGTGGGCGATGACGTTGCGCAGCCGCGGGTGTCGTTCGGTGGTCCCCAGCGTGGCCAGCACATCCAGGTCAGTGTTGTCGTGGCCGCCCGCCGACGCCAGCCCGTCCATGTCGAGCTCGACGAGCCGGAACTGCACGCCGGCGACCTGGTAGCGCGGGCCGCAGGTGCTCGTCGCGGCACCGCGCACGGGTGCGCCGAGCGCCGAACCACGCGTGCCGTCGGCCGAGCTGATCGTCAGCAGATAGGCACCTGTTCCGGCTGACGTGATCGACAGCTGGTGGTCGCTGCATGCTCCGAAATCTGCACCGGGAACCGGGCGTTCCTCGGGTGGTCGAACCAGGTGGACGACCACCGGTGCGGTGAGCTCGAGGGTCTCGCCTTCAGGGTCGACGGCCAATCCTGCCGCCACGTCGACGCTGTGCCGGTCGCGTCGAGTCACCAGCAGCCCCCGGGCCACGCCTGGCCCCATCGCTCGACCGAGCCGGAGGTCGGACAGGTCGGTCGCGCGTTGGAGGTCCGCCATGTCCTCCGCGGTCAGTACCCGGCCGTTCCACCACGACACCCGCTCCACCCCGCCGGTGAGATACGCGCGTTGCAGCTGTAGCTCGGTCACCATGGTTTAACGCCCCCCTGGTCCGATGGGCCCTATCGGCCCGATGGGTCCTACAGGGCCGCCGGGAAACCCTCGAGGGCCGCGTGGTCCTTCGGGACCGGGAGGGCCGGCGGGACCAGGTGGTCCTTCGGGACCGGGAGGACCTTGACGGCCCCCACCCCCGGCAGGACCGGCAGGACCGGCAGGACCGGCAGGACCGGCAGGACCGGCAGGACCGGGAGCGCCGGCAGGACCGGCAGGACCCCGAGGACCAACAGGACCTTGAGGGCCCGCACCCCCGGCAGGGCCCGGCGGGCCGGCAACACCAGAGACGCCGTCGAAGCGCAACGTGAGCTCAATCAGCCATTCCTGCAGAAATCGCGTGCTCATCAGGATCGGCCGTTCGTCCGGCACTATCGCGGGGTCCGAAACCAATACGGGTTCCCCACTCGGATCCGCATCGAGGTCCAGGTCGAGGTCGAGGCGGGCCAGCAGCACAGCGGCGGCGGGCGCGTCCGGGCGCTGTCCACAGTTGTCCGCCGGTGGGTTCAGGCACGCGGATTCTGTAAGCTCCGGACGCAAGCGGGTCACCCACGTGACCAGCTCGCGGCGCACCGAGTCGGTGTCCACGATCGAGTCCCCGGGCACCGAATCCAGCAGCGAGATGATGTGATCGATGGCCTGCGCGAGCCCACCGCCGACAACCTCACCCGCCTCTACCGGGGGGGCCAACAGCATGCGCAGTTCGAATGAGTCCTGGATGCGTGAGGCTGCCATGCTCTCCTCGGCGGTGCGGCACGTCTCGGACGGAATCGGCACCGTGTCGGTGTCGCATTCGCGATAGCACAGGACGACGTACAGGCTGGTGCCCCCGGGCACCGAGTCGGCCGCCGCCTCGGTGAGCTCGGCCCGGTGTGCAGCCAGCCATGCCGTCAAGTCGGCGCACTGGGCGCTCGGCACACACACCAGCCGCCCGGCAGAGTCGATGGCGAGGCCGGGCGAGACCTGGACGCGACCGGCCTCGCCGTCCCAGCTCACGTTCAGGCCCGACAGGGTTCCGTAGCCGTGCAACGCGCGCAGGCCCAGGTGGTCACGGGCCCGCAGATACGCCTGCTCCTGTTCGAGATCGTCCTCGCCCAGGACCATGCCGTGTGTGTAGCGGACACGCTTGCCGGGGTCCAGCGCTCCGCCTGTGCAACATGTGCTATCCGCAAAGTCACTCATCGGTTCCCTCCGTCCGTTCGTGGCCAATACCGGGGCGGACACGATCACGTCCCACGATCCACCGGTCGGATACGTCCCAGGGATGTTCACCACCCACATAGGTCTGGGCCGTGCGTCCCTCGCCGAGCACCATCGCGACGAACCGGCTGCCCTCCGCGATGCTGGTTTCGAGGCCGACCCGGGCCTCGCCGAGACGGAAGGCAGCCCAGTACGGTTGCACCCGATACGCGGTGTGGGCCGGCCGCTGGCGGTCGACGACCTGCGCCACGCGGGCCAGGCGGTCCTCACGCGCAGCATCGGATTCGCCGAACTGCACGGGGACGAGCACGGTGAAGCGGTGTGCCGCCCGCTGCGCCGGAAGGACCGCCGACACGAACTGAACCCAGTCCCTCAGCGGCGCGCCGTCCGAGGGCAGTGCCGCACTGGGCAGCCACACCTGCGTGAACGAGGCGACGACCGACCCGCCCACCAGCCCCCACGCCGCGCTCAGCTTCTCGGGACTCCGATACCGTTGGGCCAGAAAGCTGCGGTACGACGCAACGTCACCAGCGGTGACGTCGGCGTACGTCACGGCGAGGGACGCGGCGATGAAGTCCGCGCGGTCGGTGGCCTCGGCGGGGGCGGCTGGGGTCCGCGGAGGGAAGGGTTCGGCGAACGCCGTACCGCCGACGGTGCTGGTGACGTTGCGCCCCCATGCCCTCTCCAGCGCCGCGAGCGAGCCGTGACGCGCGAGGACGAATGCTCGGTAGCGGCGGTCGAGTTCGCCACGCCCGTCGGCGGGCTGCCACCGCCCGCCCGTTTCGAGCAGCCGCGGCCCGGTTACAGCCGGTGGCTCGGTGGGAGCTGCACCCCGCGCCGGCCCCGTCCGGAAACTCTCGACCACCCGGACCGCGAACCCCGGCGGCCTGGTGCCGGTGAAGATCGAAGAGTCGGGACAAGGATCGGTGGCCAGCCGGATCGACTCGACGAGACCGCGCACCGTCCCTCTGCGACCGAACAACTCGACCGCGTGCTGAACCAGCAGTCGGGAGCGCGCCTGGTCCCAGGTGGGGTCCACGGCGGCGCCGAGCCACTCGCCCAGCCATCCGATGAACTGGGCATCGATCGAGGCGACATCGAACAGCGCTTGCGCGTTCTCGATGCGCCCTTCCAGCGCAGTGAACAGGCCCTCGACGTTGGCGAGATAGCGGTCTAGGAAGTCGGCGGCGTCCGGGTCGTCCTGGTACAGGTCTGGGAGGTAGTGCTGTAGATAGGAGAATCGGGGGCTGTGGGCCCGCATCGCCCACAGCCGCGGGGTGTGTCGGCCGTCGCCCGCGAGAACGAGCCGCACCTGCAGGTGCCGCCCAACGGCCCGTTGGAGCAGCACCTCCCAGGTGCCGGCCTCTCGCGCTCCCACCGCCCCGAACCGGTGGTAGGGCAGCTCGCTGTCGAGCCCGCGCCGGTAGGGCACCGGCTCCTCCCGCCACGGCATCCGGTTCAACGCCTGAGGATCGTCGGCCGCTCGTGAGTGCACCCGCACCGACGTCCCGGCCGGGATCCGCCCGTCGATCGCCAGCCGGTGCCACACGGTGCCCGGTTCCCCGGCGACAAAGGGCGTGAGGTCGAGGGTCGCTGAGGTGCGGTACCGGGGATTGCGGCGGTCGGCCAGGGCGAGCCAGCGTTCGCCGAGGTCGTAGAACACCTGGGCGGCGGACGCCACCAGCGCCTTGCCCGAGAACAGGCGCATGGGCAGGTAGCGCCGCACCGGTGTCACGGCGGAACCGTCCGCGGCCAGATCGAAGGCGAATGCCTGGTCGCCCTGGCTCTCGGCCACGAACACCGTGCCGCGGACGCCGGCGGCATCGTCGTGGGCCGGGGTAAATGCGAAGTCGACCGGCGCGGTCAGCGGTGCCAGCGACAGTCGACCGAGCTCCGCGGACGCGCGTAGGCGCAGTACCTGCGCCGGGCCGAGGCCGCCGCGGTCGAGTACGAGCACCGAACCGTCGGGCAACGCCTCGACGGCCACGGCCCGTTCCGCCGCGATCTCCGCCGAGGTGGCGACCGCACCCGGGACGGGGGACGCACCCGGATGGTCCGGGGGACGAACGGGCTCGAACTCTGCCGGCTCGGGGGCCTCGGGAACGCCGCCGGCGAGGTCGGTGATGCGCAGGTAGCGGTCCATGCACCAGTAGCGCGCCTGCTCGGGGTCGGCGCCGTCGAGGATCCAGACGCCGCCGCCCGGGGCGGCCGCCATGTCGATCGGTGACATCGGCACCGGCCAGCTCACCGTGGTCGGCGCGCCTCCCGCGTGCAGGTCGAAGACCAGCACACCGGCGACCTCGGGTGCGCCGACCACCAGGAAGTGCCGGTCGGTGACCGCCAGGGCGGCGTAGCGGTGGGCGACGGTGGTGGGCGGCGCCGCGTCGGTGAAGCCGCCCCGGTCGTCGTTGGGCGTGCACGTCTGCGACCGCGGCCAGAACCGGGTCGACCCGAGCGATCCGGCGGCCTGGAAACGAACGTCCCGGTGATCGGGGCCGATCCAATACCAGTTGCCGTAGCGGTCGCGGCCTGCCCCCCGGCGATCGCCGGAGCCCAACCGCCGGTTGCCGGTGCGTTCGGGGAAGACGAACGGCACCTCGGCGAGCCGCAGCGTGTGGTCCGGGGCGTGCCAGGCCAGGGTCTCCGGCGTCGGACGGTCGCCGAGCCAGCCCTCGCGGCCGAGGATCAGGTGGAATCGGGTGCCGTTGACGTCCATTTTCACCGCCTCAGCATTCCGCCGGAACGAACGGGATCGGCAGCAGCGGCACCGCCGACGGTGCCGCCGCCGTGCCCCGCAGCGCCGCGAGCGGCTGCGGCGGGCCCTGGCGCACCGCCACCGCGACCAGCCGCGGGAGCTGTAGGCCGGCGAGTGTCACCCGGTCCACGTCGATCCCGTCCTCGCCGCACAGCAGGACGCCGGTGACCTTGGCGACGCCGTCGACCCGCGCGGCGACCGCCCACGCCTCGAGCCGCTCGAGGTCGGCGGTGAGGGGCCACCCGCCGCCGCTGCGGCCTCCGGTCAGGGGCGACAGAAACTCACGCAGCATGATTTTCAGGTCCTCGCGCACCACAGCGAGGTCGCGGCCGGGCAGCGCCTCGAAGCCCACGGACAGCCACATCGGCAGATATTCGGGGCCCCGCAGATACAGCTCGGTGGTGACCAGGCGCCGCGGGTCGAGGTGGGCGCAGACGGCGTCCAGGAAGAACCGGTCCGGTTCCGGCGTGTCGGGGTGGACGGCGTCGTACCGCGGCACCAGCATCAAGGTGACGACCCCGGCCGAGGTCACGTCCCCGAGCGCGGGATGGAACAGCGGAAGCACCTCGACGCGCCCGAGATCGACCCCGGGTGTGCGCGCGACGACGTCGGCGAAGTCTGCGACGGTGACCAGGCGGTCCCGGTGCCGGACGAACGCGGAAATCTGACGCTCGGCATCCTCGACCGATTCGGGCTCGTCGCCGCCCCACGTGGAAACGGGATTGGACACCTTGACGCCCGCCGGCAGCGCCGGTCCCTTGCTGATCGCGCCCGGTCCCACGAGCCCGACCCGCCCGCCGCCGTGGTCGTAGGACGCCGAGATGACAGCACCGGTCGGCGGGCGGCGGCCGTGCACCCCATCCCCGAAGCGCACCGCCCCGGACTGCGGGTCGACGGTGTAGACATTGACCCGCTCGGCGGGGTCGGCGAGGACCGGCGACGAACCCTCAGCCAGCGGAACCTCCGGCGCCGCGGTCAGCAGATCGTCGACCCGCCGCCACACCGCGCCGCCCACGCTCACCCGCAGCGAGTCGACCAGCACAGGCACGCTGGCCAGCTGCACCATCTGATCGGTTTCACCGGTGCCGCGGCCGAGGGTCTCGAGCGGGACGTGAATCCGCTGGCGCACCATCGCCGCGTTGATTCCGAGCCAGCGGAACCTCGCGGACGCCTGCACCGCCGGAGTTTGTGCCCCGTCCCCCACCGTGGCCGCTGGGCGGATCCGCAACCAGGTGACGAGCCGCTCGGCGTCGTCGCCCTCGAGTGCCGGCGGAAAGCCTCCTACGCCATCCTCGGTCGGGTCGAGCGCCCAGACGCCGAGGCGGTCGCGGTCGGGCAGCTCCAGCTGTACCACCCCCGGCGTGGCCATCACGTCGACAGTGCTGGTGGTGGGCACGGGAACGTACGTCGCCTGCCGATCCTCTGCGTGCTCGGGCAGGGGCACTGTCACGTTGGGCAGGGTGAACTCGAGCCCGGGACCCGCCCGCATCGGGTCGGTGCCACCGGGCGGTAGCACCTGGGCACTCACCAGGACGTCCGGAACAACACCGACGGTGAGCACCTTGTTGGCGAGGGTGTCGCGCGCGACTTCGAGCGGGTCACCGGGACGAGCCAGCAGGGCAACCCAGAGAGCGCCGTCGACGGTGTCCGCGAGATCGACCGGCACGCGCACGGTGGCGGACCAGTCGACCGGCGCGGTCTCGTAGTAGTCGAACTCGACGCCCGGTTCGGCGAAGCTCGCGTACAGTGCCTCGTATTCACGCTCGACGTCGGCCCGCTCGGCCGCCCCGATCGCCGCGCGCTGCTTGACGAACGCCTTGCCCTCCACCGGCAGCACCGAAAGCCCATTGTCGGTGCGGAAGGCTACCGAGCCGGCCGCGACTTCCAGGTCGCGCGCGACCGGCGGCATGGTCAGCGGGCCCCGCTGGTTCTCGAAGGCCACCAACCCGGTGGCCGCCCGGGCGGGCTGGCGCGCGTATCCCAGCAAACGCAGGAAGGCCTGTCGGTTGCGCTCGGGGATCAGCGAGCTGCGGTACATCAGCGTCTCGCTCATGTACGCCCACAGCTGCAGCAGCGTGATCCCCGGGTCGGCGTCGTTGCGGTTGGTCCACTCCGGGTTGTGCACCGGGATGCGGGCGACCGCCTCGTCGAGCAGTTGGCGGTAGCTGCGGCCGTCGATCGGAGGTGGCTCGAACACCATGGCGCCCTACCTCTCCACCGTCGTGGCCAGTCCGATGCGGGCTTGCTCGCCGGTGGCGACGAGCCGGTAGGTGATCGTCACGTTCGCCTGCTGCCGATCGATGGGGTCGGCGGAGACATCGATGCGGTCGACCCGGATCCGCGGCTCCCACCGCTGTAGCGCCTGCGCGACGCGGTCCTCGATCAGCCGGTGGGTGGCCGCGTTGTTCGGCTCGTACAGAAACGCCCGCAGGCCCGCACCGAACTCCGGCAGCATGACCCGCTCGGCGGGGTCGGTACCGAGGATGACGCGGATGGACTCGCGCACGTTCTGCGACGCGGTCGACCAGGCCACCCGGCCGTCCGCGCCGAGACGCGGAGGGAAGGACACCCCCCGCCCCAGCAGCGACACCTCGTCATTCACGGCTCAGCCCTCCTTCGGCACCGGCGCACAAACCTTGAGCAGGGGCACCCAGAAGAAGACGATGTTGAGGACCGCAACGATGATCATCAGCAGCATCAGGGCGCAGATCGCGATGATGGGGACCGAGAGCTGGCAGACCATCCCGAAACCGACGGCCGGGGCCGTGCCGACCGTGCCGTCGCGCAGCGTCTCTTCGCTGACCCGGGCCATCTGCTTCCGCAGCTCGGCCGAGAGCACCATCGAGACGCTGCGCGGGAACTTGCGCAGTCCGCCCGGGCTGGTGTCCACGGGCATCACGATCCGCACCGGCCGGGCGGGGGCGTCGGGGTCGTAGAACGGTGCGAGCTGGAACGCCCGCGAGGGGGTGCTCAGCTTGTGACGCTCGGCCCGCGCGCAGCGCGGCCGCTCGTAGAGGCAGCGCGCCGCGTAAACGGCCGGGCCTGCGGGGAGGGCGGCCGCACCACCGGTCGACGGGAAGGCCCTCGGCGGCAGGATCTTGCTCGCATGGAGGAAGAAGGTGGTCTGGGTCGGGAAGAACGTGGGGCCGCCGGGGCTGAACGCCTCGATGCCCAGCCGCCGGATGGCTGCCCGGAGAGCGCTCGGCGTGAGACCGGCCACCGGCGCCGGCTCGGCCCGCCCCTGTTCGAAGAGGGCGGTCTCGCCTGTCATGGCAGTCGCCAGCGCCCGGCGCCAGGTTGTTGTGGCGCCGAAGCGTCGGTCCAGCTCGGGCAGGACCGTGGAGCCGGTCGCGAGCGAGCCTTCGAGGAACCCTGCCGGGCCGTCGAGCCAGAGCGCGAGGTCGACCATGGTGAAGAACAGCGATTCGCGGACCAGCGCCGCGTCCGCCGCGGCATCCGCCGCCAAGACCTGTTGCATCCCGGCGACGACGGTCTCGAGGACTCGCAACCGGGTGTCGGCAAGTGCCGCTAGTGGGTCGATGGAAGGCGATGTGTCGGCGGGCGCGACGATCGGCACCGGCTCGTAGATCTCGCGACGACTGACCGGCACCAGCCCGGCCAGCAGGCGCCGGGGCCCACCGTCGCGTCCGGCCGTCGTGATCGGGAACAGCGGCAGCCGGGCCTCGTCGGCGAGCGGGGCGCCGGGCGGCGCCGGGCGCCACACTCCCCCGTCGCCGGCCGGGATCCACGCGTGCTCGACGAAGGTCGAGGGGTCGGTCGGATCGAGGGCAACCGAGCCGGAAGCGACCAGACGGCGGAGCACGAACGACACGCTCTCGTCCCGGTCCGGGAACGTGGCATGGTCGGGATGGCCGTAGCGGCGGCACACCAGCGACGCCGTCACCAGGTAGAAGCGGCCGTGCACCGGCTGGAACAGTGGCACGGGGGTCGCGGGGCCGCGTTCGTGGATCGTCCCCAGTCCGGCCCCGGGACGCTGCCAGGACTCGTGCCCGGCCACCAGCGGGCCCAAACCGGCGCCGCCGGGACGCACCGCGGCCGCAAACTGCTCCATGAAGTCGTCGGCGGCGAAGCGCAACAGCGCCGGTCGCTCGAACCCGACTCCCGCGCTCAGCCCGTCGGCCCACAGCGGCTGCGCCGTCCGCCAGACCACCTGCTCGCGCATCAATATCCCCACCCCCTCACCAGATGTTCCCCGCGCCGGGCGTATAGCTCGCGCCGACAACAGAATTCGTGATGACCGCCGCGTCGGCCTTGACCGCGCCGGAGAACTTCGACATCCCGGCGTCGACGGTGACCATGCCGGCGGTGACCTTCAGCTCGCTGGCCTCGACGGTCACCGTCGCGCCGGAGGTCAGCCGGATACCTCCCGCTCCCAGCTCGACGCTGTTGCCATTGGAGTCCCTCACCGTGATCTTGCCGGGGCCGTCCTCGAGCACCACGCTCTGTCCACCCGGGGTACTGAGCGTCAGCTTCTCCCGGCCATCGTGGTCGTCCAGCGTGATCGTGACGCCGTTTCGCGAACGCAGGACCTTCAGGTGGTTCGCACCCGCGGCGTCCATCGACTCGGGCGGGGAATCCACACCGTTCCACAACGATCCGACGACGTAGGGGCGGCGGGGATCACCACCCTCGAACAGCACCAGCACCTCGTCGTCGACGTCCGGCACGAACCAGCTGCCCCGGCCGCTGCCCGCCATCAGCGTGGCCAACCGCGCCCACGCCTGGTAGGCGCTGCCACCCGAGTCGGGCGACCAGGGCAGCCGGACGCGGACCCGGCCCTGACCGTCCGGGTCGGCCACGTCGGTGACCACGGCCGGATGCGCGCCGAAGTAACAGCCGGCGACGCCACCGGTCAGGTCCATCGTCTCGCCACCCGGGATCGTCATCACACACCCCCCAGGCCTGGCCGCTGGATGCGGAATGTCGTGCGGAAGCCTGTGGCGCCGTCGTAGGCGTGCCGGATCTCGGTCACGAAGTACCGGCCGGAGAAGGCGCGCGAGATCCCGGCCAGGTCGACGTGCGATCCGACGATGATCCGGGCGTCACCCTCTGCGGTACCGGTGCCGCTGACGAAGCGGCGCGCAGCGCGGCGAAACCGGGTCTCGGCCACCGCCCGTGCCTCGGCCGAGCTGAGCGGGACGGCGCCCACAATCCGGTCCACGCGAGAGCCGAACGCCCGCGCCAGCGTCGCGGCGCCGCCGGTCAGGCCATCCAGCTCCGCCTGGATCGCCGATTCGGTCGCCTCGTGCGCGAGCGGTTCCTTCGCGCCGACGTCCCAGCCGGTGACGCCGACGCCGGTGCGCTGGTGGGACAGGTCGGCGAGCACGCTCAGCTCGCGCAAGTCCGCACCGTACGTCAAGGTCACGGCACCGGCGTCGCGCCGGGACCGGGCTTGCACGTGCAGCACCCCCCCGGCCAGCCACACCTCCGCGTCGACGGCCCGGGCGCGGGCCCGCACGAACGACAGGTCGCTCTCGTTGAGCTGCGCCAGCGCGCGGTACTGCGTGGTGTCGATGTCGACGTCGGCCTGCAGTCCGTGATCGGCGGCGATCTGTCGAATGACGTCGTCGTCGCTGACGTCCTCGAACGTGCGGGTGCGGCGGATCATCCGCAGGTCCTGCAGCCGGTCCTCGGCGAGCACGACGAGTTCCGGGACGCGGCCCAGCGGGTAGTGTTCCTCGATCCCGGTGACCGCACCGGTGAAGATCTCACCACGGCGGTCGCCCTCTCCGATGGTCAACGCGATAGTCCGGCCGAAGTCGACCAGCCGCCGGTCGGACAGCACGAAACCCAGCCCGGGGCCGGCCTCGCCCCAGTTGCCCAGCACGATCTCGCAGCGGCGCATGCCCTCGACGTCCTCCTCGACCGAGGCGGACAGCACGCCGGCGCCGAGGGACGGCTCGACGTTGCCGTCGAGCGACACCGATGGCGTGGCGGCGTACAGGGTCGGCGTCGGCAACGGCATGTCAGTCGGCCCTCACCCTCGCGCGGCGGTCGGCGAGATGCCGCGCAATGTCCGCCAGATCCAGCGGTGTCATCCCGGGCGGCCGGGAGGGTGTGGCGGCCGGGGTCGATTGTGGTGGCGGCGGTTCGACCACCAGATCGAGCTCGTTGATGACGACGGGCACAGCGCTACCTCCTCACGATCGCGGGCGACTGGTTGGGCGTACCCCGGCCGGCGGCCAGGTCGACGAACGAGCCGGGTGTGAGGATGCGCGGATTCTCGATCCCGTTGGCGCTGGCCACGGCGACCCAGCCGGACGGGTCGCCGGAGCGGCCAAGCATCTGCTGCAGCCCCTCGCCCTCGCTGGCGGGGGCCTGCGGCCGGGTGCCGGGGGCAGGCGCGCCGGCCAATGCCTGGATCTGGAACTGGATGTCCTGGCTGGCAATCGAGAGCGCGACCTTGGCCCGCAGCGGGCGCCCCTCGGCGGAGAAGAACTCGAGTGTCTCGTCCATCGACTCCATGACACCCTCGAACAGGAACGAGCCCCACAGGAACCGCACGGCCGGCGGTGCCAGGCCCTCGCCCTGACGCACCGGGACGAAGAAATGGTTGACCTTCTTGGTGAGCTCACGAACGTCGGCGACATTCGCCGTCGCCGAGGCGTCGAACCACAGCTCGGCGGTCAGCTTGGTGCTGCTCTTACTGACGTACTGGATCGCCGCGCCACCGGACTGGTCACCGCCGGCCACGGTGTTCGAGTACGTCACCTTGAGCGACTCCGGGTTGAACTGCACCTCGACGGTCGCCTGATCGTTGGTGACCTGGGAGGGGCGGTCGCCATCGGCAAGGCGGATCTCCTGCAGCTTCGCCCTGGTGATCGACGCGGGTTCAGGCACCGCCCCCACCGCCCGACGGCTTCTCGAGTGTCAGCATCTCGTACGCGATCTCCATCTCCTCGATCGCCACCAGCCCGGTCTGGGCGTTGAGTGCGGGAGCCTTGAGCTTGGCCGGCAGGCAACCGGTCAGGACGAAGGTGGCGACCGGAGCCGATCGGTCGGCGCCCAGCATCTCGACCTCACAGGTCGCGCGCAGGTGTCGCTCGCCGTCCCGCGTCACCCGGTCGACCCAGTCCCACAGGTCGAAGGAGGCGGTCATGCCGCGCTTGAGGGAGAGCGTCCCGTACGACACCGGCCCGGCCAGGTGGATCGGACGGTTGTTGTTGCCGCCCTCGCGGATGGTCTTGACCTCGGTGGCGACCTCGAGCCCGCCGCACTCGCTGAACGACGCGTCGCACAGCGGATCGGTGCTGCGGTCGCCGAGCATGATGTTCACGTGGAAGTTGAAGGTGGTGAACAGGTTGGGCACGTCACACCTCCCTCACGGTGAGCTCGCCCGGGCCGGACTGCACCAGCCGAACCCGGAGGAACACCAGGGGCTGCGCGGGTGCGACCCTCAGCTCGACGACGAACCGGCCAGCGGCGGTGAGTGCCGCGGGGTTCAGCGATGCGTCGGCGACGACCCGGAACGCCTCGCTCGGCACGGCACCGGCAAACGCACCGCGCTGGTACAACTCGCCGAGCAGCGTCTGGAAGGTGCGGGAGACCATCGACCGAAACCGGTGGCCGTGCGGCTCGAAGACATAGGCCGTGCCGTGCCGCAGCGCGAGGCGCCGCAGCAGAATCATCAGCCGTCGCACGCCGATCGGGGCGAGCGCGTCGTCCAAACTCAGGGTGCGGGCCGCAAGCGGAACGAACCCCGCCGGTCGACGGGCCAGGACATTGACCCCCTGGGCCAGCATCCCGCCGACGGCATCCGCGTCCAGCGTCGGAGTCAGCGCCACGACCGAATCCACCGGTTGGTTCCCCGGCGTGATCCACGCGCCGCGAACGATCGCTCGGTGCGCGATGACGCCGGTCATGGCCCCGTCCGGTGGGGCGGGCCGCAGACCCGTGGCGGTCCGCACCACGGTCCATGGATGATAGACCGCGCCGTGGCTCAGCACGTGCGCCTCGCCGCCGTCGAGCATCGGCGGCGCGGGGTGGAGAGGTGTCGGTGCATCGCTGACCCGCGCCTCGAAACCGGTCAGCGCCGACAGATGTTCGACGGTCTCGCCCTCGCGATAGTGCACTGGCATCGACAGCACTGCCAGCAGATCGCCGCGCGCTCCGGCCATGCGCAGCAGCGCACGATGCACCGACAGCAGATCCTGCGACACCTCGCCGCTCACCGGATTCTCCACTCGGGTGACGCGGACCTGAGCGGGGAGAACGACCGTGTTGGACCAGGCGCTCGAGGGTTCGCCTCCCGGTGTCGTGTACCGCGCGCGGACGAAGCTGTCCACCTGCCCCGCCGCCGGGACGGGTTCCCGCCGTCCCCACTGGACGACGCGGCGTTCGTCGACTGTTTCGAACCCGGGGTCGGCTGAGCGCTCGATCTCGACGGCCAGGTCCGGCCGAGGTTCCCACACCAGCCAGCCGTCGTCCGTTGGAGGAGATCCGGCATCGATCGGTTCGGCGCTCAGGGCCAGCACGGGAGCGGGCACGCCGCCGTCGCAGGTCTCGAAGTCGGCGGGCGGAAGCACAGCTGTGACGGTGTTCGACCATGGCCCACAGCGGCCGTCTGATCCGCGGGCCCGCACCCGCAGCGACAGCCGTACAGGACAATCCGCGGCCGCTAGCGCCATGCCGACGGCCTCGCCGGTGGAGGGTTCGGCGGTGGGCGGCGCGGCCGGCCCCAGCGGGGCGGGACCGTCGAGGACAACGGTGGCTGGGTGCAGATCCGGCCGGACGGCCTGCTCGACCACATATCCGGCGACATTCGCGACCGGCGTCCACCACAGGGTCAGCTCGCCGTGCCGCTCGACGGGCGCCCAGAGATGCGGCGGGGCGGCCACACTGGTGCCCGCTTCTACGACGTCGTGCCATCCGGCGTGCCCGGCATCGGGCACCGCCACAAGAGTCACCTCGTCGATCGGCAGCAGCGCGTGAATGCCGCGCAGCGGCTGCGCCGGCGCCACGATCGAGGATTTCGCGTACGCCCGGCCCAGCAGCGTGGCCGCGCCCTCGTCGACCAGGTCGCCGTCGAGGAACAGGCCCTCCCCGAACGCCTGCAGGCCATCGCGCGCCAGTCGGGTGCTGCTGCCGGTGTCCGTCGCCGGGCCGCGCGCCGCCTCCGGACCCGCCGTGTCGGCGAGCGCCAGCGGCAACCAGACCGGGATTTGCCCGAATGTGGACCCCGCCACCGGTGCGCTCGACCCCGCCAGAGCCAGCCGCGGTGCGGCCACCGCCGCCCACAACGGCGGCAGCCCCGGAATTCCGCCGGCCTCGGACACCCGCGCGAGCGGTGTGTCCCCGCGACCGTCGGCGCGTGAGAGGCCGGCGAGCACGGCGAAGAGCTGCTCGTCGGTCGGCAGCGTTGCCCAGTACCTCGGGTGGCGGGGGTCGAGACCGAGACCGTCGATGCGCGAATGTAGCCGCTCACCGCGCCAGACCGTCAAGGATAGGTTCAGACGCTCGGCCACAGGCGTCCGCCACTCGGCCAGGTCGGCGGCGGACCCTTCGTGAACAAACCATGCGTCGCCGGTGACCAGTGACCCCGCGGCGCCGTCGGGGACGGACGCCTCGCCCGTCACGGCAACTCCGACCACCGAGACCGCCATGACGGACCGGTCGTCGAAGTCCAGGCGCAGCAGATCATCCGGCCCCGGGACGTCTTCCCCGGCAAAGGTCAAAGTCACACGGCCCGGGGTGTCGGCTGGCTCGACGCCCGGAACCTCGGCGAGATCGACTTCACCGTCGACCGTGACCCGCGCGGCGCGCTGAGCCGACCCCGGTACCGTCCCATTCCGGGGAAAGCTGAGGACCCACGCCCGCTCCCAACCGATCACGAGGCCGGCGGCCGCCCGCCGGATCGAGGACACCGTCAGCAATGCGAGCATGCGTCCGCCGTCCCGGACCAGCCGCAACAGGTCCCCCACGATGAGTGGCGCATCGGACGCCAAGGTCAGGAGTTTGTCATCAACACCTACCCTCGTAACCCTCGGCATCCGCACTGCGCCCAGAACTGCGGCCACGGCCAGATCGTCCGCCCAGCTGCCCACCGCTCGTGCCTGTGCCCTCGCCAGCTGCCACCGCCCGGTTTCCGGATCGACGGCTACCAGCCCGGTCAGCGGGAAGAGGCTCCGGGCGGCCTCGTCGGCCGCCACCCGCACCACCCAGCAGCGCCGACCTCCGGAGCGGAAGAAGGCCTCGACGGCAGGGCCTAGGTAGGCGTGCCGAAGCCGGCCGGTGGCGGGGTCGCGAGCCAGCGCTGCGTCCGCCCCGAAGACTTCGCGGAATTGCGTGACGTCCTCGACGACGACCGGCACGTGCAGTGGTCCGACGGCCGCGAACCCGACGAACGAGGCGACGTCCATGCGTGGCAGCGTGTCCGGGAGTTCCGGCGGTACCGCCTCGAACGTGATCCCAGGAAGGCGCAGATCCGTGGACGTCGTCACGTCAGAACTCCATCGAGATGCCCTCGCAGGCGAGCACGAGCTCCTCGACCGCGACATCCGTTCCGGTGCCGGTCAGGGTCGGACCGGTGTACTTCATCGGCCGCGCGCCCACCAGCTTCCACACCGAGGCGCTCGATTGCCTGTCCTCGCTCAGCAGCTCGATGGTGACGGTGCGCGGGGCGTCGTACTTGCCGGTGCGCACCGCGTCCAGCCACGAGTACAGGGCGTCGTCACCCATAACGCCTCGCTTGAGCGTCACGTCCGACACCTTGTAGCCGGCGCTGACCTTGTCCGGGGCGTTGTCCTTCTTGTTGCCTGCCCGGTATTCGGCGACGGTGATCTCCATACCCAGGCCCGAGACCTCTTGGAAGCCACCCGACGGGGTGTCCGCTGCCGGGCCACCGATGTCGACTATGAAGTTGAACAGGCTGTAGGGCTTGTCGCGGTAGGCCATGGTGTTCTCCTAGCCCCGGCTCTCGAGGGTCTTTTGACCGATCCGGAAGATGACGAACTCGGCGGGCCGCAGGGGCGCGACCCCGATCAAACAGATCAGCCGACCGTTGTCGAAGTCGCTCTGCGTCATCGTCGACCGGTCGCACTTGACGAAGAAGGCCTCTTCGGGGGTGTCGCCCATGAGATGCCCGGAGGTCCATTCGTTGAACAGGAAGTCTTCGATGGTGCGCCGGACTTGGCTCCAGAGCACCTTGCCGTTGGGCTCGAAGACCGCCCACTGCGTTCCCTTGTCGATGGATCGCTCGAGGAACACGAAGAACCGGCGTAGCGCGACGTAGCGCCACTCCGGGTCGGACGTCAGTGTGCGCGCACCCCAGACGCGCAGGCCCCGACCCTCGAAGAACCGCAGGCAGTTGACGCCCTCCGGGTTGAGCACGTCCTGCTGCGCCTTGTTCAGCAGAGACTCGAACCCGACGGCCAGCCGCACCACCTCATTGGCCGGCGATTTGTGCACCCCTCGCTCCACATCGTTCCGCGCGTAAACGCCGCTTACGAAGCCCGAGGGTGGGGTGGTGATCTCCCGATTGGTGATGGGATCGACGATGGTGATCCACGGGTAGTAGAGGGCCGCCCGTGTCGTGTCTATCCTGGCCCGATAGTTCAGCACCTGACCCACCAGCGCCTCATCCGGCGAGTCCAGAACCGCGATCCGATAGCGCATCCTTTCGCAGTGGGAGATCAGCAGCTGCTGGATGCCCTCGGTCTCGGATGCCCGTCCATCCAGGCCGCTCCGAGTCGATCCGGGTGCCGCCACGATGGAGATGTTCTCGAGGTCTTCGAGTGCGGCCAGGCCGCTCTTGACTTCGGCGTCGCCCTCGTACGACTCCGGAGTGGGCCGGTTGCCGTCGCTGCCATCTCCCAGCAGCACCTGGAATTGCACGGGCTGCGGCGCCACGGGGATACTCGCCGGCGGCGGGAGCAGGCGCTGCTGCAACCACTCGGAGGCTGTCGTGGGCGGGCTCGTCGCGGGGATGTGGTCCGCGAGCAGCGCCTCGAGCACTGTCACCCCGTTGGTCATCGGGTTAGTATCCGCATCGAGCGGGTCGGGGCCGACGACGACCGGCACATAGAGTTCGACCGCGCGCCGAGTGGGCCGAGCGGCGAACTCGGCGAGCAGCGGGTCCCGGCGATGCCGCGGATCGGGCGCGAGATTCTCCCAGGTCCGGGCGTCCATGAACCGACCCAGGGCGCTCACCGTCACGGTGATCGTCAGAACGTGGACGCTGCCCTGCAGCGACAACGCCAAGGGCGCGCCAGCGGCGGAGTCACCCGGCCGCCGGAGCCGGAAGGTGTCGAGCTGTTCACCGGCGTCGAAGTGATCTTCGAGCCAGTACAACGCAGGACCATCGCCATCGTCCGGAACGCTATCGGGAGGCGCCACCACCAGAACGGTGTCGAACGCCGACCCGCCGCGCACCTCCGACGGACGCTCGTCCTGGCCTTCCACCAGGATGTTCTGACCGGCGCGGACACTGAAGGTGACAGCCATCTCGCCGGCCGCCCCAGGGTGGCGGGCACGCACAAGGATTCCGGCTTCTGGTGTGGAGGCGCCGGGATCTCCGCCGATCGAACGCTGGGCGTACCCCGAGCCCGAACCGGGCGGCGTGTAGGTGCGGGCAACGTAAAGGCGCGATCCCCCGTTTTCGAAGAATCCGCGGACCGCGTGGGCGAGGTCGTTGGGTGTTTCGCCCGTATCCTCGAAGTCGAGCGGGTCGATGCCACCGTAGATGCGTTCGTAGTCAAGAAAGCTCGTGAGCAACTCCGGCTCACCGGCGACCGGGCCGAATCGTGCCGGGCCCACAAACCCGGCTGTGCTGGTGCTCACCCCCTCGATGGTCTTCTGCCGAAAGCTCGTCTCCTCGACGTAGACCCCAGGGGCCAAGTACTCGGGCATTCTCAGCTCCCTCCACGTATCCTCACGGTGCCGATGCTCGGATGAGCAGGCGTGATTGCATGTCTCCCGCGGTGCGCAGGACCAGCTCGGTGCCGTACCGGAGGGTGGTGTCGAACGCCTCCCCCGGCAGTCCCACCGTCGCCGTCCACACCTGCGCCCTACGCTGGGTCAGGATGCTGCCGAGGGTCGCCGCGGGTAGCCCCGGCGGGCGATCCAGCACGGCGGGCTCGTAGTGGACGAGGATCCTGAGCGGCCAGTGCCGCTCGAGCGTGGGTTCGCCGCGGGTCCCCGCGGCGGGGACGGAGGCGATCGCTCCCGGGACCGCCCCGAAACGGGGGTAGGCGAAAGGCACGACGACGGTCCCCGACTCGTCCGATAAACCGCTATAGCTGCGCCGTCCCGGGCCGTCCGGGTCGACCACGGCCTCGAGCCGCGCGAACGCGGCTGGTTCGCCACTCGATGCGTCGGCCAGTTGGGCCCGCACCGCGGCGATGTGGGCGGGAAGTATTCTCGTCGCGGAGCTGAACAGGTAGACGGGCAGCTCCTCCAGCGGCACACTCTCGGCCAGTGCGCCAGCCAAGTCCAGTTCCGCCTGCGAAATCAGGCCGACGGTCGGCGCCGGGACGCGCAGGACCAGGGGCACAAACCTGGCTTTGAGATCGACGACGCTGACATCGAACTCATGTCCGACCGGAATACTGGGGCGCTCACCGGTCCCGGCCATCTCGACCGACCGCATGCCCTCGAGGCCACGAAAGGCGTACGCGCCGGATCGGGTCTGGAAGGCGTGACTCATCCGGCCGCCTCCGACCGGACGAGCATCCACCCGAAGGCCGTCCACCACCCGGGTATCGCTGACCAGATCGTGCAGTGCCAACCCGAGCGGTGTGAACACACGAATCGACTCGACGATGTCCGGACCTGGTGTCGTCATCGGGCTCGGCCGATCACACGGTAACGCTGGCTTCTCTCCTGAACGACCGACTGCTCGTCGAGTAGCCGCCCGGACTCCACCTTGATCCCTCGCGCCTGATACGGGACCGACAGTTGGTACGTTTCCGGGCCAATCAGGTCCCACAGGTGGAACAGGTCCTCGGTCTCCATCGCCGCGGCGCTCAGCTCGACCGTCTCGTCCGGCCAGAACACCGGAGAATCGTCGTCGTAGCGTCGGTTCAGAAGGCCGGCCGGCAGGACAGGGTGGTCCTCGATCACCCGCATCATCCAACCGGCCAAGTACTGCTGCAGGGATGCATCCGGCGCCCATGCGGTCAGCATGAACTGCAGCTGCAGGGGCAGGTGGGGGAACTGCCTCCGACCGCCGACCAGCACCCGTCCGTCCGGCGCACGCTCGGTGCCGTCGAGGTAGACGCGGTAGAGGAACAGCGACACACCCGCGCCGAGTCCTGCCGCGAACTCGGATTTAGTGAACACCGCGAACTGCAGCGGGGGCTCCTCGAGTTCGTCCGGGTAGTTGTCACGTAGAAGCCCGACCACCGCGTCGCAGGTGGCCTCGATCGCGCGGTGACTGGCCACGTCACATGCCTCGAATTGCGTTAGGGCGCACGGTAGAAGGAACATGCACGATGCCCACCTCCTGTAGCCGGCCTCCGAAACAAAAGTACGATCTGGCCGTCACCGGGCCGTCACCGGTGCGCAATCACTCCTGGCCACTCGTCGTTTGCACGGACGTACGGTCCGGCCGGTAGGGACGGGCGGCACACTTCACAGCCTGCATGCCCTGTTTCGGCGGCTAACGATTCGTGACAGGCGGTGTCCGCAAGGGGCACGATGGTACAGACCAGTTTGTTCGATGTTCTTTTTCGTTTTCAGCGGCGGCTGGGCGGATCCGTCCTCTACTTTGCTTAACCGCAGCAGCATTTGGTGCCGTCGTTGCAGCGGATCGAAATAGACCGTTCGGCGATCGGTAGCGGTATCGGTAAGGAGGGGTGTTGAGCCGGGCAGATTGCACCATGCGCCTCTTCGGCGGATTCGAGTTGAGGAACGGTCCGGGGGCAGTCGATGTGCCATTGTCTCTGCATCGAGTGCTCGCGTTCCTGGCGTTGCAAGATCGACCGCTGCCACGATGCTATGTGGCCGACACGCTGTGGCCCGAGACCCGGGAGGAGAAGGCACTCGCGAACCTGCGGACCGCACTGTGGCGTATACACCGGTTGCACTGCGAGATCGTCTACGCGACGCCGGTGGAACTCGCACTCGATCCCGCAATCCGCGTCGACGCAAGAACATTGCACGAGGCCGCGCGCGCATATCGCCGAACCGGCACCCTGCCGGCACCCGACACCCTACTGGAGATTCGCGGTGAACTACTTCCAGGCTGCTGGGATTCCTGGCTCGTCTTCGAACGGGAACGACTCCGATACGAGGCGGTCGAACTCCTCGAATCGACAAGCCGCGCATGTCTTGTCCGCGGACAGGTACATCTTGCCTCGTTGCTCAGCCTGGACGCTGTCGAATGCGACCCGCTGAGGGAATCGGCTCATGAGTTAGTCATCCGCACCAGTCTCGCTGCTGGCGATCGGCTCGGTGCCGCGCGGCACGCCCGACGTTACGCGGAGATGCTCAAGATGGAGCTTGGCCTCCCGCCCCCCTCCATGGTGTCCGACTTACTCCGCCTGCACTCCAACCAGGGCACGATCAAATCTCGGTCGTGACCGCCAGTTCTCGGTCGGCAGCCTACGGAATCGAGGCAAGACGCGCGCTAGAGGCAACGTCACCGATCGACGCAACGCTCAGGTGACACCTCACTGACAGACTCAAGCCATGTTTCAGCGAACAATTAAAGACGGGGGGCTGGATATCGGAGTCTTTTACGTTACGGCCGTTGCCACCCCCGGATCGGACGCGTCGGATGTTTCGGTGCGCATCGTCATGACGCTCGACGTGGAATCGGGGCAAGCAACCACCCGTCACGCCCACGGCGTCATCGACGCTTGCCAGGAACTGCGGGCGTGGATGATCGCGTTGTGCGCCGGTCCCGCCCGCGAGCAGTGAGACATTCGATTGACAATCGGACGCGTCCACGACACGGCGTAAACCATCCGTTGCGCATTCCGACTGGCCAACGGCTGGCTATGCCGCAGAGGGGAAGTGAGGTTCCGAACCGTGGATTTCTGAGCGAGCGAGACCCGGGGCACATCAGTGCCTTCACGGAATCCAGGACGAACGAGAAGTCCGGAAACGGACATCCGCTCCGGCCTCAGCCATACCATGGTACCGACACCAAGATCACCCCTCGGGGGAGGTACGTGGATACCCAGACGCTCCCGAATGCCATCGGCAACAGAGCGGAGCTACTAGTCGAGGTGCGTCTGTACGCCGACTCCTCGATACAGGTTATGAGGAGGTAACTCTGATGAGCTTCACATCGTTCGGTGCCCAACCGCTACGCACACGTGAGCAGATTGCGCGGGAAGTGCACGAGGTTTCGCTTCGGCGCGGACTGAATGAACTCGCGACGGTGATCGCGATGATGACCATTTCCACAGAGGTCGGCCATAACGACGCACATGGCCATCGCCAATGGTGGTGTCCATCAAATCCAATGAGAGACCTCGCCACAGACGTGTTTCCTCACGACTCCACTTCCGACGATGGCCGGTCGTCAGGCTATTTTCAGCAACAGCCAGGACCCAACGGTGAGCCGTGGTGGGGGACCGCGAAACAGCGGATGACGCTGACCGACTCCGCTGACATGTTTCTGGATCGACTACCCGATGACTACGTGAACGCCCGAGACGCTCATGCCGCCGGAGTTCTTGCGCAACGAGTTCAGGGCAGCGCCTTCCCCGACCGCTATGCGGAGAAGTGGGACGAGGCCCATCAGGTTCTTGCGCGCGCCCTGGCCGTCGACCCGAATCCGGGAAACGCGATAGCGACGACCAGGGGACCCTGGACTGGTGATCCGGTGTGGCTCAAGGACGTGCTGCAATTGTGGGACGTGCCGATCATCGAGACCGACAACTGGCGAAGTCGTGGTCACGGCGATTTCCGCGAGGTGCGGGGAGTCATCGGCCACCACACCGCTGGTGGTGGCGCAAACGACTGGATCGTCGTCCGGGATGGCCGGCTCGGTCTGGCTGGGCCCCTGGCACAGATCGTGCTGGAGAAGGACGGCACTGCTCGGCTGATCTGCGTCGGTATCGCCTACCACGCGGGGAGCGGTGCAGGTTCGGCGTGGGCCGGCAAGTTCACCACCGATGCGAAGTGGCACACCATCGGCATCGAGGCGGTGAGCCGGGGCACACCGCCGTGGGATTGGACATCGCAGCAACTCGACAGCTACAGGAAGATCGTTGCCGCCATCCTTTGGCGGCTGAACAAGGATTCGACGTGGTTCTGTGGTCATCGCGAGTACAACCTTGTCGACGGCAAGATCGATCCCGCCGGTATCGACCTGAACGTTTTCCGCGCCGATGTGCAAGGGTTGATCGACGCCGGGCCCACCGGGGTTGCTGGTGGCAACCCGTATCCCCCGACAGCCGAGGTGACCGGCATCGAGGCGGTGCGCAAGGAGAACGACTGGCTGGGAACGATTCTTCATCCCGAGCGGGAACTCCGATGCCCCGACGGGCTGGGCCGTTTTGCGCACTACGAAAACGGATCGGTCTACTTCCATCCCGATGTCGGTATCTTCGCTGTGCCCAAGGCGCTGTTCGACTTCTGGGCGACGGTCGGCTGGGAAACGTCCTGGCTCGGCTACCCGAAAGCCAGGCCCGACGTCTCCGCCGACGGAGTCTGGCAGGAGTTTCAGGGCGGAAACATCTACGGGCGCACTGATGCCAAGGCATGGCCGTGTCACGGCGGCATCCTGGCTACATGGCTGCGGGCAGGAGGAGTGACCAGTCAGTACGGCTGGCCACAATCTCGCGAGGTTGCGCGCGGCGACGGCGAAAACGCTGTCTACCACCAGGAGTTCGAACGCGGACGCATCGTGTGGCGGACGAGCATGGGTCCGATCGGCACCCTCGACACGACAGACCGCGATGTGCTCGATGAGCTGAGATAGACGGCTCAGGATTGCGGCTCAACCCAGAGCTTCGACACCTGCTGGAACCTGCGGTACGAGCAGGACCGGAAGGCCGGGCGACCGCTCAAGCACCCGCGGCCGCTGAGAGGACCGGGCGCGAACCGTTGTTGCGGCGCCGCGACATCCTGTCGTGGTTGAGCGAGCGCCCCGGCACCGCCGGTCGTCCGTTCTCACGCGCGGCCAAGCCCTCCACACCCAAGTGCAGGTAGGAGCACGGGTACCAGCCGCAAACCCTCGTGAGGGGTCGGCGCAGTGAGGTACCTCGGGCGACCGCGTGCTGGCTTCAGCTAACGCAGCTCGGGGTGGTTTGAAGCCTCCTACCGCAAGGCGACTCCGAGGGGCCACAAAACCCTCATCTCCTGCACAGCACCGCGTCCAGCAAGGTCACCTACACAACCAAACCTCACCTTCCGCGCTCGTGACGCACTTAAATAACAAGTGTTCCGGAGATCCATGCCCAGACGCGGTTGTAACGAATGGTGTGGCCGCAGTTCACGGTGGGCATCCTTCGGCGATCCACCGTTCGAGCAGCTGCACCTGCCCCGGTGTCCATCGCTGGTCCGGCATTGGAGGCATCACTGGTCCACCATGGTCGGAAACCCGGTCGACGATCAACCGGGCGTTCTCGCGCACATCCTCCAGGTTGCGCAGATCGAGGCGGAAGTTCATGTGGTCGAGGTCCTTCTGGCGGAACAAGGGACGTATGTCCCGCGCAAACCCAGTTGTGAATGCGCGCGCAGCGATAAGCGCGAGCCGGGCACGATCCGAGGTCAGTACATCGGCGAGAAAGCCATCCCGCCGATCCGCCGGATCGCGCAGATGTTCTGTGACGGCGATTGCGGCGGCGGTGCGGGCGTGGTGCAGACGCCACCGCTGCGCATCGTCCTGGGGTAGATGGAGTTCGGGCGGCAGCGTGAAAGCGATCCCCGCGACGGCGCGCCCGGCCCCGTCGTCGAGCGGCATCGTCGTCAGTTCGCGCGCGATGTACGCGATCCGGGAGCGCATTTCGGCGTAGATCCACGCAGTGAGCATCGGCCGATCGTCGTCGGCCGCGACCAGGTAGTGCTCGAGGAAACCTAGGAGCAGCGCATACCGAATGTCGGCGAGTTCCATCCAGCCCCGGGTACGCGGATCCGCGACGTCTGTGACCTTCGGGTCGGTTGGAACCGCCCTGGTGGGCTGCCACGAGCCCGGCGGCGGGAAGCCGGGTTCTCCCTCGTGTCCGCGGAACATCTTCCGGAACCGTTCGAAGTGCGAGCTCTCATCACCGCGGCCAGGGCCTTCGCCCTGTTCACCGATGTCACGGATCGCCTGGATCGCCGCTGTCCGGTCCCCCGTCTGGTGCACCCGCAACTGCCCGGCATTCCAGTCGTCGGGGTCGGCTTGTCGGGTCTCCGTGCCCTGCTGGAATGCGTCGTCACCGAGGTGCCACGTGTCCGGTGGCGTCTGCTGGTAGGCAGCAATGGACAGGGTGCGGATGATCTCGTCCCATTCGGCGTGTCCCGACACGCCGGCAGCGACGTCGTCGACTCGGCTGAATACGAGTCCGAGGAGCCCGTACAGAATGCCGACACGGTTAATCGTTTCCCCTGCCGATTCGGTCGCAACTTCGACGATGTCGCCGATGTCCGCTGCGTCCGACGGCGCCTCCGCGACCACGTATTTGGCGAGCGACTTCCTGGAGAGGGCTTCCAGATGCAGGGGAAAGGGATATAACTGCTTGCGCGGCGGGAAGTCTTCACGCTCGAAGTTCGGGTCGAGCCCGAGCAGCAGCAGCAGGTTCTGCACAGTCATCAGATGACCCATTTCCTCGCGGGCGACGCTCCGCAGAACCTGCGGCCACGATTCGGCAGACGTGTCCTTGAGCACCTTCTTCTGCGCGGCGTCGGTGACCTCACCGGCGCTCTTCAAGCTGTATGCCGCGTACAGGTATTGCACCATCAGTGCGTGCTCGACCTCCGCCGCGGTTTCCAGAAGGATTCTCGCCTTCTCGATCGGCGACGGCCACGCTCCCAAGTCCGGAAGCTGGATGCTCAGCGTTGGCGCCGCTACCGCTCCGGCGATCGGCGGCATCCGCAGCCCGGCGGTCGCGGATGTGAGGTCGTACTCGATCCAATCGAACTCAGGTGCAGGCATCCGGGTTCCTCCTGTTCAGCCGTTGCCTCCGGTTCGCCCGGTGCCGTCGTGGGGAGTTCCGGGCGGTAGCGTCGCCCTCCGCTCGTCTGCATCGGCCTGCATCGGAAGAGTCATCAGTGGTGCGTCTCTGTGCGTCGCTGCCAGAAGGTGCTGGACGGCCAGCGGTGTTCCCTCTGGTAGTGCGCCGACCCGCTCGAGACGTGGGTGCGGTGCTGCGTAGCTGTTTGGGTCGCGTAGGCGTCCAGTGCGGTTCTTCGGTGCGCGGCGAGCACGGCGTCCGATGCCCGGACCGCGGATTCGCACGCCGCCATCAAACCCTGTCCGGACAGGGGGTCGAGTGTCCGGGCTGCGTCACCGACCGCTACCCAGGTATCTCCATGGCATCGTGACAGGATGGCGGTGTGCGCGGGGGCGGTGAAGATCGGCGTCGTCGTCTGCGGCGGCATCACGTCTCGCACCAGCTTGGTGTGGGACAGCGCTGTCTCCCAGAATGATTGGTGCTGCTTCCTTCCGATCGGTAGCAGGTCGGTGTCGGTGAACAGGACGGTGACCGCTTGGGCGTTCGGCAGTACCGTTGCGTACCACCAGCCGTCGCGGAATGCTTCGATCAATGTTCGGGGCTCGGTCGTCGCGGCTGCCCCGAATCGGGCAAGTGCGATCAGCTTGTCGATCCGACGGCGCGTGGCCCCGTGTCTGCGTGCGATGAGGGCGGCGCGCCCGGTCGCGTCGACGAGGAACGGTGCCGACAAGACGTCTGGGTTCCGGCCCGCGAGCGGGATGCGCCAACACGTCCCGTCGTGCTCGATGCGGGTTCCGCTTGGCCCGAGGGCATGCACCTGCGCGCCGGCGCGCCGCGCCGACCTGATCAGCATGGAATCGAATCTGGCGCGGTCGAGATGCCAGGAGGGCCCGTACGGATCGGCGATGTAGTCATACTCATACGGGCATTCGTCGCCCCAGCAGACGACGGTGCCGGGCGCCGCGAGGTGCCCGTCGGCCGTGAAGTTGTCCCACACGCCGAGTTGGGTCAGGGGACGGATGATCGCCGGCGGGACGGTCTCACCGATCCGTGGGCCCCGTGGGTGTGGTCGGGTGACGACGGCGACTGCCGCTCCGGCGTGGGCTAGTGCAAGTGCGGTGGCGGATCCTGCGGGGCCGCCACCGACGATGAGAACGTCGAGGCCGTCGCTGGCGCCGGGTGACGTCATGTCAGCTGACGCGGGAACTGCGGGTCGCGGTCGACCTCGACGAGCACGCGCTGGCCGTTAGCCTGCTGAGCGACGATGAAACCGAGTCTCAGGACGTGGTCGACCATGTTCTGGTATCCGTTGATTGGTTTCTCCCACTCGGTCTTGCTGGGGGGGATCGCGTTCGCTGAGGTCATCACATGGTCGGGACGTTGGGTCGGCCACCACACTCCACTTTCGCAATCGTAGAAGTCGGCCTGCCACGGAAGCGCCATGATCTCCGTCAGGCAGCCCGGGTAGACCTTGCCCAGGTTGGTGGGGTCGAGCCGCAGCGGGCGCGCGTAGATGTCTTTGTCCTTGAGGTTCTGTCCGCCCTCGATGCCGGGGAAGAAGTTGTTTCCGGAGCAGTGTTCGAGCGCGGCACGGTCGAGTTGCAGCGGAAGCGGCTCGTCCGCTGGCGGGATGTCGAGGTCGCTGACGAAGTCGCCCGCCACCCACTGGTCCAGATAGGTCTTCAGGAAGCGCGGCAACGCGAAAAGCGTCAGGCCGGGGGTCTTGACCCGCCCGGCCATGTGGGCGCGCGCATTCTGCGCGGCCGGTGCAGGATCGGCGAGCGTTGCCCAGTCGACAGCCGACAGGTCGGCCCATTGGTTCCAGTCGTCGACCCAGCGTAGTGAGGCGGTTCGTTCGATTCTCGGTTTGATGTGCCGCGTGAACGACGGAACGGGTTCGGCTTGAATTGCGCCTTTGTCGATGGCGGCCTGGAACGCGATGTCGTAGAGGGAAACGACAGCGTCGACCGAGGGCGCGAAGTCGGGTGGGGCGACCACGACCCAGGCGGGTTCGTGCACGACGACCGGAGCCTGGCCCGGCTGTGTCACCGTCGCCGTGACAGGCCCGTCGGAGACGTCGTCGTACCAGCGGTCGTTGTTGGCGAATTCGTTCAGCGGTTGACCGGGGGGCACGGATCCGCTTGTGCCGCGCCCGCCCAGAACGATCAGTCGGCCTGCCGGGTCGGTCCGGATCTCCCCGAGGTATACCTGTTGGCCGAGAAGGGTTCCGCTCAGGTCCTGCGGTGGCTGATCGACGGTGATCCGGGCGGGTTGGTCGGGCCGGATGATTAGACTGTCCCGGTCGGCGATGTCGGTGTTGCGCGGTGCGGCGGGGCCTACCTCTCCCGCGAAGGCGGCCTTGCGGTTGGCCAGGTCCACGCTCCATTCGACGTGTGCGCGGGGGCCGACTTCGCCCACGAGTTCCAGGTTGCCGCGTGCGTCCTGTTCGTAGGCGAAGACCCGGAAGCGTGCCGCCTGCCGTTTGACTTGGCCGCCCACCTTGTACCGGGTCAGCGGGGCCTCGACGCCGGCATCGTCTGTCTCGACACCGGGTGAGCCGGGCGCTTCCGGGCCGATGAAGAATCCGTCCGGGGAGTTGCCTACGCGCGCAACGCCGATCGCTGGGTGGATCTTGTACACGGTTGCCATCGTGATGTCCCTTCGGAACGCGCCGATTACCGGGTGATGTGCAAGATCTGGCTCTCCGAGTGGTCGTCTGCTGTCACTCGCAGGATGAAACTGCCCGCCGATGGGCGTCCGGTCTCGTCGGCGCCGTCCCAGTCGAGGACGCGCGATCCGGGCGCCGGCTGGGGTTCGTCGACCAACGTGCGGACATGTTCGCCGAAGCGGTCCCACAGGTCGACCCGGAGTCGCGCCGTGTGATCGGGAACTGTGAGGGACACCGGGACCGGCAGGCTGCTACCGCGCGGTTCGTTGTCGTCGAGCAGGGAAAGCGGTTCCGGGGCAGCGGCCCTACCGAGCGCTGCGGCCTCGGCTGCGCCGGCCCGAGTCGCCGGTTCGGCGGAGTACCGGTAGATGGTGAGCCCCGAGGCGTACCCGACGGTGACCGGATCGCCGAAGAAGCGGAAGCGGTTGATGAACCTCCCGATCTGATTGGCGTCCCGCCACGTGGTGCCGCCGTCGACGGTTGAACTGCTGAACCCCTCCTCAAAGGAGGAAGAACCCCAACCGCCCACCCAGCCCGTGCTTTCGTCGATGAACCCGATGCCCTCCAGGTTCGCATTGCGCTGCGGGTCGTTGATGTCGATGCGGGTCCAGCTGTCGCCGCCGTCCGTGGTCTTGAGGATGGCGCCGCGTTCGAAACTTTCCAGCGCGACGAATCCGACCCGGTCGTCGAGGAAGTGGATCTTCCATCCCCATTCGCCCTGCGGTAGGTGCGCCGAAATGGCGTCCGCCTTGTCCACCCAGGTGTTTCCGCCGTCCACGGTGCGCAACACCACCGCTCGAACGTCATCCCTGGTGGGACTCGCAACGCTTGCGACCCCGCCGACGACCCAGCCGTGGTCGATGTCGGTGAAGTACGTGTCCACCAGTAGCGTTGCGTGCGCCGACATGTCCCAGGCCTGCCACGTCGCTCCGCCGTCGACGGTGCGCATCATCCGAGGCGGCCGATTTGGGTAGTTGGTTCCGGAGGCGTAGGCCACGGACTCATTCACCACAGAGAGCCCGCATACCGCGGACGGCGCCAGCTCCGGAAGGCCGGATACGACCGACCACGTGGCTCCACCATCGCTGGTCTCAAACATCCGTCGGCCCGCCGACAGCGTGCCAACCCAGCCCCTCAACTCAGTCGCAAACCCGACACATCGAAAGTAGACGGTCGGGTCGTGGAACTGTTCCTCCCAGGTCGAAAATCCGTCCTCGGAGTGCAGGATCTGACCGTTACTGTTAACCGCCCAGCCACGTTCTTCGTCGATGAACCAAATGTCGTCAGTCCGCGAGCTCGCTGCAGGGGCATTCGTTGCTTGCCAATTGAGCTCGGCGCCAGGATCATCCACGTCGGGGCAGCCGTCGTCGATCCACTGCTCGATGAAGGCGACCGACATAGCCGGTACCGGAGCGCGCCCGGACGGCATTCGATTGAACGAAGCATCGACCGGCGGATCGGGCAAATCTGCGCCAAACGGCGCCTCTCCCTTCAAGGCGCGAACCAAGTTCGACTCGCCGCTCGCACCCACGACCACGAGCGGCTTGCCGAAGACCTTCTTTGAGACGAAACCGTCCCTGCTCATCCCCCTCCAGAATGGGCCATGGAAGCTCACTTCTTCACTCGGCCCGCCGACGGCCTCATCGAGGATCTGACACACACGCTGGAATCGCGTCAGTCGACCCTCGATGCCGACCCGCGGAGGAGCGTTTGTGACATCGCCGGTTCGGGCATGGACTCCACTTGTATGTGGCACTTCCGATCAACTCCTTCGTCGAGGTCTGCATTCCTGCGGCGCGAAATACAGTGGCTAGCGCGCCAGAATCAGGGGTTGCCTGGTCAACCCGGCGGCAGGACTTCGAACCGTACTTCGCTCCAGTCGTCGCCGTGCCGGTGTGCGCCGACTGGGATGTCCTGGTCGGCTCGGACGACGGTGTGCCCGTGCTGGTGCAGAGCGTCGATCAGGTGACCGTCTGGAATGGACGGCCACCGCTGCACCGGATGCCAGGGCAGCATTGCTTGTTTGTTGTCCGCCCATAGATTCTCGATGAACTCCTTGGGTGTTGCGTTGTGCGATCCGTGGTGGCCGATCTTGTAGAAGATCGCCTCGCTAAGTAGGCGTCGTATATCCGCTCTTTCGAGGAGGTGTTGCCAGGCGCCGTACTGCGCGTCGCCGGGGAACAGCAGTTTCGTTCCGGCGACGTCGAGTACAAAGAACAAGCTGGTGTTATTGACCGACCGCTCCAGGATTGAGGCCGCGGCGAGCAGGCTGGTGTCGTCCGGCCGTGCGCTCAGTTTGAGGCCGCGTTGGGCGTCGAGCAACGGATCGATCAAGGTGTCGGCAGCGATTCGGAACCGATCGGCAAACAGCGGGGTATCCGCCGCGGTATGCCCATCGGTGTAGTCGTCAAGGGCGAACCATCGCGCGCTCTTCGGAGGGTTCATCCGTTTGATAAATTCCGGGTCGCGGGAGGGTCCCAAGATATGCACTCGAACGTTGGGGATTGGGGTGGCGATCAGGTTTTGTCGGTTGTTGCGGGACGGCAGGTAGCGAACGCGGTGCGGGGTGGCGAAGCCGAGTCCGTCCCGGCTCAGCAACCGATTTGTGGCGCGGGCGTTTCCGCGGGAGTTCACCGCCATCCCCATCGCCATCGCCGAGGACGCGGTCGCCGAGTTGGCCGAGCGGCGCAGTTGCAGGAGTTGGTGCAGGCGGTCCGCGACAACCTCCTGCTCCGTGCGAAGCGTCGTCGCGTCGGGGTCGTCGGGATCCTCGACGAACGGTACCCACACCTCACCGACCTCGACCTTCGCCCAGTCGTCGAGGGCGAACCCAGCGATGTGATCGGCGTGGCGGTGTGTCGCGACCACCACGTCGACCGCAGCGCGGCCAGCGTCGTCGGTAAGGTCGCCGATGATCGTGGCGACACTGTCGGTGAGTGGGCGGTTCTGTCCCTGGGCATGCACGCCGCAGTCGACAAGCATCCGCCACTCCGCGTCGGCGCGGCGGACGGTGATGGTGAACGCGTCGCCGAAACCGACGTGGTACATCCGCACCGCGACCTCGATCTTGGCTTCTGGCATCACTACCACTCCCCATAGTCGGCGCAATCCAGGGCGGCGAAGTCCAGCCGAAGCAACGCCGGCTCGCTAGTCCACGGACTCAGCGCGTTCACGGTCTCCAGCTGTTCCATCCACGCCTCGAGCCGCTCCAAGCGAGCGCGTCCGAGCTTGTCGTTTCGGCACCCAGGGTCGTTCGGATCATTCGGGAGGCTGGCTGGATCCCGGGTGGGCAGCGGTTTGGCCACCACGTATTTGATGCGCCCCTCCAGGTCCGCGATGAGTGTGGTTCCTGCGCGCACCGCCACCCGTTTGCGCCGGTCCAGGTCGGGATTCTCGAGATCGTCGCGTCGTTGCCCGAACTGGACCACCACTTCTGGTCGTGGTTGATGATTTTCGCCTTGTCGATATGTCGCGTGCACTCCGATCACCGCGATCGCGGCGCCTGGTTCGAGACCGATCTCGGGGGCGTGATCGGTTGCCCATTGGTTCAGATCGGCCGCGAGTCGGCGGGCGTTGGCGACCTCGGTGCCAGATTGTGCCGTTTGTGTTATCCGGGTCCGGTTAAGCCGCCGTGTCTCCTCGTGCACGGCGGCGGCAACATCGATAGCGCCCAGGGTCAGTTCTTCGGTAGGCGCGGGCCAGCGCAACGCGTCGTCGGCGAGGGATGACACCGGCCTGGGATAGATGCCGCGGCGGCGGAGCGCTTCGACCAGCCGGCTGCGCAGCTGGTTGGTGTCACCCGGGAATAGCTCATAGTCGGCGGTGACGATCGCGCGCACAACATCACCGAAGTCGACGTCGACGACCGGCAGGTAGTCGAATGCGCGGATCACCATTCCGAGGAATCGGTCGGCCATCCGCGCCGCCTCGTCGGCTACGCGATTGACCAGGTCGGGGTGCAGCCTGCCGGGCGGCAACACTCCGGTACCGCCTGTGGCGATGCGCAGCAGGTCGGCGATCGCGTCCTGGTAGGCGGCCATATACGCGTCGAACACGGCCGCAACGAAGATGGCACCGCGGGCATGCGGTTCACGAGTCGCGGCAAAGGCCAACGGATCTGGTTTGACGTCGGCGACTGATCGCAGTGCCTTGCCCATCCCGGACGATTCGCCGAACTCCGCGGCGAGGTCGAGCAAGCCACCTCCTTTGAGGAGGTCACCAGAAGTCGCGGCGACGGCAGCGACCAGCACGTCGCGGTGGATGAAATGCTGAAACAGGGCGACGAGATCGGCGAAGGCCTCGTGCCAAGCGAGGACGTCGATGTTGGTGGCCTCGGAATAATGGCGGCGTAGACGATGTACGATCGCGTGGGTCACCTCGTGGGCGATGATGTCTGAGGACAGGCACGAAAAGATCATCTGGCCAGGTAGATTCGCACCTGGCGAAGTCTCGTCCGCCGGGTAGTAGCCGAATAGGATCGCTCGGCGGCGCGGATCGAAATAGGCATTTCGGCCTCCGAACGCGTGCGGCACCAGTCGGAGCGGTTTTTGCTGGTGCCAGGAGAAGCGGCGCCCGAGAAAGCGTTCGAACCGCTCAGTCACACTCATGGCGACGGCGTAGACGACCTGCTGATGCGCACGGGGATCCGATTCCGACGGTCGCAGCCCATCCTGGGCAAGGGTAGAGGGATCACTGAGATCCAATGGTGAATACCACACCTTACGGACCGGGTCGTAGTCAACAACCTGCACAACCTGCCCGATCGGGCCGGGTCGCAGATCCTCATACGGAATGTCCAATCGCAGGTAGCGGCCGGTCAACCGGGTCGACATCGGATCGAACGCGAACGTTCTTAACCAGCGGCGTTCGGGTGTCGGCACTGCCGGGTCATTTGTCGCCATCAGCGCGGCCCGATCGGGCAGGCCGGGTATGGCAACGCGGCCGGGTTGTTGACTGCGCAGTGGGAACGTAGCGCACTATCGCACGCGACGTATCCCCAGTTGATCAGTCGCTCCTGAGTGTTTGAGTCGAGTGCAGCGAGTCGGGTCGGAACGTCGGCGAGCTCCCGGGTCACTGTCGGATCAGCGGGTATCGGGCACGGAGTATCGAAATGTGCTGTAGTGCTGCGTATTCCGAAGTATGCCCCCTCGCGGGTCTTGTCCAGCAACGAGCCGATCACTTGCTGCTTTCGCAATGCCCGTACCTGGCTGTCGACGACCTTCAGCACTCGCAGGGTGTGCCGCGGCCAGTCGGTAGCCACATCAGGGGTGTGCTCCAGCGCACCGCCGGCGTCGCTCACGAGGACGGTATGGCAGCGTTTCCACACTGGTTCCAGACCAAGGTTGTCGTAGATGCCGCCGTCACCGAGAGGGATCCGACTACGAAACTCCCCGCTGGTGAGCGTCGCACTGTCCGTAGTCTCCCACTCAGCATTTCGCAGATCGATTTTGACCGGTGAGAGCACCGGCGGAAATGCACTCGAGGCGGCAACCACGTCGGCAATCGGTATCGTCGGGTTTCGCACCAAGCCGACCCGATAGTCGGCGAGGTGCCGCTTCGTGAAGCGCATCAACACCCCCGACTGCAGGTTCGTTGCGGTGATGACGAAAACCGGGCAGTCCGGCAAGTTTTGCAGGGTTGCATCGCCGAAGAGGTACTTGCGGTACGCACGTGAAACTCTTTGCCCGACCGAGGTAAAGGGCATCACAATTCCGGTTGCAACGGCCGAGGCATCCACTGTGATCCGCGCGAGGCGTCGGACGGGTCCCACCAGGGCCTCGTCGAGGCGCTTGGCGACGCCGCCGACGAATTCCAGATCCTTCCATCCCAGCCCCAGCGCGCCCGCAGTCAGCGAGCCGCCGGACACACTGGAAATTCGGGTCAGTTCGGCGAGCATGCCAACCTCGTTGAGCCGCCAGACGACACCGACATGGAAAAGCATCGCGCGGTATCCGCCGCCCGACAAACATAGACCGACACCTTCTGTGGGACGGCGTACCTCCTCGCCACGCCGATACGATACCGGCTCAAGGTATCCGTCAGAATGCGCCCTCATTGCGGATCCATTCGACTGGTCCTACTTTATTGCGGCACAGACTAATTACGATCTTCCCGTATGTACCGCACCTGTGTTCCATTGCACTCGATTCGAGACCCTGCGCCTAGCAGCCTCCCTCTGCTGCAAACGGTGTTCGACATCGACAGCGATTCTCACCTCCCCCGCGCCGTAGCGCCTGTCATCTCTCGAGCCACCACCGGGCGAGCAGTTCATACTGTCATTGTGAGCAATTCTAGTGTGCACGGGTTGGTACCGAGCGGCGTGAGTAGTGCACTACTCGTCTCTGAAACCGACAAGACAGATTCCGGAGAACTCTTCACAGCAGGGTGACGCGACACCGAAGCGGAAGGATGATTGCTTGCTTCGTCGCACTGCGCACACGTCGCAGAGGTATGCAATGGCGAGGCCGGTGACCAAGACCACGTTTTCGCATTCCACAGACGAACACGTTGCCGCTACGTCGGTGACCGTTTAGGCTCATCCTCCTCCCAGGATTGCTACCAGATCTTCCCGGTTGGTCACTCCGGCCCGCTGGGAGGCGCGGTAGAGGTGGCCTTCGACGGTCCGTACTGATAGGACCAGCCGCTGCGCAATGTCTCGGTTTGTCAGTCCCTGGGTTGCGAGCCGGACGATCTCACGCTGACGCCCGGTGAATATGATTGGTTCTTCGAGTTCTCGCAGCGCGGGTGTGTGGAGGCATTGGCATTCCGCGGCGAGCCGCACGGTCGCCGCGTGCGCCGACAATGCCGTGCCGCGATGGCCGGAGGCGGCGAAGCGGAGCGCGGCTTGGGCGCTGGCATCTGCGGCAGCAACTCTGTCACCGAAGCTGGTGTACTGGTGTGCTGCTCGTAGCAGAGCCGGTCCGTCCGCAGTCTTGAGCGCTGCAGCATGGGCGGATGCGGCGACAGCACGTGGCCCGTCAACCTCGTTGACCAGCTTCGCCAAACGCTGCGCCGTCGATATGTCACCAAACTGCGTCGCTGTCTGGAGACAGAGCACTTCGTTGGCGAGCTGCCCTCGTGCACGTGCAGTGTCGGCGGCGCACTGCGCAGTCGATATTGCGTCATGGAGTGCACCTTCAGCCGCACTCGCCCACGCCTCGGCGAGGGCACAGTCCATGTCCACATACGGGAAGTCGGCAGGGCGGACGTTCGCGAGTTCTGTGACGACCGCGGAAGCAGCCTCACCATCACCATTCTTCCCGTAGGCCTGAGCGAGCCAGGCAAGGTTAAGTGCTCGCCAGGCACGCGCATGTAGCCTCTCGATCGCGTACTCGGCTCTCGCCTCACGGAGCCAACGCACAGCCCCCGTGAGTCGACCGAAAGCAAGGTCTGTGTGTCCGCGCAGCATCGCTGCCAGCGCTGACAAATTCCCTGGAGTGTCGACTGTGTGTTGCCAAAGCCGTTCACCGCATCGCAACATGTCGTCGAGATTGCCGGACGTCCGAAGCGCTGCACTCTGGAACTGCCCGAGCGCGAACTTAAGTTGAGCCGCCTCCGGCGAGCGCTGAGCAATCTCCAGAATGACGTCGGCGGCAGCGCGCATCTCACGAATCCGACCGAGTTCTCCGAGACTGATGACCAACGCGAACGTGGCAATGGCTGAGTGGAAGTCATCGAGTGGTTTCGACAATGCCGCCTTCGCGGCCTGGATCGCTGAGCTCGGATTTCCCGTTGCCGCCGACAGCGACGCCCGGACAGCGGTATGCGGACCCATCGCCCCTGATCGCTTCGCATTCCCAGCGGCGGCGGCGAGTATCCGCTGCGCGAATCCTGGATCGCCAAGCATCCACAACACAATCGCAGCGCGCACCGCGCTGGTCGTGGCAATATCCGCATCGGGCAGGCCGATACCCTCGAGCTCCGCGAGCACTTGTTGCGCTTCGCTCCCTCGCCCGAGAGTGGTCAATGTGATTGCCCATTGCGTTTGCGCTTTGACGCCTGCCCCCGCACAGACCGACGCGCGAACGAGCCGTTCGGCAAGTTCGAGATCCAGAAGCTGCATGGCGCACCGCGCGGCGTGAAGAAGCTGAGTTGCTTCAGGGTCGATGTCAGAATCGAGTACTAATATCGCCCTCTGGACCGCGTCGCGCATGTCGACACACGGACGAGTGGCGAGTTCAGTGGCGATATGACCGCAGATGCGCGCCTTCCGGAGTGCCCCGCAGCGCGCGCGTCGGATTTCGCCAAATAGAGGGTGAGCAAGAGTGACATGGCGGATGTGTTTGGCCTTCGCGGTGAGATCGATGAGTCCCTGCGTCTCGGCCTCCTCGACCGCCCCGGGGCTGGTCACTTGAATGAGAACGTCGGCGTCCAATGGTTCACACAGCGCGAGTACATCCACCACGTCGAGGACGCGCGGCGTGACGCGTCCCATCCGCGCGTCGACAAGGTCATTGAGGCGAGGCGAGATGACGGGTTGACCGTCCCAGATCCAGACACCCGCGACGTTTTCCAGCCGGCGGGCAGAAACTTCCTCGTCGACGAGCTGACGGACATACAGAACGTTTCCGCATGAGAGTGTCCAGAGTCCCCGCGCCGTCCGAGAGTCCAGCTGCCCACCCAACACCGCCTCGATGAGCGTGCAGGTCTCATCGACGGACAGCGTCTGTAGGTCGAGGCGTTCGACCAGCCGATCCTTCCAAACTGCTGTCACCGCATCCGGGGCGGGCATTCCACTGCGAATTGTGAGGACAACCCGAACCGTTTTCGTCAGGACGAGTTGATGCACGACAAGGGCCGACAGGTCGTCAAGCAGGTGAGCGTCGTCGACACAGATCACTGAGTCGCCGTGCGGAGTCAGCGCGGACATCGCTTCACGGACGCGCATCCCGGGATCGGGGCCAAATTTGCCAACGATGTCGTGGAATGCCCCGAGCGGAACCGAACGTGCGGATTCTGTCGCCGCCACCCATCGTGTGGTCATTCCGCGTGATGTCGCCACGGCCAACACCTCCCGTGCCAGCCTCGTCTTACCCACTCCGGCGGCGCCAGCGATGATGTAACCGTAAGTACTACCCGCGGTCGCGACGGCCTCGGTAACCAATTCGAGTTCTTCGGCTCGCCCGGTAAGCGGCCACTCGCGTTTCATGTCCGTCCCCTCCGGCGGGGACTCAGATTCGTCCCACTGCCGTTCCAGCGGGTTTGTGACGAACGTCGACGGGTCGGAACCCGCCTAGCGGCAGACGTCGAGGAAAGGAACTCGCGGCTGCGCCCAACCCGTGACAAACCGAACGGTTCTTATTCTAGGATGTCGGTCCGTCCGTGTGATCGTGCCTCGCGGGCAAATCTGCGCGAGACGACTCGTACAATCAGGTCGAATGCAAACACCATGTCACAACGACCGGGGGAAGAGAATGTCAGCTCTCGCCGGTGTCGTCATATCCTGTGCTGGCCAGCTTGGCTTTCGCAACCCGAAGCATCGGCCCGACCGCCTCCGGCTCGACACCCACTCTCTCCGCGATTGCATCGTCGGACAGACCGGCATCACGCATACGGAGAGCTACCGCATACGCGTCGGGGAGCCGTTCAATTGCACTCTCGCGTTGAACTGATTCGTTGACCATTCACCTATCATCTCGCATTTCCTGCACCCTGCTACAGGTAAGGAACTACCTCATTTGACGCTCATCACCCGCTGCGGATTCCGCCAATCAGGGATGAGGGGGCTCCGGAATAGTGCCCTACCCAGTCCCCTTGCGCTCTGAAATTTTGTACAAGAAACAGGAGGATCTGACGTAGTCGAAAATAATGGTGCACAGAGCCGTGCGCGGCCCGATCGCCCGTACAGTTCTGCGACAAGTACGCGAATACGCTGCCGGGAAGAATTTGGGATTCTCAAAACGTCGAAGTCCGTCCCGACAACGAAGGGGTCGAGACCATCCGATATCTTGTCTCGCGAACGCGCTCGCTTCCCTCCACGACCCGTCCGTACGGGGAGGCTCCGCCATCGCAAGAATCTGGTCCGCGATCCCGTAGTCGGCTTCGTCAAGCCTGCGCTGGAACCTCCGACGAGTGTCTCAGACATACCGCCCGGGTCATGTCCCCTGACATGGTCCGAGGGTCCGGTGCCGATGCGGCGCCGGACTCCGGGATGCGTCTCCTTCTCGGTCTCCGCGACCTGTATCACACGGGGATAGAGACGCGCCGCGGCCAACCACCGCCACCCCGCGCATAGGTAAAGTCCTCGCGACCTCATAGACCGAGGAAGAGCCCAGCAATACGTGCGCACTCCAGTAACCATCCATTTCCCCGGCCTCCGTGAGTGAACGCGGTGAGCCTGCCTACTTGGTCGGCATCGGCGAGGGACCTGGTACGAATCCAGTCACTGCCCGACAGAACTAACCCCACGCAAGGCGGCCGAGCCGGGTCCCAGAATCGCTGCGGTGGCCACCGGCAAAATTGCGGGCGCACCAGCACTGAACGGCCGAACAAGCCGGATCGGCGTCTCGTTGATCTGGGTAAGTTCGCCGCTCCAGGCCAACCGGTAGAGCTCCTTCAGATCGGTCAGGTCAGCGTCGGTCAGCACACTCTTGGCCCCATAATTCATGATCGAGAAGGGATTGTGTGTCCCGAAAATCTGCGACGGCCACTGCCTCTCGCCAATGTTAGCGAAGAAATGCCGCAGTCCGAAGACGTGTCCGAACTCGTGGATCAACGTTTCGATCTGTTCCTCGGCGCTCTGCTCGAACATCGTTGGGTAGATCGTCAACTGGTGGCGTCCAGCGTCCGGGAAGAAGGCGCTGGCCAGGACACACCCTACGGCGCTGCAATCAGGAGCATTTCGCAGGACGAACTCGAAATCCCACAGGTCAGTGTTTTGGGTGAACTTCACCGGTGCCGCGGGACGCCACCGCAGCAGCGCCTCGCTCATGATCTCGACGACGGCGGCCTTGCTTGCCTCCGGGTCTGAGGCGCGCCGGAAAGACCGCTCCTGGAAGCGCCACCTCAAAATCGTGCCTTCGTACCACAGCGGGATGAATCCCTCTGTCGCATCGACGACGAGTTCGTGTGGGCTGCGACCCCCAGGAGTCATCTTGCCTCGGTCCTCGGTGCTGCAGACGATGCCGTCCGAGACGAGGTGGACGAAATCGCCGTTCGTGTCAGTGTCGCGTTCCATCGTGTTCTCCTTCAAACGCGCAATAATGGAAGGGTGTACTGCATGTTCGTGACGGTAACGTCGGGAGATACCGCCGGTGCGGATGTCGCCACTGCGAGCAAGCCCTTCATTATCGACGGCCAACTCTTCGTCGCTTACCCATTCGAAATCCTCCGCCGTCGATGCCCGCCCACATCAACTCGTTGCCGGCTTCCCTCTCCGAGACGCCTCCGGCTGCACTTTTTCCAAGCTTCCGACATGTCGAGTTCATTTCAGCGATCGGGCGGTTCTATCTTGGCCTCAACAGCGCGAGCTTGCTTCCTCCTCGACGAGCCAAAACAGACCGATGAGTCTGGGCACGTCGAACCAACACGACTGGCAATCTGCGGTCTACAATCCCGCAATCGGATCGTCGCGAGTTGGCGCTGCAGCCGATACCTGTCTCACCAGCTCGGTGCTTAGAAACAGCCGGTCCGCGCCGCGAGGGGCACTGACGGCTGCTCTTGCTCTTTCGATACAACCGAAACGTCATGGGACAGCGCTAGGAGCGCCTTCCGGATCGGATCTACTGGCGGTTGATCCGCGCGCCGTTCCCTCGCATGGTGTTGCTGATCGTGGCAGCCCGGACTTGGCTACGACCGGTATCATCCGTGACCCCTCGTAATCATTGGCCCGCAGTCCACCGACCGGCAGGTGGTCGTTCAGTGCGGACATTCGAGTAGTGCGCTACTCACTCCCCGTGCACTCAGAAGTTGTGTACTAGAACACGACGGACTTCGACCTGCGCGATCGTCTCTTCGGAAGGTGGTGATGCGTCTCAAGTCTCAAGTTCAACGACCCGAAGCACATTGCACACGTGCAATAGAAGCGAACTCCGCAACACGGCAGGAACGTGAACCCTCAGACACGAAGCCTGAGGCTGCTGCCGTGCATCACGGTGCACCGTCCACAGATTGAGTCTGACTCACTTCGGACCGGTCAACCCAAGGTGCCGCCACCCGAGCTGCACCCGCAGATCTGCTTCCGGTGCAGTCCTGGACCGAACCGTCCGAAAGAAGCTTCCGAATCCGCCGTCTGCGAGAAAACAGTCCCCGAGAGGAGACACTATGGCGACCGGCGTCCAACAACCAGATGCGCAATCCCGACAACCAGGAGATGGCCACCAAGGACCGGACACGGCCAACGCACACTCTCGCAGCCCTCATTCGGCCGTGACACTGACGGCGATGCCGTTCATCAAGCGGGCCTCCGTCGTTGGGCCCGCACTCCCCGACCTGAAACCGGCGTATGCGGCGGCGACATACGAACCCGTGTACCACAACTTGGTGGATACCCTCCTCTCCGCCAACCACCCGTGTACAGAAGTTCGGCACGTCCTTGCCACCTGTGCGGGATACGCGTACGGCGACGAAAGGGTCCTCGCCACGATGATGACGCGGCTCGGGCTGCCCAAGAGCCGTTGCTACATGCTCCAGGTCGTTGTCGACGCGATGTTCATTGTCTCGACGGCGTACATCGTGCAGAGCGAAGACGGCCGAGTGGTCATGCTGTGCTACCGCGGGACCCAGCCGGTGAACGTCGTCAACTGGTTGACCGATCTGGACGCCGATCCCGCCCAGGTCGAATATGACCTCGGGGACGACCAGGACGAGAACAGCCGCGTGCATGCCGGATTCTATCGGAATACCAGGGCCACGAGGTTCGCGGTGATCGACGTTCTGCAGCGCGCCGTCGAGGGATGGTCGATTGCCGAAGGCAGCGAAGAACGGGTCCATCCCATGGAAGCGCTGTACATCACCGGACACAGTCTCGGTGGCGCGATGGCGATCCTGATGACCGTGATGTTGCACGCGCAAAGCCGATACAGCGACATCGCATCGATGTACCGAGCCACTTACACTTTCGGACAACCGATGATTGGAACGCCCGAGTTTGCTCGTGCATGCGAGAAGGTTCGATTGAGGTCCGGGGATGTATTGCTCCAGGAGAGGATCTTCCGATACGTCTACGGAGCGGACGTTGTCCCCCAACTGCCACCCTGGGAGTCGGGACGCTTCCAACATTTCGGAGTCGAATATCGGTGTCCTCGCCGCAGAGGTGGACTCCCCAATCAGGCGTGGTCCCGTGCACAACGACACACATCGCAAACCAATGGGATCGGACTTCTGCTCGGCGGGGTGACGATGCTGACCCGGCAGGTTGCGCTGTTCCGGAACCTTCCGTGGCAGCAGGAGATCGCTGACCACGGCCCGCACAACTACATCACCGCCCTCACGCCTCAGGGAATAAGGTCCGAGTTCGGATGAAGCGTCGCCCCCGACCGACTTCCAAGAAGAGCGCCAAAATAACTTGGGCGGATGGGCGGTCCAACTGGGTGGACACGAACGATCTCATCGACACAAGTCGGCACGCACCCTGCAGCCCATCACCGGACATCAACCGCCCCGATGGTGTCGTTGAGGTGCTCAACGCACCGAACTACCAGAACTACTCGCCAGCTCACCACCAGCTGCAAGAGCAAGGAGCCCCCCAATGCCCAACGAACCCGTCGAGATCAAGGTCACCCTGTCGGAGGACGTGCCGAACGTGTTGTCAACACTAGCCCTCGACGGCGGGTCACCAATGAAGATCTGGTTCCTCGAAGACGTGACACCTGGCGTCGAACCTCCGTTGCCGCTACTAGCGGCGGGCATCGCGCTGCGGCTCCGAAGCGGCCACAGCAAGAACGACTCAACCGTCAAGATCCGGCCATGCCGGCGCACACAGCTGACTCCGAAGTGGAGCACAAACTCCCCCGACGGGAAGAGATACCGACTCGAGCAGGACTGGGCGGGAAAGCGGCGAACGCTGGCCGCCTCCGCCGTCCAACAACTCGACCACGGACTCATCGAAGCCGTAACCTCCAACGGCAACGATCTCGACACGGCGTTCGATGACCACCAAAAACGATTCCTCCAAGACTGCGCGGATCTTCGGATTGAGTTCGCAGGTCTCACACCGCTGGGACCCGTCACCGCCGTGAAATGGAAGGACATCACGATCGGCGACTTCGACACCGAGGTCGACGCCGAACGATGGACCTTCGGCGGCACCGACTTTCTCGAGCTGTCGATTCGCGCAGAGAGCAACCCCGACAAACACCAAAGACGTTTCGAGGAAGCTATCCGCGCCCAAGGCCTCTCCTTCACAGCGGAGCAGAAGCCCAAGACCTCGCAGATACTCACTGAACTCAGCTCTGCGCATCACGCCGAGCGGCAGCTCGGTCGATCTTGACATCTAATCCTGCGCGCCTTCCTAGCAGACGAATGGCGAAGCATCGTCCGACTGATCGAACGTTCGTAGTCGGCTTTCTCGATGTGAGGATGCTCGTACGAACGGCTTTGCCGTGGAAGCGACCCACTTTCGAGTGTTCAACAGTCCGTACCGTACCGAATTCACCTCCTCCTCAAGGCGATCAACTCACTCAGATCTGTTGCGGCGGCGAGGATCGACGATCTCTGTCATCGACATTCGAGCCGAGGGCGAGCAAGCGACTCCCCTTCGTAAGTCGGAACCTGGACGTGCTGACTGCCATGGTTCCAACCGGGCAGGTCGAGCCAGACCCCTGAGCTGACTACGAGCGGATGCTCTCCGTACTCGGGATGGTCCCGAATCGCACACCCGTTGCAGCCGGGCGGCTCGGCCTCTGAGACTGCCCCTGTACGTTCAGCAACGGCACCTAGTCCGACAGAATCGATTACCTCCCGCTCGACCGTGTCACTATCGCGGGCCCCGCGGCGGCGTCTTCCGCAAGGAATGCGGGGCGGTACGCGCGACGCACTTGATTCACCCTTCGACACCATCATGATCAAAGCCAACGCGACATCCAATCACGCTACCCCCCCAACCTCAACATCGACCTCAGCGGACAATACTGCTGACCCCAAGCGAATCGCGATAGTTTGGGAACAGCACGAAGGCCACCGCGCTCTCCGACGCATTAATGCTCGTCGAACCAGCACGGCGCCGACAGCTTAGCGTTCGACCGGTCGACGAACGGGGGCGGCGCTAGCCGGCAGCGAGGGCAGCCGCATTAGATCGGGCGAACACATCAGGGTCGGGTGTCGTACTCGTCACTTCCGACACCAGGATTCATCGACCGTGTAGGCGCGTAGCGCACTACTCAAGACAGCTTTGTGCGAAAGGACAACAGTGGTATCACCAGAACCAACAGCTGAACGGATCTAATCGCCATGAAAGCACCATCGAACGGAGTCCGCGCAAAGGCGCTGATTTCGATAGCCTCCGGAACACTCCTGATGTTCGGTGGTATGCCGGTCGCCGCCGCGTTACAACCTGGCGCAGTGGATGATCCCTCATCGGGAGGCGGCCTGCCGATCCCGAGCGAATGGCCGTTCCCCGGACCGTTGCAAAATCCGGACGGGTGGCCTATTCCTGATCCCTTGCCATATCCAGGCAAGTGGACGCTCCCCATTCCAACGCCGACCCCGGAACCGATTCCGATCCCGCCGATCCCGCCACCGCAGCCGATCCCGGAACCGATCCCGCCACCGCCGCCGATCCCGAATCCACAACCAATCCCCAACCCACTGCCACCAGCCAGTGGGCAACCACCGCAACCGCCCAACACCAACCCACCACCTAACTCCAACCCACAATCACCAGCCAATGGGCAACCACCGCAACCGGCGAACCAGGATGGTTCGGAACAACCGCCCTTTACGCCACCAAGCGTCGAGGAGCCGGTTCTTCCGGATCCCTCCCCGGATGCAACGACCATCGACGACGGACCGACCGACGTTGAGGTGTCCCCGATGATCCTTGGTACGGACTTGTGGCCCTGGATCGCGTTGGTGCTCACGCTGGTATCGGCCCAGGTGATTGCGCTCGTCGCACGAGCATCTGCGCGCCGACGGAAGAACGCCATTCGTTGGGTGGACGAGCACGTCGGTATCAGGACGGAGCACGACTCCTCTGCCAGCGTCCGCGTGCCAGACAACAATGTCCCTCACCACGATATTCGAATTGCAGCACGCCGATAGATTTACAAGGAGCTCATCATGACGACCACTGAAAGACTCCAACCAGCCGCTTTGCGCTCACTAGTTTTCGGTGACGAATCCGACGCCGATCTCGCAGCTCGGATGATGCACCGACTCCCGCAAAGCGGCATGGCATCAGCGCCGATGCAGCGTGCGGCGGCGATGCCGGCCTCGGCGCTTCGTGTGCTCGACAGCCGAATTCTGACCACCGCCCTAGGCTTTCTCGACACAGACGCGGGCGCCCTTCTCGTTGAGGGTCTGACACAGGTGCAGGCCCTGATTAAGGCCTCGCGCGATACCCGGGCAGCGCCCGGAGAATCGGCCGTTACCAACCTGATTCGTCCGCACACGATGACGTCGACGCAGCGACCGCACGTCGCGCTGTTGGTCGACGATCACGAGATCGCACGGGTCGACTTCGAGCTCAACGTCAAGTTCGAAATTGGCAAAACGAGCGTGGCGGTGCGTTATGGCGCAATCGAATCGATCGATTGTGAGGCGTGTTCCTTGACGGTCACGCTTTCCCTGGTCGGCACCCATCCTTCGCTCCTACAACGGACCGCAAAGTTGCCGGTACAGTGGGACCTTCATCCACCCGTGGTCATTGCCTTGCCGGAGGACCACCCCGCGCCGACGCGACCGCAACGAGCACGGCAGACAGTTCAATAGAGTTGCCGACTGACGCTGCCGGAACAACCCCCAACACGGACCACGGTCGCCTCGGGGACCAACTAGGGCTCCCACGCTTGTCAGGCATCTGGTCGGCAGGGCCATAATGCCCGGGCAGAGTCACGTAACGCTGCCCGGCAGTTGGTACTCAGTGGATCGCTCGTGCCGCGGTGGCGGAAAGCGCCAACCGCAAAAGACTCAACGCCGCAGGAGAATTCCGCGCCAGATCCGGGTGGGCAACAACTCGCGGTCTCACAGATTCCGCATCGGAGCTCTTCACATCCAGCCCAAACACGACCGACCTTCGACACTGCGAACCGCGTAGCTGACTACTCAAGACAGGCGCGACACACCGATACAGGCTTAGCGTGCAACCACTGAAGAGCGCCAAGGACGTCCGCAAAGATCCTTACGCATGCCGCCATCCAAGCCAACTCGATTGGAGCCGGACAGCGAGCAGCGCCGCCGCCGACATCAACGACCTAGATGCTGAACCCCCAGAACGGATGATCGCGATGATCGCCCACAAGTACGACCGAGGAGCATACCTCCTCTCCCGGCTAGTGATCGGAACCCTACTCATCGGCCTGGCCCTTATCGTGCTGTACGCATGGTCGACGCCGGGAAGCCACGTAAAATACGCCGCCGTCGGGCTGCTTGTTGCACTGGCGTCCTTGGGTGCAGGCTCCCTCCTCGGGTTCCTTCTCGGAGTGCCGAAACAAGTGTCGACCGGACGAGCGCGACTCACCGAGGACGGCGCCTGGCGGTACACCCCCAGCACGAACCTTTCCGAGATCAGCGATTGGCTCACCAAGCTGCTCCTCGGTGCGGGCCTCGTCGGACTGACCCGGATGGGACCCCCACTCGGAGCCCTCTTGGCCAGTATCGGGAAGGGTCTCGAGGACGCGCCACCGAGCGGGAACGTGAGCTGGTCGGCCACCGTCATGGCGGGATGCATTGTCGGCGCATACACGGTGCTTGGGGTGCTCGGCGGATACCTGGTGACCACGCTCTGGTACTTCGCTGCCCTGAAGGCTCACATGGAGGAAGCCGAAAGCGGCGCGGCACAGTTCGGCGGCCCGGAGATAGCCCAAGTCACGACATGAGGGGCCGGCGAGTGGCAGCGCCGGTAGCTCCGTCGTCTCAAATGCGGTACTGGGTAGGACCCCGTCGCAGAAATGTAACTGGCCACTCCGCCACGACCGGCTCCTGCTGCGCGCTGGCAGTCCTCCTCGCGCAGCCGTCTTGGGCTACCGAGTGGTCGTCAAGGTGTTCGTCAACCAGTCCTGGGACGTCGCCAACAGGTACTCGCGGAAGGTCATTCTCGGCGCCATCAAGGAATTCCCAGAGAAATGTGGATTCTGCTCTCCGATCGAAGCTACCAGGCGGTGTTTCACGCACGCCGACGAACCGAAGAATGGGCATCCGAGAACATCAGCACAGCTATCCACGCTCTCCGCAGAGCGGACACGACTCTACATCGCGGGCCACTGACGATCGCCGCCAGACGGACCATCTGTTAGATGCTCGATCCGGTGGAATCGTCTTCGGCCTGGTAGGCCCCAACGATCAGCCACCCCTAACAAGCCATAGGACTGGTCTCAATCCCAAAGTCCGCGCACCCTTCCGTCCAACCACGCATCACCTCAAACATCCGCGGGGCAGGGATCTCCTCAAGTAACGGGGACGCCCGGATCGTCAACAACCGGCAATGCCGCGTCGGAGGCGTGCAAATCATTGAACATACAGCCGACTTGCGGTCGCCCACGCATACTGCAGTGCGGCATCGACATGGGCGAGCGCAGCCCGCGCGTCGCGAATCTGGTCCGCAACAACCGCCGCCAGAGCGTCCGGTTCCGTCGCCGAGGCATCGTCGGTCCGCAGGCCGTGTTTCGCGTCCGGCCAACCCTCGACCTCCGCCCTCACTTGCAGGAGCCTGCGCTGCAACGCCAGAACCATCTCTTCGAGGTCCCGTGCGTTCTCACGGTGGGTCGTCGTCGGGTCGGCCATAATGACAATGCTCCTCCAAGTAACCACCGGGAAACCAGCGCCTCGGAACAGGGGCACATTGCCCGCAGGCCCTCCGGATGTACTCCAGCACATCCTTTCATGCGAACAAATCGTCGTGCTCCAACGCCAACGCCACCACGTGGACTACCGGCCAGGAGGCCCACTCCACGACTACCCGCCATGCCGACGCCGGCGCGCACGCTGCTCGGTACCCAAGCGCGAAGCGCCGCGACGAAAGCACCTCAACTCGGGAGCACTCGCCACGACCCACCGCTGATGACCCAGTCAACACACACTCATCGGCATCATCCACTACGCCCTGCGGCGCGACCTCCGCCGCACCATCGCCATCCTCGCCACCCACAGCGCCGGGGCTCGACCCGATGCGTACCCGACCCGCGCGGACCTCACGTCGGGCAGCGGCGATCTGCTCATTGCGAGATCGCCGCCGAACAGTTCCTCAGTGTCAAGACCCTGCGAAACGCATCGCAGCCGCTTCTACCGCACGCTAGGGGTTCGGTCGCGCACTCAGCTCGCAAATCTACGCAACAGCAAACTATCCTGAACCACGCTCATCGCTGGACCGAGTCGTGACTCATGAACAGCGCTCCGGCGGAATCGGACTGCAGGTGGAGTCGTCCGGTGCTCGTCCGCCACCAACTTTGGCGAGCTAGGGCTTGAGTCCCGCCCGATGACGGGTTACTGGATAGATTGGTCAGATGACCCAGCCCAGTCGGGCCCATGACTTTCACGGGCCCGACCGTCCAACGCCAATGACAACTGCGCAGCTATCACGAACGGATGGGATAATGGCTGCACTGCTTACATATCCGAAATATCACAGCACCTCGACGTGTCCGAAGGGTGCGAGCGTCCGACTGGGACGCGTTCGTGGCGAGCACTGTTCGGCGGCTGCGCCAGGCGCAACCAATCTGAACGGGTCGAGTGGTTCTGCGATCAGCACGAGTGGCGCGCCGACGGATCGCCCGCCTTCGACCAGCAGTGCTTCCTCATCGACAGTACGGATCGTGATGTCATCACATTCAGTGACGTCGCCGACGATCAGAGCCAAATGATCTGGCCCGGCACCTTCGTCGTGCGCAACGATGAGGCGAGTATTGTTGTTTCCCAATCTTATCGGCTCGTCGAAAACCCGGTACGGCAGGCGACGTCGGCCTCGCCCGACGCACAGCGACGGCCTACAAATGCTCCGCCCACATCGTGGCTTCATCACGCACTCCTATGCCGTAGTCGTTATCTATGTTGACTGTGAATCCAGCATGGTCGAGCATCGTGGCGATTTCGCGCGTAGGTGACTACGTCTTTCACTCTTACGGCCAGCATCGATAGTGACCACAGGCGAGGTAGGCCCGGTACCCATCGCACGCCAACGAGGACTCCAGCGCATGGTGTGACCGCACGCAGCCACGGACTGCCACTGATACAGGGCAGGATGCCTCCACTGACTCCTGCAACGTTCTCGACTCGTTCGCGAAGACAACTGTGCAGGCGCAGATCCGCACAGAAGGAAACCGTCCAGTCGTGCTATTACCCCGCCCGAGCCCTATAATCAAACCCATGGGTCTGTCATGGCCACTGATTCACCGAGAGACCGAACTGAACTTAATTACCAAGTCATTGACGACTCGGGAAAACGGTTGCGGCGTGGTCCTGACCGGCGCTCCAGGCGTAGGCAAGACCACACTCGCCCGAATGGCCGCCGACTCGATCCCCGGTGACGTGCGTTGGGTCGCTGGCACCGAGTCCGCCCGTGGCATCCCACTCGGAGTCTTCGCACACCTGGTTGGTGCATCCACCTCACGCGACCCCGTGGCCTTCCTCTCGGCCGCCCGGAACGCACTGCTCGAGAACACAGGCACCAGACACACCGAACTCATCCTCGGTGTCGACGACGCTCACCTCCTGGACCAACTCTCCGCCACCCTGCTGCACCAACTCGTCCTCGACCACGCCGTGCACATCGTCGCGACGGTGCGCAGCGGCGAGACGGTCCCTGATGCAATCACAGCCCTGTGGAAAGACGGACACGTACTGAGGATGGAACTTTCCCCCTTCACACGCGAACAAAGCATCAAACTGATCGAATCCGTGTTGGGCGGCCCCCTTGAAGGCCTCAGCGCGGACATGATCTGGCAGGCCTCCGGCGGCAACGCACTTTTCGTCCGGCACCTCGTTGAGGGTGCTGTGGAAGCGGGAACGCTACGCACCTCGCGTGGCGTATGGCAGCTTCGCGGCCGAGCAACCATCACGTCTGAACTCGCCTCACTGCTCGAAGACCGTATCGCCCAGATACCCCAAGAAGTTCTGGCCGCACTGCAGTTCCTCACGGTATGTGAGCCCCTGGACCTCGACATTCTCAACACGCTCGCCGGCGACGAAGCAGTGGAGGAAGCCGAGCGCCGCGGCCTCATCACTATCGTGGACCAACACCAACTGAATGTCCGATTCACCCATCCCCTCTTCGGTGAGGTAGTCCGGCGAGGAGTTGGCCGCGCGGCCGGCCGCAGGCTCCGCGGACAGCTGGTGGAAGCCCTCAGCCGCCACACGGTGGTGGGGCCAACAAATCGAATCCGTCTCGCCGAACTCACTCTCGACAGCGACAGGCCCATCGATGCTTCGCTACTGGCCTCCGCGGCCGAAGACTCGATCGGAATGGCCGATGTCCAACTCGGCGAGAAACTTGCACGGGCCGCCCTCGACAAAACCGGCGGCTTCGAGGAAGCTGATCTCCTCGCCCGTTCCCTGCTATGGCAGGGTGGCCGAGCTGAAGAGGCCGAAGCAATCCTCAAAGCGTTCTCGCCCGATGACCTCGACCAACGACAGCTCGTCCGATGGGGAATCTCGAGGATCGCAAACCTGTTCTGGGCAATCGGCAAAACCGACGACGCAAACCGGATTCTGACCGTTCTGCACGAACGGATCACACATCCGAGCCTCGTCGTATGTGTCAACGCGATCGGGTGCGCCTGCGCAGTCTTCGAGAACCGTCCACGAGAATCCGCTGAAGCGGCACAAGCGGTTCTCGCCGCCGATCACCTCCCGCCGGGAGCAGTTGAGTGGGCCTGCTTCGGCGGCGGCCTCTCACTCGCACTGATGGGACAGGGGCACAGCGTGGCGGAATTGGCCGCGCGCAGCGCCGCGGTTGCCGACCACGTCGACGGCCTCCTTCGGTATCCCGCCGCCTTGGGTGAAATCATTGCGCTGACTATGACCGGCAGCTTCGACACAGCCGAGCGTCATGCGGCGACATACCTCCGGCTCGCCTCGAACGGCAACTATCTCGCGTGGGGTCTCGCAAACATTCTGGTTGCGACCGTCGAGATCGCACGCGGGCACTACACCCGCTCAGCAGGCCGCCTCGAACAGGCAATAGCGGCACTGAACGTCGGTGACAGCGCCGACGCGAGTTCGTGGAGCTTTCCCGCTTACGTCTCACTCAGCCATGCCTACGCAGCACTCGGGCGCATACACGAAGCGCAAAGCATCGTCGACCAAGCCATCGCCCGAGCCGGACCACAGGTTGCTGTTTTCGCCCCACAGCTCGAAATGTCGAGGGCGTGGTTGGCCGCCGCCCAGGGGGAAACGTCCGGGGCCCTGACGCACGCGCGCAGCGCGGCCTGCTCCGCCGCCGGGGCCGGCCAACTGGCAATCGAGGCCGGAGCACTACATCTCGCCACACGGTTCAACGATCAGACGACCGAACCCCGACTCACGGAACTGGCAGCCCAATGCGACGGTCCCCTAGTCTCGCTCGCGGCGCTCCAGGCGCGCGCATTAACCCGAGGAGACGGCCCCGAGCTACATCGTTCAGCGAAGGAACTTGAGAAGGTTGGCGCAACTCCTGACGCCGCCGACGCCTACGCCCAGGCCGCGGTCGCCTACACGGCCTCCGGAGACCGACGACGATCCGTCGAAGCATCCGCCGCAGCGGCCTCCCTGGCCGCGCAGTGCGACCACATGTCCTCCCCCGCCCTCCGCGAAGCAGCACACCCACTTCCGCTGACAAGCCGCGAACGCGAAATCGCATCGATGGTAGCGGCGGAGCTTTCCAACCGCGAGATCTCCGAGCGCCTCTTCCTATCCCCTCGCACGGTCGAGGGACACATCTACCACGCATGCGTAAAACTCAACGCCACCGACCGATCAGCGCTCACCGACATCATGAGGAACACTACCAAGTAGCACCACCATGGATATCCCGGCGCGAGTCCGCCAAGAACGGTCCGCCACCGTCCGCAGTAGGGCTAAACTCTGGCAGCACATACGAAATAGCCTGCTCTGACAGCGCCGTTGCACTAGTCAGACAGTCACCATGAGTTCAAGTGGCGGTCCGCCGCACCCAGAACCAGCTCCCACACTCGGCCCCCGCAATCAATCCTGAAGTGGCCATCGGACCGCGTACTAAAAGTGCCCTTACCGACCCAGTCGATGACCGCGTCGGCGATGGCTCGGTGTGGGCCTTCCCAAGCTGGTGCTGTTTCGTATTGCATGAGGTGACTGGCGCAATTGATCTCGACAAGAACCTTCTTCGGGACGGTCAGTGCGTCATAGATGTGGATTGCGTTCGTCAGAGGAATGGTCTTGTCGTCCGTACCGTGGAGGACGAGCGTCGGTATGGTGATCGCCTTAGCTACGTCTTTGTTCCAACCCGAATTCGTGAACGTCGGAGAGCGAATCAGACCTGTAGGACTGCTCGTATCGGTGCCACCCCACTTGGCACCAATTGGGTCGAGAAGTTTTGCCTGCTTGGCGAAGGCCTCGGGGCGCCGGGAGGGACCCTGTCGGGGGACGGGTTGTCCCATCCGCCAAGTGCACTCAGCGTGAGAGGAAAGGACGTGGACTTCTCGACGGCCGGGAGATTTTTCTCTTCGGTTGCGTAGTCGACGTGGATCTCGGTCCCGTTTGGCCCTGGCAGGGTGTCGAATAGGGCCGCTACGAAAATGACGCGGTCGATGCCGTCTGCGGCGTCGGTGCCGAGCTGATGAAGAACTCTGCCGACGCGGGGGCCTCCGAACGAGTAGCCGAGCAGGGAAACCTTACTCAGACCCGTCTTCGAACGCGCGTCGTCGATCACCTGGCGAATGTCTCGGGCCCACACATCGGTGTTCCCGAAGTAGGTCTTACTCGAATGTTCCTTGTAGGCGCCGTTCAGCGGGTTTGTCCAGAGTTTGGTCTTTTGCTGGTCGAGTGGGAAAGCGATGTTGTTGCGGGTCCGATCGCATCCGATGACGCTGCACGATCCGTCTGCTGCATAAATTGGGAAGGCTCCCGTTGGCCGGATCGTCGAGACTGAACCGGGTCGACAACCCATATCCCAGAAGGTCGGGTGCGAAGGTGTCGATGCCGGCGTATGCGAGCGCTTCCTGAAGACTGAGCGGAGCGAATCCTGGTGTGGTGTGCTGCAGGTCGAAGTGAACTGATCCGCCCAGGGTTTTTCCGTGGACAAGAATCATCGCCTTCTTGGCCCTGCACCCGCTGCGCGAGTACGTGGGGCTGACGCGGTGCACACGCAGAGATGCTTTCTGAGAGGCGAGCTGGTTGTCGGGCATAAGACCTGACGGAACCTGGAACTCGAGGCGGTAGTCCGTCCGTTTGATGCCCGTTTGATCACAATGATGGTCCTCACACCATTGCGCCGGCCACACTGAGCGGACACGAGCAAGCGCCCAGTCCAGCGGTTGATGGCGCTCATCGCAGATTCCTCAGACCCCTCAATCGTCCCCGACTGATCGCTTGATGTCACCGATGGTTTCACCGACTAAGAGCATTGGTCTGAGATGGCGTCTATCCGGACAGTCATCACGGCTGGCACAGCACCACCGATGAATAACACATACGTTCCCTAGTAGATGCCCTACTTCACAACCAGATCGAGAGCTGATGACACCGTTGTGGTCGGTCGCATTCACATCGGCGCCGTTCTCCACCAGGGCCGTCAGGACGGCAGTGCGCACATCGAATGGGTCGAGCCCTGCCACAGCCAGCGCGGTTTTGCCGGTCTCGTCCTGAGCGTTCACGTCGGTGCCGGCGTCGACCAACGACTTGATGGAGTCCGACGTATCTTGCTGTCGGTGGAACTGGATATCCACCATCCAGATCAGCGCTGTCCGCCCGTCCCGGTCCACAACCTTCGGATCGGCACCGTTCGCAAGCAGTAGCAAATAGAGTCGCCGCCACGCGCCCTCGCCGCGCAAATCAACGCCGACTCACCAAGCTCGCCTCGAAGATTCACGTCGGCACCGGCGGACAACAGTGCTCCTAAGGCGTCGACGAAACTCCTCATCGACGCCTCGCCAGGTCTTCCCCGACCTTGAGAGCTAGGCGCTGGATACCAAAGACTTTGGACACTCGGTACCACTTCCCAACGATTCATGATTCTGCGCGTGGGATTGACGGCGCTGCAACCCGCTCGAACGATAGGGCTGCCGATGGCGAACCAGTAAGGCGCGACGAGCAATCGCCGCGACCGGAGAGTAAGGAGCCACGTGACGATGAGGGCAGTTCAGGGACGCTCCGGCCGACCCGGATCGGTATTCGAACTAACGGTAGCGCGCGGGCCACCGCCGGGGCCGGCAGCATCGCGGCACGAAATGTTACTGCCGTGCCACCACCCGCACGGAACGTGTTAACCCAACACCTGATCGATGTCGATGCCCGCCTTCTCGCACAGCGCTCGCAGCAGTTTGTTGTTCTGCTCGGCCAGCGCGTGGGTGGACAGAATGTGGCCGAACTGATCGTCCTGGCGGTCCGCGGGCACCGGGCGGCCTTCGAGACCGAGGTTGGTGACCTCCTTCCATAAGATCTCGGCGATGGCCTCTCGCAGATCAAGCTTGCGCCCGGACCCGTCATAGAGGGCGACTGGGTGGTCGTCCCGGAACGCGGCGGCGACTTCGCGTGCACTCATGTGTTCGTCCTCCTCGATCGGTACTGCGGGTTGAACCTGTACCCGAAATTGCATGGCCCGGTAGGGCCATCCGGATTCGGCCCATTCGGACACAATGATATGAAAGTTGTCGAACGTGCTGTCCGGGTGCACGTATCCGCCGTACAGGCGGGTCACGACGTCGGGGCCACCGTTCCCGGACGGTCCCCGTACCGGCCGGAATGTTGGAGCGGTGTGCCAGTTGTCGGTGATCTGTCCGACGACGCGGATGGTGATGTTGTATTCGGCTTCGTTGAAGTAGCTGAGCACCCAGTTGTTCTGCATTCGGCGCAGGCACAGTTCCCCGACCTTGGAGCCGACCGGCAGGATCGGGGTGGGTGGATTGCCCCATGCCCAGGCGCCGTGGCTGAATCCCCAGGGCTCGTAGAAGTCTCGGTCCAGCAGCTGGTCCTCGGGGCAGCGGAATAGCAGCACGTTCTTGTCACGTTCGAGGCCGCCGGTGGTCATCACGTAGACGAACCCGTCCCCGCCGCGTTCCCAGGTCAGCATCCGGCGGTGACCGCCCAATTCCCACCCTTCCCACCGGGCCTTGGGTCCGCCGTGGGTCCAGGTCTCGCCGTTGTCGTCGGAGTATTGGATCTCGGTCCACCGCGTGTC
>SEEV01000575.1 GCA_004211695.1 Rhodococcus sp. (in: high G+C Gram-positive bacteria)
CAAGTGGCCGCCACTCTTGCTGCACGCAACGTCGACGGCGTCATCATCGCCGCCTCGCTCCGTGAGGATCTTCGCGCTCTGCGGGTGTTTCGCCAGAAGCGCATACCGTATGTCTGCCTATCGCGCAGATCCCATCATCTTCAGAGCGATTTCGTGGGAATCAACTTCGATGCGGCGGCCACTGATTTGATGAACCATGTTCTTGCGCACGGGTATACCGAGATAGCGACCGTCATCGGACCCCGTTTCTCGACCGCCTCTCTCGAACGGGAGGTAGCGTTCGTAAGGACCGCCGCGGAAGCCGGAGTCGACGTTTCGGGAATGCGCAAGATCAGCACCCGACTCGACAACGATGGCGGGCGGATCGCCGCGGCGTCGCTGCTCGGTTCTTCGAACCCACCACGCGCCGTCGTGTGCGGCTCCGACGAGATCGCGATCGGATTCATGGAGCATGCGCTGTCGCTGGGCCTGCGGATACCCGAGGATGTCGCCGTAGTCGGCGGCGACGGACTTCCGCACAGCAGATCCGCGCTGATCTCCCTGACCACCGTAGTCCAGCCGATGAAAGAGATGGCCGAGCGGGCTTTCGATCTTCTGCTCGATCAGATTACCCATCCTCGATCCACCCACCGGGAAGTGATCTGCGAGCACCGCATGTATGTGGGCCGAACCTGCGGCTGCCAGCCGGCCAACCAAAGCATCTCAGACGCGCACTAGAACGACAGGACTCATTCTCCCCCCAGCGCCGACCTCACACGCGCATCCAGCACGCATCACACTGCAGAGGAAAACCTATGTCCGACATCCTGACGTCCACGACCAAGAGACCCCCCGAGGTCATCAGCAAGGTGATCTCCAGGCACTTGATGCCGTTGTTGATCGGCGCGTACGTTCTGGCGTTCATCGACCGATCCAATATCGGCATGGCCAAGGACCGAATGGAGATCGATCTCGGCATCTCAGCCACCGCCTACGGGATCGGCGCGGGACTCTTCTTTCTCACCTATGCATGTTCGGAGATCCCGTCGAACCTGATCATGCACAAGGTCGGGGCCCGATTCTGGATCACGCGCATCATGGTCACCTGGGGCCTGTTGTCCGCCGCCATGGCGCTCGTCCAAGGAGAATGGTCCTTCTACATCCTCCGTATGCTCCTCGGCATCGCCGAAGCCGGCCTGTTCCCCGGCGTCATGTACTTTCTGACGCAGTGGTTCGTGGTAAAGGATCGAGCCAAGGCCATCGGCGTCTTCCTGCTGGGCGTCGTGATCGCCAATGTCATCGGCGCACCCCTCGGCGGGCTACTGCTGACGTTGGACGGCCTCGGCGGCCTACACGGCTGGCAGTGGATGTTCATCCTCGAGGGCCTGCCCGCATGCCTGCTGGCCATCGTGGTCTGGAAGAAGCTGCCCAACAAGCCAACTCAGGCAACGTTCCTCACTCGCGAAGAGGCCGAAGATCTGGAGGCACGAATCGCGGCCGAGGAACAAGCCGGAGCTGACGCGGCTGGTAATTCCCGGCTTCGCGACATCATCAAGGACCGCCAGATCCTCCTCGTGGTCGCCATCTACTTTACGCACCAGGTCGCGGTGTACTCACTGAGCTTCTTCCTACCCTCCATCATCGGCACGTACGGAACTCTCACCAGCATCCAGATCGGGTTGCTGACCGCAGTTCCGTGGATCTTCTGCGGCATCGGCGCATTGACCGTGCCCAAACTGGCGACGACCGGCAGCCGGTCCCGCAAAATCGCCACGTGCACCATGGTCGGAATCGCAGCAGGGTTCACACTCGGCGCAGTAGGGGGTCCGATACTCGGACTCATCGGATTCTGCCTCGCAGCTTTCAACTTCTTTGCACTGCAGCCTATTCTGTTCACATACCCTGCCACCCGACTCAGCGGGAAGGCACTGGCGGCCGGACTGGCATTCGTCAACACCATCGGCCTCACCGGCGGCTTCGTCGGTCCGTACGTCATGGGCTTCGTGGAAGAGGCAACCGGGAGCAAACTCAACGGACTGTGGTTCGTCGCCGGAATGTGCACCGTCGGAGCGTTGCTGACACTGGGCCTCAAGATGGGCACCCAGGACCCAGGCAAGGCTGCCGTCGCCGCGCACTAGCCGGGCGGCAATCTCCATTCACCACTGCAACCAATCCTGCGGACACGCAGCCAAACACAAAGGAGCCTGTGCACCATGACATCTTCCGCCCTCGATTTCTCCGGACGACGAGTACTCGTTACCGCCGGCGCAGCAGGCATTGGACTCGCCATTGCGACAAGCTTCAAGAGTCTGGGAGCCGACGTCTTCGTCACCGACATCGATCCGGTGGTAGTCGACAACGCCAAGGCCGCCGGGTTCGTCGCTGCGGTGAGCGACGTGTCGGACGAGGACCAGGTCCGTACCCTGATGACATCCGTGGTCGACAACCTCGGCGGACTGGATGTGCTGGTGAACAACGCCGGTGTCGCAGGACCGACGGGCCCTGTCGACTCACTCGACTCGGACGCGTGGAAGGCCACGTTCGATGTCAACATCCATGGTCAGTTCTTCTGCGTCAAGCATGCCCTCCCCCTCCTGCGGAAATCATCCGAGGCATCGATCATCAACATGTCCTCGGCCGCCGGCCGGCTCGGCATGGCCGGTCGCAGCCCGTATTCGGCATCGAAGTGGGCCGTCATCGGCTTCACCAAGTCTTTGGCGATCGAACTCGGCGCCGAGGGCATCCGCGTCAACGCCATCTGTCCCGGCGCTGTCGACGGGCCACGCATCGACGCAGTGATCGCAGCGAAAGCCGACATGGTCGGCCGGCCAGTGGATGAGGTAGCGGCCCTGTACCGCGGACAGTCCTCACTCGGACGCCTGATCGACGCCACCGACATCGCGAACATGGCCGTCTTCCTGTCGAGCGGACTGGCCCGCAACGTCAACGGCCAGGCGATGGCCGTGGACGGAAACACCGACAAGCTCTTCTGACCACCTCAAACATCAGAGAAAGAAACACCATGTCCAGCAAACGCAAAGTGATCATCACCAGCGCTGTCACCGGCGCGATCCACACCCCCAGCATGTCCCCGCACCTACCCGTCACGGCCAACGAAATTGCCGAGGCGGCAATCGGAGCAGCAGAGGCCGGCGCGGCCATCGTTCACATGCACGCCCGTGATCCCGAAGACGGCAGGCCCTCACAGGACCCGAAGCA
>SEEV01000150.1 GCA_004211695.1 Rhodococcus sp. (in: high G+C Gram-positive bacteria)
GCGCACGCCGTTTTCCGTATCTGTAGCGACCTGACCTTAGACAAGCCGGAACGCTACGGGGACAACGGCGTGCGCCTCTACGCCGCCCTCAAACCACCCACAGATCGGTCAGTAGAGCCAGATTTCAAAGATTTGGTGGCGTCGGCGCTCAGTACAGCGGGTCATGGCGAATGTTGCAGGTATCGACTCCGGCGGCCATCAATCGATACTTGGTTGTCTGGACCATTGACGGTGATCCCACGACTTCGATGTCGTGATCGGTCCAGTCCGCGTATTCGGCGACCACACGGCTGATCTGGCCGGTGAGTGGATCGTGCACCCCGCCCGAGGTGTGCGAGGTTCCAGTGACCCACCACGGATTGTCGCTGTACTCGGTTACCGCGATGACGGTCAGCCGCGGATTCGTCCGCGTCAATGCCCACAGCATGTCGAGGTCGTACAGGTCACACGGGTAGGTGCCGCCGACAAACAGGTGCGTCCGAGGGTTGCCGTCGAGCTGTGCGGTGTCCATCAACTGCGCTCGCAAAGGAGCGATTCCGGTTCCTTCGCCAATCATCAGCCGACTTCGGCGAGGTTCTCGCCACAAACCGAGAGAACCGAGTGGTGATCCGATCAGCCAGGCGTCGCCGATCTGTGACTCTCCTACGATCGCGGGACTCACCCAGCCACCAGATACTCGTCGCACATGGAACTCGACGACCCGGTCCGCTGTGGGTGGTGTTGCCAACGACAGGTAACGCCACATTCTGGGACGGCTGGGTACCTGCACGCTGACGTACTGTCCCGGTTCATACGACATCGTGTGGTCGAGTTCCAGACGCACGATGGCGAGGTCGTCGAGTACTCGGCGGTGTTCGATCACCCTGCCCACATGTGTCGGGGGTCCCTCGTCGGAGTTGGCGGCCTCGGTCATGATCGAGGCGATGAGTGCGATCGTCAGACGCCACGCGTGATCCGTCTCGTCGGTCCAGAGTTCAGGTCCGGCAAGGGCCAGCGCGGCGACGAGTGCCTCGCCGACGGCGGTGTAGTGCTCCTCTGTGACTCCGTATTTGCGGTGATCTCGTCCGAGTTGGGCCAGCAGCGGGAGTACGGATTCCGGTGTCTCGAGTTGGTCGATGACGTAGCTGATAGCCCGCATCAGCCGATCGCGTTGCGTGTCCATGGCTGCCGGGAAGTGTTGGCGGGTCTCGGGATGAGTGGCAAATAGGATGGCGTAGAAGGAACGTGCGAAGTAGTCCTCGCCTTCAGGGATCGGTCGGATAGATTTGAAGCTTGATCGGACCAGTGAAATCGTCAGGGGATCCACGGCAATCGGTGCCCTCTGTTTTCGTTCGGAATGGTGCGTGTCGTCCCCTCCTCCCCGGACGAGTTCACGCTGATCGTGGTGACGTGAGCGGCGTGCCAGGGCTGAGCGAGTGCCGATGATGCTTAAGTCTGAACCCCTCATGTGGTCGAAACCGGTGTCGCTGCGAAAGGGACAATGCGCGACAGCTCCGCAGGACAAGTGGCCTTCAGCCGGTGCCGGTGACGGCGAGGCTATCGGCACTGAGGACATCGTCAATCTCACCTCATCGATAGGGTCGGATGGATTCCGCCGGGTTCCGTTTCGCGGACGTAGTCAGCTCTTTCCGGGGTGTTTCTCTCGGATTACACACCTGGTGAGGCGTTCGCGGGCACGCGGTGGTGATTTACGGTCGAATGCGAAACGAATCAGCGGGATCACACTACCAATTGGCGACCGCAGCGATCAGCTGCTCGGGTCTGCGAAAGACTGCGGCCTGACGCACAGTTACGGCGCGGCGTGGTGGCGCCGATCAGGTTCACGCTACGAACTCGAATCTGTGGGGTGAAAAACACGGCGCCTCTACGTTGGTGGGCGGCGGAGAATCGGCAGGCGCGAATATGTCTCCGACCTGTGGGTAGTCCGGTGATGGCCCCTTTCGGGGCGCGCGCCGAGGATCTTTCATGTCGCAAAAGCTGGCAGAAATCAGTAATTGACGAGTGAAAAATCAATGCCTACGGTAATTCCAGATGTGAGCGGTATCACTCGGCACTGTCGCGGCGTGCTGTCCGTCAGCGGCGAGGCTCACTCCAATCTAGTGAAATGTGCATATGCACAGCCGATTTGAGACAGATAGACTGAACAGGAGTCGAACCGATGACCGACAAGCTGAAGTTTTTCTCGCAGGAGTGGTGCGAACTGGCGCTCGAGGCTGTCAACGCGAACGCGGAGGTGTACAAGGGGTTCAAAGACCCCGATTCGTTCACCAACCGCATGGAATTCGGCACCATCGGTAAGGACGACGTGGTCTGCCATATCGAGTGGGAGAAGGCCAGGATCATCTCCTGGACGATCCGCAAGTTCGACGAGAGCGACCTGTGGTTGAAGATCAACGGGACCCTCGAGACGTGGCAGCGCGCGGCCGAGGGCGACGCCGAGGGCGGAAAACTGCTGCTGGCCGGAAAAGTCAAATTCGCCAAGGGGCCGATGTCGGCGGCCATCGAAAATGCCGGAGCCTTCAACAATTTCCTGTTGTCGTGGGGACAGGTGCCCACGGACTGGGACGTGTGACCCGATAAACAAACGGCCCGTGCGGGACTCGCGTGTTTCCAGGCGAGTCCCGCGCAGGGGCCGATGTGACATATCGCTGACCCCTGCTGTGAAAGGCCATGATCAATGACCACCGTTGAATCCGAGACATACCCGGTCACCGTGTACGACGGGGAGGACGCGAACGGCGTCGCCAGCATCGTCGGGATGCTGATCGGGCAGAACATCGAAAACTTCCCGTCCCGAGTCAAGTTCGCACGCAAGATCTCCCGGCCGGTGTCGATCTACAGCACCGACACCGACAGTGCCTGCACGATCGTATTCGGCACCGACGAGGCAATTGTCTACAACAACATCGTGGGTCGGCCCAGCGTCACCATCAGTGCCAGCGTGGATCAGATCCTCGACGTGTCACAGTTGCCGATGAAAGCAGGCGGTTTGATCCCGGTGGGCTTCTTCACCAACCGTGGGATGACGGTGCTCGGCGGAATCCTCACGCACAAGCTCGTGGTGAAGGGTCTTCTTACCCACACGCTGACGGCATTGCGCACCATTGCGCTGGTCTCGGTCGTCGAGTCATGACGGCGATTTCGAGCCGGAACCGTCACACCCTCGATGCCGAGGCCACCATGCCGATCACATCACCCGATGAGATCGCACCGGGCGGATTCGCCGATCCGCCGCGGGGCGCCTCGACCCGAATGAATGTGGCGCGCGTGCTCCTGGTTCTCGCGCTGATTCCGGTGGGTGCGTTATACCTGTATCCCCGGATCTACGACTTGACGGCCACGCCCTATCGGCTCGACCAAGCGGTGGTGTCCGCCGGCAACTACAACCCGGCCCTGGACCAGATTGTCGAGCACGAGAAGGTCACGCTGGACGCGTTCGACGCGCTCGACAAGATGAAATCGTCACTGGCGAGTGTCCTGAGCACCGATGCGGCCGTGACCGCTGAACTCAACACCCTCACCGGACAAATCACCGGCGACGTGCAGAAGACCCTCGACCTCGCCGGCGCGAACGTGACCGATCTCGTCGCCTCGCTCGACACGCTGACCGCGCACATCAGCTCACTCCAGTCGCCGGTCGACGGCGCCACGGCGGCTGTCGCCGGCGACCGCGCCACCTTGGACGCCATCCTCACCGACGCACGATCAACTGCCGCGAAGGTCTACAGCGCCCGCCTGTCGGCGGAAGAATCCGCCAACGACCTGTCTGGAAAGTAGGAGAAGTACCGTGATTTTCTTCGGACGCCGCGGCGGGCCGGCGCGCCTGGTTCTGTCGATCGTCGCGGTGGGTGTTCTCGGCCTGCTCGCCTTCGTCGTGTTCAACCTGAACTCCCGACTCGACAACCAGCAGATGGCCAACGAAACGAGCATCACCGCCTCCCAGGGCATCGTCGATGTCAACGATCGACTGACCAAGCAACTCGCACAATTGACCGAACTTACCCATACCGCGCAAACCGCGCTCGATGCCACCGCCGCACTCGGGCCGCTGCTGACCAAGCTGGACGAAGCGATCACCCCGGCAGCGCAGATGCTTGCCAGCAGCACCGACGGGGCACAACTGACGAACGAGCAACTGACCAACATCCAGGGCATCCTCGGCGAGGTCCAGAACACCGTGCTCCCGCTCGTGTCATCCGCGGAAGCGTTCGGCGACCAGGGGCGCCAGCTGCTGGCCATCGTTCAGGGCCTCGTCAGCGACCTGCAAGGCTCGGTTGCGGCCGCGCAGACCATCAACCAGATGCTTCCGCTCCCGGGCTGAACCCACCTTCTCTGCCCCGACCGATCTGTACCTACTCTCGACTGGACGTGATATGCAGCAGGGCACCGACTTACCGCCAGAGGCGTACCCCCGCCGAGGCCTGGCCGGACTTCAGCGACTCGATATCCCGGCATCGGCGCTGCCCTACCGAAAGGGCGTACTGCCCCACCGGTTGGACATACCCACCACTGCGACACCGAGTTCCACCGGGTTCGCCGTAGCCACCGAATGGATGGGCCGCCTCGCTGCGGTGCTGGCCGTGGTCCTGTTCGGGCTGGTGTTGGCGGCCATCCACAAGGGTGAGCTCGTGCAGGACAGCGCGCGGACGATCGTGGACAACTTTCGGCTGACCAACGAGTACTTCGCCCAACGGGCAGATCTCACCGCCCCGGCCACGGCGCACAAGCAACTCGATGAGCTGGCAGGGGTGTTGGCCCAGCTCAATACCGCAACTGCCGCTGACGTCGATCACCTGGCCGCGCTGCTGCCGGATGCGCGGGCGTTGCTCGCCGCCGGGCAGGGCGACACCGCGATCGCAGGACAGCTCGCGACCGTTGCCACCACGTTGCAGGGTTCCGCGGCTTCGCTGCATCAAATTTCGGCGGACGCGAACACCACCGTCAGCGATGTGAACAACGAGCTCACCACTGCGATCGATCTCGTGAACGCACTCAACGCGGAGCTGACGCGGACGACGAACAAACTTGCGCTGGTTCCCGAACAGGGAGCCTTCATTCCTGCACCGGGAGGGAACTGATGATCACCAAGAAGGCATGGCTCGGGGTAGTGCTGGTGCCGGGGCTGGCGCCCGCCGTGCTGCTCTGCGCCGTCAACGGGTTCCTTCCCGGACTCGACGACGTCGTCGACCCGCTGGGGCGACCGTCGCAGCTGAGTCTCGAGGTCATCGATTCTGCCGGCCAGTTCGACACCCTCACCGGCATCCTCGTCCCCAAACACGCCCAGCTCGCCGGAGACATCCAGGCGCTGGACCCGCTCGCCAACGACCTGGAAGGCCTGACCACCAAGGCCGGAGAGCTGACGGGACAATCCAAAGCACTCAATGCCTCCACCGGCGACGTCAGCACGATCGCGGAGCCCCTGCCGACCCTGGTCGCGAACGTGACCGACCGCGCCAACCAAGCGAGCCCGACGGTGGCGGGACTGTCGACGGCGGTCGGCTCGGTCACCACGCAACTCGAGGCCATCAACCAGGGACTGACCACGATCGAAGGCACCCTGGGAACGCTCGGCCCCAAGGCGACTGCCATCGCGGCGACCCTGGCGAACGTCGAGGAAGAGGCCCGGCACATCCAGGAACTCGGACCGCTGCTGGCGGTTGTCGGGCCCCCGGTCAATTCCCTGAACCTCCCCGCTCTCGGCGTCGCGACCACCCCCAACCCGTAACGCTCGGACTGGTCAGATACTGACACGGAACGAGTGAAAGGCAGAACACACAACATGTTTCGGCTCTCCTGGCCGATTGCCCTGGCATTCACCATCGCACTCTTGTGTGGCATTCTGATCGTCACGCGAGACTTGAGCATCACCAATGACATCTTCAAGGACGGTGTCAATCAAGCGAAAACCGTGGACAAGACCACCAACGACGCACTATCCGGGGCGAAGGAATTGCCTCCGGCGAACGCCGCCATCAACCAGGGCCTTCCAGAAGTTGTCGGGGTGCTCAACTCGCTTACCCGCGCGGACCAGACCCTCGACGATCTCGGCACCCAGCTCCAGGCGCTCGGTGACGCCCTGAAGTCCGCGGATGCCCCACTCGGCGGCATCATCGACGCAGGTGCAGCTGCTGCCGATCAGGCCAATGCCGCCGCCGTTCCCGCGGGGCAAATCGTGCACACCCTGGCGGACGAGGACGCGAAAGTACAAGCACTCGGCCCCTTGTTGGACCGATCACTCGCCCTCGGACAAACGATCGACCAGAAACTGCGGATCGCGCTGATCCTGCCGGTCATCGGAAACTGACACGACACCGATACAGCTGACCGACACTGCCTCGGATACTCCGGGCACGAGAGAGCCGGAGTATCCGAGGCGGTGTCGATCGGGGCTTGAATACCTCGGTCCGCATGTGGGTCGGGAGCGGCTGAGCCACCGCCGGGGGGCGTGATCAGCTATCGTTTCGTGGGAGACGGCCGGTGGTGCCGGAACCTCTCAGTCATGGCGCGGGGGGTCTGCCATACAACGGGGAACAGGTCGCCGCTGATCGGGGAGCCGGGGGTCATCGGAGGGACAGAGAACCCGCCGATGCTGGCAATATGGTCGAAGCTGGTGCCGGGCCTCGGATCCCAGACGACTTGGTCGCCGGTGAAGATCGTGGTGACGGCGCGGCGGGGGCGACTGGATTGGTTGGCGGGCGATCCGTGGACGGTCTTCGGATGGTGCAGCAGCGCATCGCCCGGCTCGGCGTCACCGATGAACCATTCATGGTGGTCGTAGTCGGTGGAGAAATCGGGTGGTTCGGGGTAGGGCGAACGTTGATAGACGGCAGCAACCTCAGGATTGCCGCTGAAACTGCGGGGTCGGTAGACCGGACCGAGGTGTGAGCCTTTCAAGTAATGAACAGCGCCATTGTCGGTTGTGACGGTGTCGAGCGGGACCCAGATGCGGAAGTACTGATCACCGTCGATAGGCAGATAGGCGAAGTCCTGGTGGAAGGGCGCACCCTGCGCCGACCCCGGCTCCTGCGCGAACACCTGGTCGTAGAAGAATCGGAGCGACCTCACCCCAGGATGGATTTGGCGGGCGATGTCCTTGGTCGGCCCGCACAGCGCCCAGGCGTCGAACGCTGAGTCGACGAAGCGCGGAAACGCCTGGGAGAAGAAGCGAGGCTGACCCGGGGACGTGTAGTTCTGAGAGGTGGCGTGCACGTCCGTCATCAGCCGATCCACCGCGGTCCGGAGATAATCGATCCACGACGGAGCGATGACGGCCTTGAGACGAGTAACTCCATTGACAGCGAAATCCGCCCGCTCCTCGTCGGTGATCTCGCGGAGCAGCAGCTCCGTGGGATGGTCGATGTGATGGTTGGTGGTCATTAGCATTCCTATGCAGGTGGTGACCGCGGCAGCGCGGCGGGTCATCGTGATATGGGCTTCTCCGCCCGGGCAGTGAGATCGCCGAACGGTGTCTACCGGGACGGTCCTTCTGATTGCACAGAGGCGGAGCAGGGTGGCGGTGGCCGTCCGGGTGATCATCGTGAGAATCTGCAACGAGTCAGCAGGATCGTTGTGTCCGCCGGGCCGCGGGTGGCCCCGGTAGCTCAGGAGCAGTGTGGGACCCACCCGCAGCCTGATGAATGGCGGCGGGGTGATGGAGCGACAGAGGCCCCGTCGGCACTCAGCGGTGGGTGAAGGTCGGTGCGCGTTTCTCGATGAACGCGGACATGCCTTCCTTCTGATCGTCGAGTCCGAACGTCGTGTGGAAAGCTCTCCTTTCGTATCGCAATCCCTCGCCGAGCGTGGTCTCGAAGGAGCGATTGACGGCTTCCTTCGCCAGCATCGCGACGGGTAACGACATCGATGCGATCGCCTCGGCGATACTCTGCGCCTCGCCGAGCAGTTGCCCGGCGGGAACGATGCGGCTGACCAGTCCGGCGCGCTCGGCCTCTGCCGCGTCCATGGTGCGTCCGGTCAGTAGTAGGTCCATGGCCTTGGCCTTGCCGATTGCCCGAGTAAGGCGCTGTGAGCCGCCGAGACCGGGGATCACGCCCAAGGTGACCTCGGGCTGGCCGAATTTCGCGGTGTCAGCGGCGATGACGAGGTCGCACATCATTGCCATCTCGCAGCCGCCGCCGAGCGCGTATCCGGCTACGGCGGCGATGGTCGGCTTCCGTACCGCTGCCAATTGTTCCCAACCTGCGAGATAGTCGCTGGCGAAGACATCGATGTAGGTTCGTGGCCGCATCTCCTTGATGTCGCCGCCGGCCGCGAATGCCCGCTCCGAGCCGGTCAGGACGATGGCGCCGATTCCCGGGTCGTTCTCCAGGTCGTCGAGCGCGGCGGCGACGTCCGCGAGCATCGCAGTGTTGAGGGCGTTGAGCGCCTTGGTCCGGTTGAGTGTGACCGTACCGACCCTGCCCGTACGCTCGAGCAGGATAGTTTCGAACTCGTGCACCGCTGTTCCTTTCGGTCCCATCTTGATTGTGGCCTGTGTCGAGTTTGTGAAAATGCCGATGTCATAGCGGTAAGTAGCCTTGGCTCTGCAGAGTGCATCCATGCGTGACCCGCGCCGGGGTTGTCGAATCCTGCACAGCGGCAGGCCGGAAGTCCTGCGGCCTACTACTGGTAGCTCCCGTGCGGCTTGGTCATCGGGCGGTGAGCACCGCCGCAACACCTACCGCCGTTGCGATCACGATCACCGACCACAGGATCAGATCCCACAGTCGGCATTGTGATCCGGGCTCGTCCCCGTGGATGGCTGGCGCTACCAACTCCGATTGTCTATTCATTCGTACACACCTCATGACCCGTCGACTGGTCCGGACCCGAAGCCGCCATGACACAGCAGTGCGCCCTGGGGTCTGGTTGGCATGGTCCGGTCTGCATCCGATCGACCGGGAGTCCTGATTGCTGTGCCAGTCCTGCTCGGCTAACGCCGATTTTCACTCAGCGAGTCCACCCTCATTCGCTGGGTCTGACCATGCGAATTCGTAGCGGACCGTGCGTCCGCCGAGCCACGTGACTGGGACGTTGGGTAGGTCGGCTTGGCGTAGGACGGGCGAGTAGTGCGCTGGGTATTCGCTAACTGGTCGATGACCCCAGTCAACCGTGCCCGGTCGCGGAGATCAACGAACCAGCGCCCGCGTGTCGCCTGCTCGGCGGCCGAGCGCCCCAGAATACTCAATAACAGGAGAGTAGTTCGTGACCGCATGAGGATGTCCTCCTTGATAGGCCCGCCAGCAATCGTTAGCAATGGCAAGCAGGGATTCGCTTTACAGTCAGCGAGATGCCCTCATTATGTTCGCGCCGTGATGCCCCGCCCCACAGCGAAACGCCTACCCGGCAAACGCATTCAACCCCTCACGGAGCCACGGGCGCCTCCCGAGCGACCCGAAGTTCAGGCAATCAGCGCTCCGCGAAAATCGGCGCTAACGCGATGCAGTGATCGTCGACGCCGTCCGCACGCCCATCGGGCGGCGTGGCGGTTCCCTCTCCGGAATCCACCCCGCCAACCTGTCGGCGCATGTCCTCGAGGCCCTCGTCGCGCGGACCGGACTGTCTCCGGACGAGATCGGCGACGTCGTCTGGGGCTGTGTCAGCCAGGTGGGGGAGCAGGCGGGCAACGTCGCCCGCACCGCGGTGCTCGCGGCCGGCTGGCCCGAGACGGTGCCGGGCACCACCCTCACCCGGGCGTGCGGATCGAGTCAGCAGGCCGTGAGCTTCGCCGCCGCCTCCGTCATCGCAGGCCACGAGGACATCGTCGTCGCCGGTGGCGTCGAGTCGATGAGCCGGGTCCCGATGGGCAGTGCGAGCAAGAACGGCGAGCACTTCCCGGCGGCAGTCCTCGACCGCTACGGCGTCGACGAGTTCAGCCAGGGCACGGGCGCTGAGATGATGGCCGAGAAGTGGGGGCTCTCCCGTCAGGTGCTCGACGAGTACTCACTGCGCTCCCACGAACGCGCGGCGCACGCAGTGGACCGCGGCGCATTCGACGGACAGCTCGCCCCGCTGTCCGACGTCCTCGCCGGGGACGAGGGGATCCGGCGCGGCGGCTCGCTCGAGTCGCTCGGCAAGCTGAAGACCGTCTTCAAGGAGGACGGCGTGGTCCACGCCGGAAACTCCTCGCAGATCTCCGACGGCGCGGGCGCACTGCTCGTGATGACGAGTGCGAAGGCCGCGCAACTGGGGCTGACACCGATGGCCCGCATCCACACCTGCGCCGTCGCCGGCGACGACCCTGTGATGATGCTGACCGGACCCATTGCCGCGACGGAGAAGGCACTCTCGCGGTCGGGGCTGAAGATCGGTGACATCGGCGCGTTCGAGGTTAACGAGGCCTTCGCGCCCGTCCCCCTCGCGTGGCAGGCGGAAACCGGCGCCGCGACCGATCGGCTGAACCCGCTCGGCGGCGCCATCGCGGTCGGTCACCCGCTCGGCGGTTCCGGGGCGATCCTCATGACCCGGCTCGTCCACCACATGCGGGACAACGGCATTCGGTACGGATTGCAGACCATGTGTGAGGCGGGCGGCCTCGCCAACGCCACCATTCTCGAACTTCTCTGATCCGACAACATCTTTCGAAGGGAACACCCGCACGATGGAACTCAAGGGAATCTCGACGGCGGTCACCGGCGGCGCGTCCGGGCTCGGGCTCGCGACGGCACGCCGCCTCGTGGACGCGGGCGCTCAGGTCACGCTCATCGACCTGCCGAACTCCGACGGTGAGGCGGCCGCGAAGGAACTGGGCGGCGCGGCGCAGTTCGCACCCGCCGACGTGACCGATCCCGAGCAGTTCGCGGCCGCTCTCGACGTCGCCGACGAGCGGGGCGGCCTGCGCGGACTCGTGCACTGCGCCGGAGCCGGACGTCGGATGCGCATCCTCGACTCCGACGGCAAGGCAGGCTCGGTCGAGGACTTCGAATTCGTGATCCGGCTCAATCTCGTCGGCTCGTTCAACGCCCTGCGCCTCGGGGCGGAACGGATGGCGCGTCTGGACGAGGTCGACGGCGAGCGCGGCGCGGTCGTACTGACGGCCTCCGTCGCCGCATTCGAGGGCCAGATCGGCCAGATCAACTACACCGCATCCAAGGCCGGGATCGTCGGTATGACCGTCACCGCCGCCCGCGACCTCGCCAGCCGCAACATCCGGGTGTGCACGATCGCCCCGGGGATCATGGACACCCCGCTGCTGGCCCGGCTGCGCGAGGATGTGCGTGCGTCGCTGGAGAAGTCGGTGCCCAACCCGTCCCGTCTGGGCAAGCCGAGCGAGTTCGGGCAGCTCGCCTGCCAGATCCTCGAGAACGGCTACCTCAACGGCGAGACCATCCGCCTGGACGGTGCCATCCGCATGGCACCTCGCTGACGAACAGAGGACCGAACGTGAACCAGCCTGCACCGGCACTGCACTACCCGGAACTGACGATGGCGGCGTTTCCGTCAAGCATGGCGAACCTTTACGGTGACCGGCCCGCGGTGGTCGACGGCGACACGGTGTGCACCTACCGCGAACTCGACCAGCGGTCGGGTGCTTTCGCCGCGGCGTTGCGGGACGCGGGGGTCACCGAGCGCGACGTGGTGCTCCTGCACCTCGGCAACTGCGTCGAGTTCGTCGTGGCCTACTACGGCGCGTTGCGTGCCGGGGCGACCGTCACCCTGGTCAACCCGCTGCAGCCCGCCCCCGGTCTGCGCGCGCAGATCCTGGACACGGGAGCGGTCGCGGCCGTCACCCAGCCCGGGCAACTGGGCACCCTCACCGAGGCGGCCGAGGGCACCACCGTCCGCACGACCGTGGTGGCCGGACTTGCCGCCGGCACGGGACGCGGTCAGTTCGGATTGGACGAGTTCGTGTCCGGGTACGCCTCCGGGCCCTTCGTCCCGAAGGTGTCCGGGGACGACGTCGCCCACCTCGCCTACACGGGCGGGACCACCGGGGTGTCGAAGGGGGTGCGGGTGCTGCACCGCAACGTCGTCGCCAACGTGACCCAGATGATCGCCTGGCGGGCGGGACACGAGGTACGTGCCGGCGCCCACGGCGGAATCGAGTTGCGGTCCATCGAGGGTCTCGAGGACCGCGGTGTCGTGCCCGGCGTCGGAGCCACCGTCGTCGTCTCGCCGCTGTTCCACGCCCACGCGCTGATCAACCTGTCGTTCCTGCTGCTCTGCGGGGCGACGCAGGTGTTCGCCGGACGATTCGAGCCCGGCCGCATGCTGGAACTGATCGAGACGCACCGCGCCACGTACATCACCGGGAGCCCGGCGATGTGGCACGCCGTCGCCACCCATCCCGACGCCGCGACCCGCGACACCGACTCGGTGCGCGTGGTCTCCTCCGGCGCGGCACCGATCGACCACGTGACACTCGAGGCACTGGGCCGGGCCTTCCCTTCGGCGAGCGTCGTCGAGGGATACGGCCTGACCGAGGGCACCTGCCTCGTGGCTTCGGCGCCGCTGACCGGCACCGTCGAATACAAGGTCGGCAGCGTCGGACTGCCGGTGTTCGACACCGAGGTGCAGATCCGTGCCCAGGACGATTCCGGGGTGGTGCTGGCCGCCGGCGACCGCGGCACGTTGTGGGTTCGGGGACCGCAGGTGACGGACGGCTATCTGAACCATCCGGAGATCACGGCGCAGCAGTACGTCGACGGCTGGCTCGACACCGGTGACATCGCCTATGCCGACGAGGACGGGTACCTGTTCATCTGCGACCGCACCAAGGACATGCTGATCTACAAGGGCTACAACGTCTATCCGCGCGAGCTCGAGGAGATCCTGGTCTCGCATCCGGACGTGTCCTCGGCCGCCGTCGTCGGCCGGGAGGCGGGCAGCGTCGGTCAGGAGCCGGTGGCGTTCGTCGTGCCGACGCCGGGAGCGACGGTCGATCCGGACGCGGTGTCTGCGTTCGTGGCCGAACGAGTGTTGCCGTACAAGAAGGTCCGTGATGTCGTGGTCGTCGACCGGTTGCCGACGTCGGCAACCGGGAAGATCCTCAAGACGGAACTGCGTGTCCGTCTCGCCGCCGCGACGACCTAGCGTCGACCTCGCGGGTCCGCCACTCTCCCGCTGGGTGGAAGCACCCCTGTGAGGTGCGCCCTTCTCCCCCTACCGTCCTGGTCGGGGGAGAAGGGAGCGCCGATGTCGCGCATGGCGGGCAAGGTAGTACTGATCACCGGTGCGGCCCGGGGCATGGGGCGTGAGCACGCGCAGCGCCTCGCCGAGGAAGGCGCCGACATCGTCGCCGTCGACCTTCCCGGGGCGGAGTCCGAGCGGGGTCTGGCCGAGACGGCCGACCTGGTCGGCGCTCTGGGCCGTCGGGCCTCGACCCGGACCGCGGATGTGCGGGACTTCGCGGCGTTGCGGGACGCGAGCGTGGCCGCGGCCGCCGAATTCGGCCGCATCGACGTCGTGGTCGCCAATGCCGGACTCTGCGACTCTCCCGGCCCGGCCTGGACGATCGGCGACCAGACCTGGCAGCGGTCGCTGGACGTCAACCTCACCGGAGTCTGGAACACCGTGCGAGCGGCCGTGCCTCAGATGCCCAGCGGTGCCGGGGGATCGGTGATCATCGTCGGCTCGACCGCCGGGGTCCGCGCGAACCCCGGCCGCGCGCACTACTCCGCGGCCAAGCACGGGGCGGTGGGATTGGCGCGCACCCTGGCCAACGAACTCGGGCCACGCTCGATCCGGGTGAACACGGTGCACCCGGGGGCCGTGGGCACCTCGACGACGTTCGACCCCGCCACCTTCGCGCGTCTGTGCCCCGACCTCGAGAATCCGACCGACTCGGATGCGAGACGGATACTGGCCGAACGGAATCTGCTGCCCGTCCCGTGGGTGGACGCCGTCGACGTCAGCAATGCCGTGCTGTTCCTGGCCTCCGACGAATCCCGGTACGTCACCGGAACCGAGCTGGTCGTCGACGCCGGCCTGACGCAGAAGGCGTGAGGCTGTGGATACGTCGGACTCGCTCGTGTACGTCGTCGACGAGATGGTGGTCGCGCCCGGCGGGGCTCGCGCATTTCTCGCCGCGTACATGGAGCGCTACGCGCCCGGCGCGATTGCGCGCGGACTGACGCTCGATCGCGTGCTCGTAGCCCCACCGGTATGGCTGGAGGACCAGTCGAACTCCCTGACCGTCAGCTGGACCGTGCGGGGCGCTCGCGCGTGGTGGCAGCAGAGCCTTCTCGCCCGCCACGACGCGGAGGTGCTCCGCTGGTGGGCTGATGCCGACGAGCTCCTCACGAGCCGGCGGCGCACCGTGTCCTGCTCACCCGCGGACATGGAGGGGGCGGGCGATGTTCAAGGTCACTGAGCTCGTTCACCTGGTCGCCGATGCGGATCCCGCCACCAGCACGTCGTTGGCCGCCAGGCTGCACGAGGTCGCCGCCTCCCGGGCCCGCTCTGTGCTGGCGAAACCGACGCTGCCCGGCGGGATCAACGGGGGCGATCTCATGGTGCACCTCCACTTCGACGACGAATCCCACTGGCGCGCTGTCGAAGCCGAGATCGCCGCAGTCTTCCGCGTCCCGGAGGTCGGGCACGTCGACAGCGTCGCCTACACGGGTGTCGCTACGCCCGCACGCGGTGACGGCCCGCCGACCGTGTACCGGACGCTGTTGGTGGCGGTGGACGATTCGGTCGACCCGGCGGTCGTGGAGCGGTTCGAGGCCGAGACACGGGCCATGCCGCACTACATCCATACGATCGGGGCCTCGCAGCTGAGCCGGGTACACGAATCGGGCGGTTCGGCCCGGTGGACCCACGTCTGGGAGCAGGAGTACGCGAACGTGGGCGGACTGCTCGGGCCGTACATGACGCACCCGTACCACTGGGCGCACATCGATCGGTGGTTCGATCCCGAACGCGGGCCGCGGATCGTCACCCGGCTCTGCCACAGCTTCTGTGCGATCTACGGCACGACCATCTCTCCGCCACCCGCTCCGAGTCCCATACGAATCGGCCCACACTCGCCATAGGAGATCCCGATGGGCCGAGCCGGCTGACGGTGTGTTGCCGCCGCTATATTCAGCTGGTCGTCATGTGAAAGGGACTCCCATGGAACTGCTCGCCAACCGCACCGCCGTCGTCACCGGAGGCGCCCAGGGCATCGGGTTCGAGATCGCCCGGACCTTCGTCGGGGCAGGCGCGCGGGTCGTCATCGGCGACGTCGATCTCGATGCGGCCACGGCCGCCGCCGAGAAGCTGGGAGGCGCCGAAGTCGCGCACGCCGTCCGCTGCAACGTCGTGCACTCCGAGCAGGTCGACACCCTGCTGTCGGCGGCCGTCGACCGGTTCGGCTCGCTCGACGTGATGGTCAACAACGCGGGCATCACCCGGGACGCGACCATGCGCACCATGACCGAGAACGAGTTCGACCTGGTCATCGACGTGCACCTGAAGGGCACCTGGAACGGCACCCGCAAGGCCGCCGCCATCATGCGCGAGGCCAAGCGCGGCGCGATCGTCAACATCTCCTCGCTGTCCGGCAAGGTCGGCATGGTCGGGCAGACCAACTACTCCGCAGCCAAGGCGGGCATCGTCGGACTCAGCAAGGCCGCCGCGAAGGAACTCGCGCACCACGGTGTGCGGGTCAACGCGATTGCGCCGGGACTGATCCGGTCGGCCATGACCGAGGCGATGCCGCAGAAGGCGTGGGACCAGAAGATGAGCGAGATCCCCATGGGCCGCGCGGGTGAGCCCGCCGAGGTCGCGAACGTCGCGCTGTTCCTGGCGTCGGATCTCTCCTCCTACATGACCGGCACGGTTCTCGAGGTCACCGGCGGACGCTTCATGTAAGCGGGCGCCCGCCGCCCGATGTGCGCGCCCGCACCAGTTCGACGAACGCCTGCCCGGCGGGGGAGAGCATGTCGGGATCGAATGCGATCCCGAACGTCCGGGCCACCTTCGGCTCCACCGGGCGGACCACCGCGCGGTCCCGGGCGGCCTCCGCGATCGACCGTTCCAGCAGGGTGCCGCCGATCCCGGCCAGTACCAACGGAAGTCGCGCCTCACGGTGCTCGGACAGCGCCGCGAGTCGAGGGCGTGCCCCGGCGTGACGGATCGACTCCTCGATCTCGTCCGCGACGGAGTGGCCGCGGGGGACGAAGACCATCGGGACGTCGGGTAACGCGGACAACGGGACCGGACCTTGGGGCATGTCGGTGCCCGGCGGATACACGAGCCAGTACTCCTGCTCGCCGAGTTCGATGACGTCCAGGCCGGCATCGTCGAGCGGGAAGTGCGCCACCACGAATTCGCAGTGGCCGTCCTCGATGAGCGATCCGGCCTGGGACTCGTCCTTCAACTCGCCCAACCGCACCGACACGTTCGGGTGGGCCCGGCGGAATTCGGTGACGAGGTCCACGACAGGACCGAGCGCCAGCGCCGGGAACGTCATGATGTCCAGTCGGCCCGCGAGTGCCCCGTCGGAGGTGGCGAGGAGGTCCTCGACCGCGGTGACGTCGCGCAGGATCTGCCTGCTGGGCCCGACCATGCTGCGTCCGGCCGCGCTGAGCACCATGCCCCGGCCGATGCGGTGGAACAACTGCACCCCGAGTTCCCGTTCGAGTCCACGCAGCGCCTGCGAGATGGTGGGCTGGGCGACGCCGAGCGACGCGGCGGCCCCGTTGATGCCCTCGTTTTCGACGACGGCGAGGAAGTACTCGACCTGACGCAACTCCATCGCTCAGTTCCTCACTCGCGTGCCGGTGGTCCGGGAGTTCTGCGCGATCTCGACGAACGCCGCCGCAGCCGGCGACCCCGGGCCGGACCGCTGGACGAGACCGACCGGGCGGGTCAGCTTCGGCGACAGCGACCGGATCGAGACCCCACGCAACTGTTCCTCGGCGACCAGGCGGGGCAGCACGGTGGCCCCGGCGCCCCGCATCACCAGCTCCCACGAGGCGCTCGGGTGCGCGCAGTCGATGACGACGTTCGCGGTGCCGCCGACGAGCTCCGCGATCAGCGCGGCGTTGCTCTTGTCCCCGAGATCCTGAATCAGCGGAATGTCACGGAGGGCCGAGCGGGGCACCGGATCGGGGAGGGACTCGGCGAGGTCGCCGGGCAGGGCGAGCACCAGCTCCTGGTCGCCGATCGGGACGGACCGCAGGGCACTGTGGTCGACGGACAGATCGATCACCCCGAGTTCGGCCTCGCCGCGGCGCAGCGCACCGAGGACGCCGGTGGGGCCGTCGCCGTCGATGACACGCACCATGACGTGCGGGTACTCCTCACGGAACCGGCGGACCAGGTCGACGATCGGATCGATCGAGAACGCCGAGTACGTGACGACGTCGACGCGGCCGGAGACCAGTTCCCGCACCGCGGCGACCTTGGCCTTGGCGCGCTCGACGTCGGCGAGGATGCGCCGGGCCGCCACATCGAGGGTGCGCCCGTCCTCAGTCAGCTCGAGGCGACGGCCGGTGCGATCGAACAGGGTGACCCCGAGGCGACGTTCGAGAGTGCGGATGGCCTGCGACAGCGACGGTTGCGAGATGTAGAGGGACTGCGCGGCCCTGGTGATCCCGCCGTGATCGACTACCGCGACGAAGTAGGTGACGAGATGCAGGTCCACGCGGTCATCGTACGGAAGCGGACATGCGGTCCGGCTCGAACGCGCGGCTAGCGGCCACGCCACACCGGCGGGCGCTTCTCCGCGAAAGCCCGTGCACCCTCCTGGGCGTCCTCGGACGCGAACACCGGATCGAGGAAGCGGCGTTGCGCGGTGAAGGCGTCGGGGTCGGTGTAGCCGACGGACATCGCGACGACCTGTTTGGTGGCCCGCACCGCGAGGGGGCCGTTGGCCGCGACCCGCTGCGCCAGTTCGCGGGCGGTGGCCAGGGCCTGTCCGGGCTCGGTGACCCGGTTGACGAGTCCGTGCGCGTGCGCGACCTCGGCGGTGAGGGGATCGCCGGTGATCGCCATCTCCATCGCGATCGGGTAGGGCAGCACCTTCGGCAGTCGCAGCAGCCCGCCCGCGGCAGCGGCGAGCCCGCGCTTGACCTCGGGGATTCCGAACTTGGCGTCGCTGGCGGCCACGATCAGGTCGGCCGACAGCGCCAGTTCGCAGCCGCCGGCCAGGGCCCAGCCCTCGACCGCCGCGATGAGTGGCTTCGTCGGGGGTGCCTCGGTGAGTCCGCCGAACCCGCGACCGGGCAGCGACGGCCGCTCGCCGCGCGTGAACGCCTTGAGGTCCATGCCCGCGCAGAACGTTCCTCCGGTACCGGTGAGGATCGCGATCGTCAGGTCGGACCGCGCCTCGAACTCGTCGATCGCCGCGGCGAGCGCCTTCGCGACCTCGAGGTCGACGGCATTCTTCGCCTCCGGCCGGTTCAGGGTGATGACGGCGACGCCGTCGGAGAATTCGGTGAGAACCACGCTCATGGATGTCTTCCTTTACGGTGTGGGAGCAGGGACCAGCGCGTGTGCGGTGGTCCAGCGTTCGGGGAGGCCGCCGAGCGAGCGGATGCTCCCGCGGTCGGCCAGGATGAGCAGGTGGGCGTGGGTTTCGCGGACCGCGAGCCGGAGCAGCCGGTCGGACATGGTGTCGAACGGCCGCGACCACGAGATCCGCGTCGAGATCTCCCAGGCCGTCGATTCGGGGTGGGCGTCCAGCGCCGCGAGGATCTCCGCGAAGCGGTCCTCGTGATGGTCCATCAGCTGCCGGGCGCGGTCCGCGATGCCCCGGAACCGGTACTCGTGGGCGGGCAGCACCTCACCGTCGGGCATCGTCGTGGTGGCGTGCAGCGACAACAGGTAGCGGTGCAGCGGGTTCTCCAGCTCGCCCGGGACGGTGGAGATGTTGGGGCTGATGCGGGGCAGCATGTGGTCGCCGCTGAACATCAGTCCGTTCGTGTCGTCCACGAAGGTCAGGTGACCGGGAGTGTGTCCCGGTGTCCACACCGCCCGCAGGTCCCAGCCGGGCAGGTTCAGCGCAGTGCCGTCGACGAGGACGACATCCAGGGATTCGCCCGGCCCGAACCGGACGAGGTCGACGCGGGCGGCGGCGAGGATGCCGGTGGGGGCCCCGAGCTGAGCGAGCTGGGTGTTCCATGTCTGTTCGTCGTCGGCGACGTCCGCCGGTGAATGGTGGCCGAGCAGTGTGGCGTCCGCGTGGTGCATGGCCAGCGCCGCCCCACAGACCTCCCGCAGCCGGGGCGCGAGACCGAAGTGGTCGGGGTGCAGATGGGTGATCGCGGCGAACCGGACGTCGGTGATGTGATGCCCGGTCTGCGCGATGCCGTCGACGAGGGCCCGCCAGGACTCCTCGGAATCCCAGCCGACGTCGATCAGGGCGAGGCCATCCGGTAGCGCGAGCGCGTAGATGAGGACGTAGCGCAACGGGTTTCGCGGCATCGGCACCGGGATCGACCACAGGCCGGGGCGGACCTGCTCGACCGGCGGCAGGACGCCGCGCGCCCAGGCCTCGCGCTGGACGGTGCCGATGTCCTCTGTGACGATCACGAGGGCACCTCCGCGTCGCGCAGTGTGTCGCGCAGGGTGCGTTTGAGAATCTTCCCGCTCGCTCCCCGTGGCAGTTCGGCGCGGAAGACGATCTCCCGCGGCTTCTTGTACGACGCGAGCCGTTCCGCGGTGAAGGCGATCAGTTCCTGCTCGTCCGGCACGACCGCCGGATCCACCAGCCGGACGACCGCGGTGACGGACTCACCCCAGGTCCGGTGCGGCACACCGACCACGGCCACCTCGGCGACCGCCGGATGCTCGGCGAGTACCGATTCGACCTCGACCGGGTAGACGTTCTCGCCGCCGGTGATGATCATGTCCTTCACCCGGTCGGTGACGAACAGGTATCCCTCCTCGTCGATGTGCCCGGCGTCGCCGGTCCGGAGGAACCCGTCGTCGGTGAGGAGCTGCGCGGTCGCTTCCGGCCGGCGCCAGTACCCGGCGACGTTGTTGCGTGAGTGGCACACGATCTCGCCGGACTCACCCACCGGGAGCCGGGCGCCCGTCACGACGTCCCGGATCTCGACCTCGACACCCGGCATGGGACGGCCCGCCGAGCGCAGCAGGTGCGCGCGCGGACCCGTCGGGTCGTGATCCTCGACGGCGAGCGCGGTGACCGAGCCCGTCGTCTCCGTCATGCCGTAGCGCTGCACGAATCCGCAGCCGAGACGATCGATCGCCCGCCGCAGCAGGGTGGTGGTGATCGGCGACGAACCGTACGCGACGAGCTCGAGGCTCGACACGTCGACGCGGTCGAGGTCGGGCAGGTCGAGGAGCATCTGAATGGTCGAGGGCACCAGGAAGGCGTGGGTGATCCGGTGCCGCGCGACGAGCCCGGCGACCTGCGCGGCGTCGAAGGTGCCGAGCAGCACCACGTGCACACCGGCGGACAGGCAGGTGCTGAGCCAGCCGGCACCGGCGATGTGGAACAACGGCATGGCGTCGAGTGTCACGGAGTCGGGCTTCCAGTGGTAGATCTGCTGGCCGTCCGGCTCGTTGTGCAGGTTGCGGTGCGTGGACACCACACCCTTCGGCAACCCGGTCGTGCCCGACGTGTAGAGCTGCAGCACCGCGGCGTCGGGGTCGTCCCCGAGCCCCGGGTCGGTGGCGGTACCCGACGTGAGCAGGCGATCCCACGTCCACGTGCCCGGCGGCAGGGCGTCGCCGTCGGCCGCGTCGACGAGCACGACGATCACATGGGGGAGCGCCTCGCGGACGGCGTCCGCTGCCGCACGGAACTCGGATTCGACGATCAGCACCTCGATCTCGGCATCGACCGCGATCGCGGCCGCCTCGTCGGCGGGGAGGCGCCAGTTGAGCGGGACGAACACGCGTCCCGACTTGGCGGCGGCCACGAACGTCTCGGCACCCTCCGTGCGCATCCGCAGCAGTGCCCCGACCCGTCCGCCGTCGGTTGTCAACGCCGACAACGCCGTTGCGATCCGATTGGTCCGCCAGTCGAGCTCCGCGTACGTCAGGGTGGTGTCACCCCACGTCACCGCGGGTGCTCCGGGCCGCTCGGCGGCATGGTCACGCACGCGCTGGGGAAGATGCAGACCGCTCACATCACGCTCCTCGATGACTGGTCGACGCCGCCGGGAACCGGGTGACGCGTCCCGTCAGTCGACCACCCGTGTGACCGCGGAAACAAAGTCACAGCGCCGAACGGACAGTGAGGAATCGCCTATGGATGCACGGCCGGACGGGTTCGCGGCGTTTGTAGACTGACGTGATGGCCGCCACCCCCGCCCTGAACCCCGAGGACGTTCAGCGTGCAGCGGCGGCACTGCACACCCCCGACATCGACGGATGGGCCAACCGGTTCGAACTGCTGTCGGACGGCAACCGTCTGCGACTGCTGCTGTGCCTGCACCACGCCCCCGACATCTGCGTCGGCGACCTGGCGGCGGCACTGGACATGACCGGGACCGCCGTGTCCCACGCCCTGCGGCTGCTCCGCAATCAGGGATGGGTGTCGGCGACGCGGGACGGCCGCTCGATGCGGTACCGGCTCACCGACGACACCGTGCACGAGTTGCTGCACACGATCGGGGCCACGCACTATCACAATCTCGATCACACCGGAGCCGAACAGGAAAGGTGAATCCCGACATGGAAAACGACCCCGGACTGCTGCCGCTCGACGGCATCACCGTCGTGGCACTCGAGCAGGCCGTGGCCGCTCCGCTCGCCACCCGCCATCTCGCGGACATGGGCGCGCGGGTCATCAAGATCGAGCGTGTCGGCGAGGGCGACTTCGCTCGCAACTACGACGACGCCGTCTTCGGGCAGGCGTCGCATTTCGTGTGGCTGAACAGGGCGAAGGAGTCGCTCGGCGTCGACCTGAAGTCCGAGGTCGGGCGCGACACCGTCGCGAAGCTGATCGCCGACGCCGACGTCTTCGTCCAGAACCTCGCACCCGATGCCGCCGACCGGCTGGGGTTCGGGGCGGACGAGTTGCGGGCCGACCACGAAGAGCTGATCGTCGTGAACATGTCGGGCTACGGGTCGGCGGGGCCGCGGCGCGAACGCAAGGCGTACGACATGCTGGTGCAGGCCGAAACGGGAATGATCTCGGTGACCGGCACCCCCGACATCGCCACCAAGACGGGTGTCCCGGTGTCCGACATCGCGGCGGGCATGTACGCGCTGACGTCGATTCTGAGCGCTCTGTTCCGGCGGAGCCGGACCGGGGTGGGGGCGCGGATCGACGTTTCCATGTTCGACGCGACCGCCGAGTGGCTGGGCCATCCGATGTACATGAAAATGTACGCCGACAAGCAGATTCCGCGGGTCGGGCTCGGGCACGCCGCGATCGTCCCCTACGACGCGTATCCCACCCTCGACGGGCAGATCCTCATCGGTGTGCAGAACGACCGCGGCTGGCGGCGACTGGTGACCGACGTGTTCAAGCGCCCCGACCTCGCCGACCACCCCCGATTCGCGACGAACATGCTGCGCGTGCAGCACCGGGCCGAGGTGGACGCACTCGTGGCCGAGGAAACGCAACGCTTCACGAGCGCCGCCCTCGACGACGCCCTCTCGGACGCCGGAATCCCGGCCGCGGAGCTCAACGACATGGGCGGACTGATCGAGCACCCGCAGCTCGAGCAGCGCGACCGCTGGCGTGACATCGGCACCGAGGCCGGCCCGATCAGGGCGATGCTGCCCCCGATGACGTACTCCGACGTGGAGATGCGGATGGGCGACGTGCCGGCACTCGGCGCGCACACCGATTCGATCCTCACGGAACTGGGCTGGTCGGCGGAGGACATCGCGAAGATGCGCAGCCAGGGAGTCGTGGGCTGACAGCGCGCCGCAGCCCCGGCCCGAGTGAGGCCGGGGCTGCAGCTCGCTCTTCGCTCAGGGTGTGGCGAAGAACTGCTCTACGGCCGGCTGCGCATTGGGGTTACCCACGCCGATGCCGATGACGGCGCCGGCGATGGTGCCGACCACGGCACCGACGATGCAGCCGGCGATGAAGTTGGGGAAGATCGACACGCACCCGATGGCCATGCCCACGTTGGAACCGATCGCCATGCCCTGCAGGCCCGCGTTGTTCCAGCCGGTATTGATCTCACATCGTTGTGCGTGGACCATATTCGCTGGAAAACCGGAACGGCTACATGTAAATGTGGGTGCGCGGTGATGCTCCCCGTGTACGAACTAACCCATAGCCCTCCCGAAATCGTCTTCGGAGTCCGGCGGAATCCCTGCTACAGGGTTCCGAGGAATTCGTACACCGCCGGTGTCGCAGCGGGGTTCGCGTTGCTGATACCGGTGACGGCGCCGATCGCTGCGCCTACCGCGGCACCGGGGAGGCACCCGCCGAGGATGAGGAAGATGCATCCGGCGACGAACCCGATGCCTGCGCCGATCGCGGTGGCGGTGCTGCCGCCGTTGTCCCAGCCGATCTGCAGTTGCTCGACCATGTTGGCGTACGCGGAATCCCTGTCGACCGGGGTGAGCGCCAGTGTTCCCGCGACGGGGGTCGTCGTGGGTGTCAGGCTCAGGAACCGGCCGGCGTCGGTGATGAGCGGATCGATCGCGAACTGCACACCGGCGATCGAATAGCGCAGTGGGATGGTGCCCACCGGGGTTCCGGCATCGTTGACGATGTCCACGGCGACGGCCGTCCTCGACAGCGTGAAGAGTCCCGTGTCGAGCGCGGTACCGACCGACCGGCCGTCAGGGCTCAGGCTGGTGTGCGAGACGACGGCCTGATCGGGTGGAGTGGGGGCAGCGTACGCGGTACCCACTCCGACACACAGGGTGGCGATCAATAGCGCCGCAAGCGCTGTCACTCTATGCAGTTTCATGGTGTTTCCCATGCGTAGTAGCGGATGACAAACGACAAATCTGGTTCGACCTGGCGCTCCACAGTTGCCCCGACCGGCGAAAGCGTCCGTAACCTGCCTACTGCAGACATCTTCCCCCCTCGGATGCCCCAGTTTTCGGCCTTTCCGGAAAATACGTACGTATCGGGAGTTCACACCGTGAGTCGATAGAACCGCCAGAATCCGAAATCCTCGATGGGCAGGACGTCCATGGAGCCGAAACCGGCCGCCTCGGCGTAGCCGCGCAATGTGCTCGGGCGCATGACCGTTCCGGTGCCGGCGCTCGGCGTGTGGTTCATGCCGTCCGGAAGGCACACGGTGAGACTGAATCCGTACATCAGCCGCTCGAGGTCGCTGCCGGGCGCGGAGAACTCGTCGTCCACCGCCTCGTCCATCACGATCATCGCGCCGCCCGGCGCCAGTGCCCTGCGGACCGCGGACAGCACCTCGACCGGTGCGGGCATGTCGTGGATGCACTCGAACGCGAACGCCGCGGTGCAGCTGCCCTCGGGAATTCCCGCCGCGTCCGACTCGGTGATCGTGATCCGATCCGCGACATCCGGCCGGTCACCCACATTGGACCTCGCGAGTTCGACGGTCGCGGTGTCGATGTCGTAGCCGTGGAGCCGGGCGTCCGGGTAGGCGCGCGCCAGCGCGATCGTCGACCAGGCGCCACCACATCCGACGTCGGCGATGGTGGCCCCGGGCGTCCGGAGCAACGCGTCCACCTCGGGAACCGACGCCAGTGCGCCGGGAAGAACCTGCTCGTACCACGGCCGATTCATATCGGCCTGCGACTCACGGGCATCCGCACCGTACTGCGCCCATCCCACGCCGCCGCCCGTCCGATACGCCTCGAGCAGTGCGGGCATCTGCGTGGTCGCGGCGACGAAGATGCGTGCGAGCGGTGCAAGATAGTTGAGACTCTGCTCGTCCGTGAGCACTTCGGCGGCGCCCGCCGGAAGGGTGAATGTCCGCGGCTCCGACGCGTCCACCGTGAGGAGTCCCGACACGGCCTGCTGTTCGAGCCATTCCCGCGCGTACCGCGGATGGGTCGACGTCCGTTCCGCCAGTTCGTCCGCGGTCGCCGGACCCTCCGACGCCAGACTGCGGTACCAGCCGAGACGGTCTCCCAGATGGACGGCGAGCAGGTCGATCGCGCCGAGCGACGCGTCGAAGATGCGCTGGGACACGGCCTCGGCGGCGGCTTCGGGGGCGGGTGTGGACATCGCTGACCTCCGGTCGGAGTGCGGGGCGAAGCTCTGTCTCCCCATCGTCGGCTACCTGATCGGCGGTGTCACGGATCGTTCGCCCGGCGAAGGAGGGCCCGTCGCGGGAAGCCGGAAACCCCAGGGCAACTCGAGGCGATGGGCGGCGAGCAGGGCGGGATCGCCGAGCAGTTCCAGGATCGGGCCGTCGGCCACCAGGCGCCCCTCGTCGAGGATCACGGCGCGCGTGCACAACTGGGCCGCGTACGGAAGGTCGTGGGTGACCAGCAGGTGTGTGGTGTCGATACCGAGCAGGACCTCGGCCAGTTCGCGTCGTGCGACGGGGTCGAGGTTGCTCGACGGCTCGTCCAGCACCAGCACGTCCGGGGCGCACGCCAGGACGGTCGCCAGCGCTACACGGCGTCGCTGCCCCACCGAGAGGTGCGCCGGATTGCGGTCGGCGTGCGCCGTCATGTCGACAGCCACCAGTGCGTCGTGGACCCGCTCGTCGAGCGCGGTCCCGGTGACCCCGAAATTGACGGGACCGAACGCGACGTCCTGCGCGACGGTGGGCATGAACAGCTGATCGTCGGGGTCCTGGAAGACGATGCCGACCCGGCGCCGGACCTCCCGCACCGTGTCCCGGCCGGCGTCCCGCGACAGCGCGAGACCACCCACCGTGACGCTGCCGTCCGTGGCCGTCAGAATGCCGTTGAGGTGCAACATCAGCGTGGTCTTGCCGGCCCCGTTCGGGCCGAGGACCGCCACCCGCTCGCCGGGTTCGACGGTGAGGTCGATCCCCTCGAGTGCGGCCCGGCCGTCCGGATACGTGAACGAGACGCCCTCGAGATGCACGGCCGCGGTCATCGGAGCACCCACGCGGTGAGGCAGATCGCCACCGCACCCGCGGCGGGAGCGAGGCCCCGCCGCCACGTCGCGGCGGTCGCCGGGGGCGCCCCGATCGTGGGAACCGAACCCGTGAAACCCCGCGACAGCATCGCCAGGTGCACGCGCTCGCCGCGTTCGTAGGAACGCACGAACAATCCGCCGACGCCCCGGGCGGTGGCGCCGATCTGCCGGAACGTGCGGGGATCGTCGCCGCGGGACAGCCGGGCGGTGCGCATCCGCTCGACCTCGGCGGTGAGCAGATCGAGGTATCGCAGCATCAGGACGACGATCGTGGTGAGCATCGCGGGCACGCGCAGCCGCGCCAGACCCAGCGGCAGGTCCCGGGCCGGCGTCGTCGCGGCGAGTGTCAGCGAGACGAGCACACCGAGAGTGCCCTTCACGAGAATGCCCCACGCCGCGTACAGGCCGGGGACCGACAGCGACAGTCCGAGGGCGGTGACGCGCGCGCCGCCCTCGGCGAACGGCAGCAGCACCGCGAGTGTCACGAACGGCAACTCGATCAGCATCCGCGGTCCGATCCAGCGGAGGGAGATGCCGGCGATCCGCCACAGCGCGATCAGAATCGCCAGGTACGCGGCGAACGCCCAGAACACCTCGCGGGGCGTCGCGACCACTGCGAAGACTAACGCGACGGCACACACGATCTTGACCTCGGCCGGCAGCCGGTGAACCGGGGAAGCGCCGTCGAGGTACAGGGGATGGGCGTGACCTGCTCCCACGGTCAGGTGCTCGTTCGGTTCCGCCGCGCGCGGGCCAGGAGCCAGAACAGGCCACCCGCGAAAACGAACGTCGCGGTCGCGCCGATCACTCCGGCAACCCCGGTGAGATGCGGCCGTCCTGCCACCGTGTAGTCGGCGAGCGGCGAATCCGACAGGTGGTGGGCGGACGCGTTCTGGGCGATGCAGTCGCCCACGAGCGTCTCCCCGGTATCGGTCTCCACCGTGTCGCACCCCCGTGTGGTCGCCGCGTCCAGACCGTCCGGGCTCGAGCTGGCGAGGTACGAGACGGCACCGGCGACGAGCAGCGCCACCAGCGCGAAACCGACCAGGAAGCGGCGGAGGGAGATCATGCCCGCACCTCCGCTCGCCGCGGTGCCGTCCGCAGCAGGTACACGAGGTCGGGTCGCGTCTTCGCGACGGCGGTCACGGTGACGGCGGTGATGAGGCCCTCCCCGATACCGATCAGCACGTGCGCCCCCAGCATGTAGGCCGACACCGCACCCAGCGACGTCGAGTCGGCGGACGCGGCCTGACCGCCGATCGCGTACTCCAGCACGAAGCCCATCGACGCGGCGACGGTGCCGCACAGGGCCGCGGCGAACGCGAGCCCGCCGAGGACTCGGACGTCGATTCGCTCCCGGCGTGTGACGAGCGGACGCAGCGCCACCGCGACCCCGTAGCCGACCACCACCCCGATGATCGCCATGTTGGTGATGTTCGCCCCCAGCGCTGTCAGCCCGCCGTCGGCGAACAGCAGGGCCTGCACGATCAGCACGATCGAGACGCACAGCATGCCGGTGAAGGGGCCGACGAGGATCGCGGCGAGCGCGCCACCGAGGAGGTGTCCGCTCACACCGGGGAGGATCGGGAAGTTGACCATCTGGACCGCGAAGATGAACGCCGCCACGAGGCCGGCCATCGGCGCGGTGCGTTCGTCGAGTTCGGACCGCGCGCGCCAGGCGGCAACCGACAGTCCCAGCACGGCGACGACGACGAACAGGAGTGAGGTCGGCGCGTCGATCAAGCCGTCGCTCATGTGCATCGCTACGGGTTCCACGGCGTCTCCTCCGGCCGGCAGCTGTCCTTCGGAGTCTAGTTTCTCGTATGAACACTTGAACAGGTGTTCATGGATGGCGTCGCGGAACGAGATCGAGTGCAACCGACGGGTCAGTGCCAGCTGTGGTCGACGAGTGCCGTGCGGGGACCGAACTTGGGTTTGACGGCCTGCCCGCTCACCTCCAGCAGCCGCACCGCCCGATGGCGATGGGGCCGGAGCGGAGCCAGGTACTCCACCATCTCGGCGTCGTCGAGGGGCTTGCCGAGCAACGACCATCCCACCATCGCGGCCAGGTGATAGTCGCCGACGGACAGGGCGTCGGGGTCGCCGAGCGCGCGTTGCGACACCTCCGCGGCAGTCCAGATCCCGACGCCCCGAACGGACATCAGCCGACGGTTCGCCTCCTCGCGGGGGAGGTCGACGATCTTCTCGAGCCGGTCGGCGACCTGCGCGCAGCGGACGATCGTGCGGGACCGCGCGGGGTCGACGTTGGCGCGATGGAACTCCCACGACGGGACCCGCCGCCACACGTCCGCGGTCGGGGGCAGCCGCATCCCGTCCGGGGCGGGGCCGGGCGCGGGCCCGCCGAACTTCCACACGAGCCGCCGCCACGACGCAAATGCCGCGATGCCGTGCACCCGCTGCTCGAGGATCGCGGGCACGAGCGCCTCCATCACCCGGTCGGTGCGGCCCAGGCGCAGGTGCGGGAATCGGCGGTGCGCCTCGACGAGGATCGGATGATCGGGGGCGAAGTCCTCGCACTCGTCGTGGTCGCCGACGAGGCGCCCGAGTCCGGCGGCCAACTCCGGTGCGCCGTCACCCCAGGCCTGACACCGCACGGTGTGCCGATCGGTCTGGGTGAGGCGGTACGTGACCGGACCCGACTTCTGCACCGACGTCCGCCAGATCGAGCCGTCGGCTGCTCGCCGGTGGCAGGGATCGCCCTTGCCGCGCTGCAGAGGCTGCACCGTCATCGCGACGTCCAGGGGACGCCGCGCGGTCACGGTGGTCTCGACCACCTCGAGCGAAGCCGTCATCGAATGCAGCGTATTCGACCGTGAGGGCGACCGCTTCCGGCGGCTGTCGGAGCGCGCACGTAAAGTCCCAGCAATGATCATCGTGAGTACCGACGGATCCTGCCTCCGCAACCCCGGTGGGGCGATCGGCTGGGCATGGGTCAATCACGAGGGTCCCAGCCAATCGGGTGGCGAGCCCTCCGGGACCAATCAGATCGCCGAGCTGCGCGCGCTGCTCGAAGCGATCACCGCGCATCCCGGGGCCGATCCGCTCCTCATCGAGTCCGATTCCCAGTACGCCATCAAGTGCGCGTCGGAGTGGCTGCCCGGATGGAAGCGCAAGGGCTGGAAGACGGCGGCCGGCGCCCCCGTCAAGAACCTCGCGCTGGTGCAGTCCATCGACCGCGCCATCAACGAACGTCCCGGCCCCGTGCGGTTCCGCTGGGTCCGGGGGCACGTCGGCAACCATTACAACGAGATGGCGGACGTCCTCGCCGGCGAGGCGGCCCGGGCCGTCGCATCCGGAACGGCCGCACCGGCGCCGGTCGCGACCCCCGCGCCGGCACCGGCGGCCGTCGCTCCGTCCACTCCCGAGGCCGAGGACGCGTTCACGCTGTTCTGAGTCCGCCCCCCGTTCGCATCTGCCGGTGCTCCGTGTCCGGCACCTGTCGAGGAGAAGCCAGTTGACCGAGGATCTGCGGGTGCGGGAGTTCTGGCGTGCGCTGGGACTGCCCGGCATCATCGACGTCCACACCCATTTCATGCCCGCGAACGTGATGGAGAAGGTGTGGGGCTACTTCGACGCCGTCGGCCCCCTCACCGGGCGTGAATGGCCGATCCACTACCGGCACGAAGAAGACGTCCGCGTCGAACACCTCCGCGGGTTCGGCGTCCGGCGGTTCACGTCGATGATCTACCCCCACAAGCCGGACATGGCCGCATGGCTCAACCAGTGGTCGGTCGAATTCGCCCAGCAGACCCCCGACTGCCTGCGGACGTCCACGTTCTATCCGGAGGAGTCCGCGGCCGGGTACGTCGCCGAGGCGATCGAGTCGGGCACGCGCGTCTTCAAGTCCCACATCCAGGTGGGGCAGTACTCACCCAACGATCCGCTCCTCGACCCCGTGTGGGGTGCGCTGCAGGAGTCGGGTGTCCCGACCGTCATCCACTGCGGGTCGGGCCCGGCGCCCGGCACGTACACCGGGCCCGGACCTATCGCCGAGCTGCTGTCGCGGTACCCGAGACTCCACCTGATCATCGCGCACATGGGTCTGCCGGAGTACCGGGAATTCCTGGACCTGGCCGGCAAGTACCCCAACGTGTACCTCGACACCACGATGGCGTTCACGGACTACACCGAAGCGGCCACACCGTTTCCCCGCGACGAGGTCCACCGGCTGGCCGATCTGCAGGAGCGGATCGTGTTCGGCAGCGACTTCCCGAACATCCCGTATCCCTACCTGGACGCGCTCGAGGGTCTCACCCGATTCGATCTCGGTGAGCCGTGGCTGCGGGCGGTCTGCCACGACAACGCGGCACGGTTGTTCGCGATCGACTGACGCTCTCGGCTGCCGCGTCAGGACAGATCGCGGAACGTCATCACGAAGCCGGCCATCGCGGCGAGGACGGCCAGGACGTAGACCGGCACCTGCACCCAGACGGGGGCGGTGCGGTTCACGATCATCGCCGCCGCCATCGCGACGACGATGAGCACCACACCGTAGAACGGGGTGCGCTGCGGGTGGTCGCCTCGTGCCATGCGATCCAGTGTGCACCGCGATCGGCGGCTACCCGACCGCCTCGGGGACCCGCGTCTGCGCGACCCATCGGCCGCGTTGCCGGGTGATCTCGATGGGGTGGTCGAAGCATTCGCTGATGTGTTCAGTGGTGAGGACGTCCGCGACGTGGCCTCGAGCGATCACCCGGCCGTCGCGGATGAGGACGGCGTGGGTCGTGGTGGTGGGGATTTCCTCGAGGTGATGGGTGACGAGGATGCTGGCGAGGCTCGGGTAGCGTTCGCGCAGTTCGTCGAGTGCGGTGAGGAGTTGTTCTCGCGCAGCGAGATCGAGGCCGGTGGCGGGTTCGTCGAGCAGGAGGAGCTGGGGTTCCGCCATCAGGGCCCGTGCGATCAGGGCCCGGCCGCGTTCGCCCTGGGACAGATTGGGCCACAGGGCGTCCGTGTGCTTCTGCATGCCGAGGGAGGCGATCAGTTCGTCGGCGCGGGCGATCTGCTCCGGGGACGGTGTCCACCGCGGCACGAACTCGGGTGTGTTGGTGAGTCCGGTGAGCACGACGTCGCGGACGGTCAGCGGTGCGTCGATGCGGTGCCGCGGGTTGACGTGCCCGATGTGGGCGCGCAACTCGCGCATGTCGACCCGGCCCAGCCGGTGGCCGAGCACGTGGACGGTGCCGTGTGTGGGGTGTGCGAAGGCGCCGAGCATGCTCAGGAGTGTGCTTTTGCCTGCACCGTTCGCGCCGAGCAGCACCCAGTGCTGTCCGCGTTCGATGCGGAGGGTGATGTCGCTGAGCAGATACCGTCCGCTCCGCACGAGGTCGACGTGCTCGATGCTGACGACCGAATCCGGGGTGGTCACTGATTTTCGCCTTTCCGCAGTATCGACATGGTCGGATCGAGGTTGGCGGCCGTCGCGGCGACGCGGTCGACTCGGTGGTGCTGTCGTGGCGGGCCGACAGTTGCGCGCGCAGACGTCGAAGATCCTCGGGGCGTACGCGTTCCGCGGCGAGCCGGGCCGCCTCGATCTCGAGGGCGCGCCGCACCTCGTACACCTCGAGCAGCCGGGCGCGGCGCAGCAGCTTCTCGAGCCCGGCGCCGCCGGTGGGTGGCCGGGCGACGAACGTGCCGACGCCGTGCCGGACGTCGAGCAGTCCGTCGCGGGCGAGCAGTCGAACGGCCTCGCGCACGGACGAACGGCCGACACCCAGTTCGGCGGCCAGTTCGGCTTCGCTGGGGATGCGACTGCCGAGCGTCCACTTGCCGTCGCGGATCCACGCGGTGAGGAGTTCCTCGAGCTGGGGGACCAGCGGTCCGCTGCGGAGGGTGTGGCGTCCGGGCATGCGGCGACGCTAACACAGTCCTCAGACGTCTGAGGACTGACCCGGGCCTATGGTGAATCGGAAAGGACCACCGCAGCAGAGGAGAGGTGCGCCATGGCCGTCGCCACCGCAGACCGCGTCACGCGGGAAGAATTGCTCGACTTCGTCCGACCGCGACATCACAGCGTCCTGATCACCCGGAAGCGGTCCGGAGGCCTGCAGATCTCCCCGGTCACGTCGGGACTCGACGAGGAGGGGCGGATCGTCGTCTCCACCTACCCGCAGCGCGCCAAGGCCGCGAACGTGCGACACGACTCCGCCGTGAGCGTGTGCGTGCTCTCCGACGAGTTCAACGGCGCCTACGTCCAGATCGACGGCACGGCCGAGGTGCTGGACATGCCCGACGCGCTCGAGCCGCTGGTGGAGTACTTCCGTGGCATCTCCGGGGAGCACCCCGATTGGGACGAGTACCGGGACGCCATGCGGAAGCAGAACAAGAGCCTCATCCGGATCACCATCGACGAATGGGGACCCATCGCGACCGGTGGCTTCCCGCCGGATGCCGATCGCGGATAGGTCCCGTCACCGCACTCCAGTGGTGTTAGCAATCACTGTGCTATTTTGCTAACGACTCAGCCGCGAAGGAGACCGTCATGACCACCCCCACCCCGAATCCCAAGTCCACCAACGCGAAGACGGACGCCAAGTCCGTCGGCTCGCAGTTCGTCGACGCCGCCAAGAAGGCAGGCAACCTGTCGCTGGACACATACGAGAAGGCCCTCGAGAGCAGCCTCGACTTCCACACGAACCTCGGCGACGCGAGCAGCTTCGAGTGGATCGGTACCGTCACCCGCGCCCAGGCCACGCTCGTGCGGGATGTGAGCGCCGCGGCGACGTCGGCGGCCCGTGAACTGCTGAAGTAAGCCGCGCGACCCCGATCGCCCACGGCCGTTCCCCGACGGACGCCGTGGGCGATCGCCGTCCGGTCCGTCCCGACGCCTCATGGCATTTCGCATCGTCGACGGCGTCGCCACGGCTGGACGTGAGAATCCGTCGACGGCGGGGGACCTGTCAGTCGTCGACGTCTGAGTCGTCGCCCGCCGCCGGCCTTCCCCGCTTGCGCTTGCCGCGGGTGACCTCACGGAACGCCTCGTACATTTCCCTGAGGGCCTTGCGCTGTGCGTTCGTCAGGTCGGGGTCCCGATCGATCGCGGTGACGACCCCGGACTCGGCTCGAGGTTCGATCGGGAGCTGCCCGAGCAGCATGTCGGTCGACATCTGCAGATGCTCGGCGATCGCGTCGAGCACGCGTTCGCTCGGCTCGCGGAGATTGCGCTCGATCTGGGAGAGGTAGGGATTGGAGATGCCGACCATCGCGGCGAACTGCCGCATCGGGAGCTCGGCCAGCTCCCGCTGTCTCCTGATCAGTTCCCCCAGGGTGCGATAGCGCGCTTCCTCGTCGACCACTCCATCAGGTTAACCGGCGAGGAATCGGAGCAGCATCTCCGCGACGCAGACAGGACGGCTTCCGCCCGCCACTTCGAAGGTGAGGGCGATGGTGGCCTGATATCCGCCGGTGCACGGCTCGACCGCCACGAGGTCTGCGACCGCGCTCAGTATCGAATTCACCGGAACGGGTGCCGGAAACCGCACCTTGTTCAGCCCGTAGTTGACGACCTGGTCGCAGTCGGCGACCTCGAAGATCTCCCACAGCAGGGGGACCGCGAGCGAGAGCGTGAGGTATCCGTGCGCGATCGTGGTGCCGAACGGGCCGGTCCGCGCACGATCACGGTCGACGTGAATCCACTGGCGGTCGTTCGTGGCCTCGCCGAAGGTGTCGATGCGATCCTGCGTGACCACGATCGTCCCGGACGAGCCCAGTCGGGTACCGACCAACGCCGGCAGGTCCGCCATCGTGACACTGCGTGCCGGTCTGTGGGTGGTGACACCTGCCGCGGAAGTGGATGCGTTCATGGTTCCCCGTCGATGAATGGGTGAATTTCTTCCGGCATCACCCGCGGAGATCGGACACTAACGCACACCGCCGGCTTCGTGCGAATTGATCCCACACTCTTTCCCGTGCCCCCACGGTGTCGCATGCTTGTGTCCCGCGACGCGAAAAAAGGTACCGCTGACGGAATTTCGATCAAGAATTCGCCTCGTGTTTCCATTTTCGACATATCTGCCAAAATGTCGAAAATGATCTTGCTCGAAATTTTTCATTACGCGCGGGTAACCATTATTGGTGTTTATGATCCGGTCTACACCGGACGAATCCCCGCGACGGGGTGACGGGTCCAGGTGCAGACAGAGGAGAACCGTTGACCAAGACAGCGGAGACGAAGATGGCACTCGTGACACCCGATGCCACCCCCGAAGGGGAGGACCGCGCCGGCGGGTTCGGTGCGCGGAACGCGGTGAGCGCAGTGACGGGTGCCTTCGGGCAGGGCCGGGTGGTCCTCCACGAGTCTCTTCGCCTCGGGCGCGAACTGACGAAGATCGCGGTGGGCCGCTCGGATGTAGCTCCGCCCGGGGGCGATCGGCGGTTCACCGACCAGGCGTGGACGAGCAATCCGTTCTACCACCGCGTGCAACAGACCTACCTTGCTTCCGTCGACGCGTTCGAGGGCGTCGTCGAGGAGTGGGGCCGCCGGGTCGACCACCGTCACGCGCAGGAAGCGGCGTTCGTGTCGGCCGTCCTCACCAGCGCGCTCGCCCCGACGAACTACTTGCCCACCAACCCGGCGGCCGTGAAGGAGGCATTCGACACCGGCGGTATGAGCCTGGTGCGCGGCGCCCGCAACTATGTGTCCGACCTGCGCCGCAACGGCGGGATGCCGCAGATGGTCGATCCCGACGCCTTCACGGTCGGCGTCGATCTCGCCGTGACGCCGGGTGCCGTCGTCGCCCGAGACGAGGTCGCCGAGGTGCTGCAGTACACGCCGACCACGGAGACCGTGTACGAGCGGCCGGTGCTCGTGGTGCCGCCACCGATCGGCCGCTTCTACTTCCTCGACCTGCGTCCCGGCCGCAGCTTCGTCGAGCACGCCGTGTCCCGCGGACTGCGGACGTTCGTGCTGGCGTGGCGTAATCCACAAGCAGAACAGGGCGATTGGGACCTCGACACGTACGCGCAACGCGTGTCGGACGCGATCGACGAGGTCCGGGAGATCACCGGCAGCGACGACGTCAACGTGATCGGTTTCTGCGCCGGCGGCCTCATCACCACCGCCCTGCTCAACCACCTCGCAGCCACCGGGGACACCCGCGTGCACAGCATGTCGTACGCCGTGACGATGCTCGACTTCGCGGACCCGGCGGGTCTCACGGCCTTCTCGGGTCCGAGTCTGCTGAAGTTGGTGAAGGGTCGGTCCCGGCGGAACGGCATCATCTCCGCCCGCGACATGGGTAGTGCCTTCACCTGGATGCGCCCGAACGATCTCGTCTTCAACTACGTGGTCAACAACTACCTCATGGGACGGACGCCACCGGCCTTCGACATCCTCGCCTGGAACGCCGACGGCACCAACCTGCCCGGGGCGCTGCACGTCCAGTTCCTCGACATCTTCGAGGACAACTCCCTCGCAACGCCGGGAGCGATGACGTCGCTCGGCACACCCGTCGACCTCGGCAGGATCACCGTGCCCACCTTCGTCTCCGGCGCGATCGCCGACCACCTCACATCGTGGAAGAACTGTTACCGCACAACCCAGCTGCTGTCGGGCGACAGCAAGTTCGTGCTCAGCTTCTCCGGGCACATCGCCAGCCTCGTCAACCCGCCCGGCAACCCGAAGTCTCACTACTGGGAAGGCGGCGAGCCGGGATCCGATCCCGAGGCGTGGCTCGCGGAGGCGACTAAGAAGACCGGCACCTGGTGGGAACCGTGGGCCGACTGGGTCTCGGAACGGGCCGGCGAGCGAATCGCCGCGAGTACACGCCTGGGTAGCGACGAGCACACCGTCCTGGGCGACGCACCCGGTCTCTACGTGCGCGATCTGCTTCCCTCGCAGGTCGGGGGATAGACGTGACGTTCAACCAACCGTCCGATTAGGAACCGCCGATCGACCACCCGATCGAGTGGTCGATCGGCGGTACGGACAATCATGGCGCGAGAGGACACCTGACATGAATACCAACGTGGTCCAGTTGCTGCTGTTGCTCACCGGTGCACTCGGCGGCACCGCCGGTCTGCAGGCACTACTCGCGCGGCGGTCCCGTCCCCGCTGAGCGGTCCCCCGGTCACGACACCCCCCGCGCGTCGCGCGGAAGTCGAGCATGCGTTCGCCGGGTCGGCGCCCACGTGGACGGCGTCGGCCGTGATCCGGGCCGAACCGCGCAGCACGTCGATGCTGTCCTGCACCGTGACGGTGACGTCCGCGGAATCGACGACGGCGTCCGCGACACCCGACACCCGGTGTCCGCCGTCGTGCGCCGACGCGTCGAGCGGGCGGCCCAACGCGACTGCGGCGGTGCGTGTTCCATCGAGCAGGCCCGGCACAGTTCGATACCGATCTTGGAATCCGCGGCTGCTATGGGGGGCGGCGAGCCCGGTCGGGACGAACGGGCCCGGAGCAACCGTCCGCCCGAGAGCTTCGAGGGCCACTGCCGACGTGAGCAGCCCGGCGCCGTGACCCCCTTGGGTCCTCGGGGATTACGGATCGGTCCACTCGCCGAGCCCGCTCGTGTCGAATTCGACTGTGGGGGTGGTCATGCGAATCAGCCCACCATGTCGGCGAACCCGGCCAAAGAGCCTCCAGGTCCGCCTTCGCGTTCTTGGCGACGGCCTTGCCGATCGGGCCGACGATCATCGTGCCGGTGAAGCTCGCGTCGATGATCGCCTTGGAGCCGGCGCCGTCCGGTTCGACCTTCAGGGTGAATTCGACGGTCACCCCGGCCATGCCGGTGCCGGAGATCTTCACCCCGGTGGCGCCGAGGGAATATCCCTTGGAGATGAGACCGCCGGACGGGTTGACCACCCAGCGCCCGCCGTAGGTGGTGTCGTCGTTGTCGACGAGTTTGCCGCCCTCGCCCTCGCCGCCCAGGCCGAGCGCCTCGTGGGTCAGCAGTTCGTTGGTGGAGAAGCAGTCGTGGAGTTCGATGACGTCGATGTCGTCCGGTCCGATGCCGGCCTGTTCGTACACGCGGGCCGTGGCCGCGCGGGTCATGTCGGCGCCGACCAGGCTGATCGCGCTGCGGTCCTCGAACGTGCTGGGGAGGTCGGTGACCATCGACTGGCCGACGATCTCCACGGCCTGCCCGGCGAGGTCGTGCTCGTCGACGAATTCCTCCGAGCGAACCGGCCTGCATCTTCTCGAATCCCAGTGCCGGCGCGCAGTCGACCTGACCGCTCCGGACCGCCTACGTGGCGAGGAAGAGTGCGGTCGACCCCGTCGAACAGTTGTTGTTGGCGTTGACGATCGGAATGCCGGTGAGGCCGAGTTCGTAGACGACCCGCTGTCCAGACGTCGACTCGCCGTACACGTATCCGACGACGACCGCCCTGTTGCCCATTGCGACTCCCTGAGTCCGAGAAATGTATGTGACACCCTTCTCATCGAAGTATGTGAGACAAGGTGTCCAGTCAACAGCCGGATGGGTAACGTATGCGTGATGCCGGACAAAGTGGAAACCGCCGCGTCGCCCCAGGGTGACGGCCGCGCGACGCGCTGGGAGGACCACAAGGCGGAACGCCGCAGCCGGATTCTCGAAGCCGCGATGGAGGCCATCAACGAGGACGGCCCCGACGTGGGCGTCCAGCAGATCGCGAACCGCGCCGACGTGCCGCGGTCGGTGGTCTACCGGATCTTCACCGATCGCGGCGACCTCGACGAGCAGTTGCGCGGACGCATCATCGAGCGGCTGATGGCCGACCTCGCGCCCACCCTGACGCCGGAGGGGACGGTGGGCGAGGCGATCGCGCGCGCCGTCGAGACGTACCTGCGGTGGATCGTCGAATACCCACGCCTCCACCAATTCCTCGGCACCGGATCCCCGAGCAGGCGCACGACGGGTTCGCGCGTGGTGACGGGAACGAAGACCGCGATCGCACTCCAGTTGTCGGGTCTGCTCGCGAAAGTTCTCGACACGGTGGCCGGCAATTCGGAGCTGGCGGAGTCGCTGGCCTTCGGGTTGGTCGGACTCGTGGATGCGAGCGTCAACCGCTGGCTGAGCAACCCGCAGTCGGCGCTCGGCAGCGACGAACTCGCCGAGTTCCTCGAGGTGTCGATCTGGCAAGTGCTGCACGGCAATCTGGCGCGAATCGGCGTCGCCATCGACCCGTCGACTCCGGTGTCGGAACTGCAGTAGCCGGCCGGGCGTGGCCAGCTACCATGGCTTCCATGCCCTCCCGGCGAGGTTCACCGGCCGCTTCCGAGCAGGTCCGGGTGTCGGACACGGCGGTCGGCGACGCCGTCGCGCGCTTCGCCAGTGCCTGGGAAGCCTCGGCGTCCGCCCCCGACCTCGCCGCCTACCTGCCGATGTCTCCAGCCCTCCGCCGGGTCACGCTCATCGAACTGGTGAAGGTCGACCTGGAGAACCGCTGGCTGCGCGGCGACCACCCGAAGCGGCTCACCGAATACTGTGACGAGTTGCCCGAACTGCGGCGGTGGCCGCTGCCGCCGGACCTGTTGTACGAGGAGTTCCACATCCGGCGGCGCAGCGGCGAGTCGGTCGAGGCGAGCGAGTACACGCAGAACTTTCCCGGTCAGGCAGGCCAGCTCGACGAACTGCTCGGCACCGGCGAGTACCACAGCACGGCGCTCCATCGCGGGGAGACGACGCTGTCGGTGTCTCCGGGGAGCGGCGGAACGCTCGACGATCTGGAGGTGGGCCAGCGGATCGACGA
>SEEV01000151.1 GCA_004211695.1 Rhodococcus sp. (in: high G+C Gram-positive bacteria)
CCGCGGACCGCGGTCTTCGGGCCGGTCAGGCCCATCAGACCGTAGATGAACATCGAGAACGCCACGATGTACAGCACGTTGACGAGGTATTCCATTACTTGTCCCCACCCTTCTCAGCAACAGCAGCAGTGGGGGTGGGCTTGGACTTGAACATCGCCAGCATCCGGTCGGTGACCACGAAACCACCGACCACGTTGATCGTTCCGAAGACCAGGGCCACGAACAGGATCACCTGCAGGCCCCACGGCGGGTTCTCGACCTTCCCGAGGACCACCAGGGCGCCGAGCACGACGATGCCGTGGATGGCGTTGGTGCCCGACATCAGCGGGGTGTGCAACGTGTTCGGGACCTTGGAGATCACCGCGAACCCCACGAACCCGGACAGCACCAGGATCGCGATGTTCGCCAACAATTCCGTGTACATTACCGAGCTCCCTCTTCGATTTCCGTGTCCAATTCGATCGGTGTGCCGTACGAGAAATCGAAGTGGGCGTAGTTGTCGCGTGGACTGAAGAGTTGGTGCACGAGCTCCGTCACGGATGTTGTGCACCTCTCGAGGATCATCGACAGCATCAGTGTCCCTCCGGGTCCCGGGTGACGCAGGACGCGGCCAGGACCTCGTCCGAGAAATCGGGGGCCAGCGCCCCGTCGACGAGCATCAACTCGAGCAACGCGGAGATGTTCTTCGAATACAGCTCCGAGGCGTGCTCGGGCATGGTGGCGGGCAGGTTCAGCGGCGAGCAGATCGTCACCCCGTGCTTGACCACGGTCTGACCGGGCTCGGTGAGCTCGCAGTTGCCGCCGGTCTCACCGGCCAGATCCACCACCACGGAGCCCGGTTTCATGCCCTCGACCGCGGCCGCGGTCACCAGACGGGGCGCCGGACGGCCCGGCACCAGGGCGGTGGTGATCACCACGTCGAAGCCCTTGATCGCGTCCTCGAGCGCCTGCTGTTGCTGCGCCCGCTCCGCCTCGGTGAGTTCGCGGGCGTAGCCGCCCTCCCCGGCGGCGTCGATCCCGAGATCGAGCCACTGCGCACCGACCGAGCGGACCTGGTCGGCGACCTCCGGGCGCACGTCGTAGCCGGTGGCCCGGCCCCCGAGCCGCTTCGCCGTGGCGAGGGCCTGCAGGCCGGCGACCCCGACCCCGAGCACCAGCACCGTCGCGGGCTTGACGGTGCCGGCGGCGGTGGTGAGCATCGGGAAGAACCGGGTCGACTCCGACGCCGCGAGCAGCACCGACTTGTAGCCGGACACGTTCGCCTGCGACGACAGCGCGTCCATCACCTGGGCGCGGGAGATCCGCGGGATCGCCTCCACCGCGAACGCCTGCACCCCGGCCGCCTTCAACGCCGCGACCTGATTGTCCTGGTTGCGGGGGGCGAGGAACCCGATCAACGTCTGCCCCGACGACAGCCTCGCGACCTCGGCATCAGAGGGCGGCGCGACCTTCACGATCACATCCGCCGACCACGGATCGGCGATCTTCGCCCCCGCCGCCGAGTACAACTCGTCCGGAATCAGCGCGCCCAACCCGGCACCCGACTCCACCACCACGTCGACGCCCGTGGCGATCAACGCGGCCACGATCCTCGGCACCAACGCCACCCGACGCTCGTCCACACACGATTCACGAACCACACCGACACGCGCAGGTTGTTCAGCGCTCTGTTGCAAAGTGGTGTCCTTACTTCTCTGAATTCTCAATGGATCCGGACTGGTAGAGCACAAAAATTTCTGACTGGGCTGGGGCTCAAGCGCAGGGCTCGCGACGTTAGGTAGTGGGTGCACGATCCACGAAAGGGCGGCGCGCAGATCCAGGGATACAGCTATTCGTCCGCAGCGTCGCTTCGCGGACGGATACCTCTTCCCTATTTTCGGATGCAGCATCGATCAGTGCTTGCCCTGGCCGACGACTCGCAAGGTGGGGAAGTGCCGCACGCAAGCGCTCGGCGTGGGCAGCGTTCGCCACCTCCCAGTCCAGACGAATCAGTTCGATGACAGCGCCGTTGTCGGTTCCCATGACGCGGTCGACGTTCAAGCTCGCAGACACTGTCAGCGTGGCAGAATCGGCTATCGCTTCCTCGCCGAGCAGCCGTAGTACTACCAGCGAGGCCGCGGCGATGCCGGCGAGTATGTGCTCGACTGGGTTTGCGCCGGAATCGTGCCCGCCGTAACGGGGGGCCTCGTCGATCACCAGCTCGTGCCTGCGCGCGGTGACCGTAGTGCCATGGATTCCGGGTAGCGCGTGTACAACCAGTTGCTCACGTCGAGAAGTAGTCACCGAACCGCCTCGTAGAAGTCTGTGGCGGTGTGCCCGCCAGTATGGAGTGCGCCCGCCAACCATTCGAGCGCCTCCGCGCCGGTGGCTTGGACATCATGTGGATCGGGGCCGTATTGGGGGGACAGGTAATCGGCCAGCAAGCGTTGTGCATCTGTTCTGTTGCTGTCATGTAGCAGCGACGCAACGGCATCGAGCGCCACGGGATCTCGGCTCTTAACATTCGACATTGCCGCAGTCTGTGCGGCGACGATCTTCTGTACTGCGGGATCGTCGAGGCTGATTCTTTCGACGTCGACTGCGATGCCTGCGGTGGGGAACTTCAGGACGGCGCCGAAGAACAACCTCTTGGTGAGCCCGTGCCGTGACAGAGCGCTGGGAGCGAAGGCGGAGCCCAAGACGGCTGCGTCAACCGCTCCGGATCTCAGTGCTTCTAGTCGCTGATGATCGCCGACGCTTCCTGCGGGGAAGTGGCGGACCGTCGAGGCTTCATCCCCGGCCTGACGGGCACTCAACGCCCTCTGAGTGAAGGCATTTACGATCGACCCTTCCGGGTGGCCGGCAACGACGGTTGGCCCAGCCGACTGTTTCCCCGCTTGTGGCGTCCAAATCCAGAACAACGGGTGAAGGGTGTGGACAAGCGCAACTTTCCATTGGCGTTGCCCGCGAAGTGCTTCGACCAGCGAGCCGCCGAGGCCCGCAGACAGCGCTGCCTCCGGATGGCCCGAGCCGGGCACCGCTTCCACCTCGATGCCCAGACAGTCGTAATAGCCAGCACGCTTGGCGATCTCGTGGCACACCAATTCGTGGACATTGTGATCGCGATACCCCAGAAGAATCAATTTCCGTCCTTCTCGACGAGTTGTTCCGCATACCGAGTTGTTCATAATACTGAATTCGATACAATATGTGGAACGAGACGATAATGGCCTGGTTCGGAACCTGTCAAGGGTTGAGGATCCGGCGGTACCTTCGCTGATTTAGTGGGCGATGGTCGCGGCGTGTCATTGCATGGGGTGACGTGAGATTTTGGCGGACAGTCGGGATGGATCTGCTCGTAATGATCGGCGCGAGGATTGTTCGCTGCGCCGAGTAATCCGGCCGTCGCCTGGCGCGGATGCAGAAGGTGAAGCCAGGGAATGTCGGGTGGCTTGACTCAATCAAATAATTGACCTCTGGGTCCAATAAACGTTGTGGGTAGCTCCTGCTCTGGCGGCGAGTCCGATTGGCGATTGACAAGAATGGACTTGTTCTGGCTTCGGGGATACGCCCGCGACGACTCCCCAGCGGCTCGCGATCGAGACGGGGATCGGCAACGGCGGTCTGTACAACACGGAGTGCTCGGTTGCCGAGTAGTCGGGTCCCACGAGGAATTGTGAGCACACGCTGCGTATGCCCACGGCCGACGCCGCGAATACCAACTGATCGACCCGTTCGGCCTAGGCCAGTGTACGGAACATATTGCTGTATATAACTATTCGAGAATGCGCTGGCGCGTGGGTTGGACGACATTGCGCCAGTCGCCGACGGAAGGAGGCCTGATTCGGACGTCTTGAAAGAACCGGGAAACTCCACATTCTGCCGAACGCAGGTTGTGCGGCGATATCCTGGAGTGCACGCTATCGAGAGGTGAGTTCGCGGTTGTTTTGCGCTGGTCGTGCCGTCGGGACCGGTGTGCGGGGAACCACGAGCCGACGGGGTGAGTAGACCGTCCGATGGGTGAAGATGATCCGTGCGATACGCAGCGGTACGTCGTCCCCGACGTGGCTGCGGAGTTGAGCGAAGCTGGTTTCGACGATGCCCAGGAGATCGGGCGCGGCGGTTTCGGCGTGGTCTACCGCTGCACGCAGGCGGAGCTGGATCGCACGGTGGCGGTGAAGGTACTCACCGTCGAACTCGACGAGGAGAACCGGGCTCGGTTCTTCCGGGAGCAGCGGGCGATGGGGCGGCTCACCGGGCACCCGAACATCGTGGGCGTCCTGCAGGTCGGTGCCACCGACAGCGGACTTCCGTACATCGTGATGCCCTACCACTCGCAGGGTTCGCTCGACGTGCGGATCCGCCGTCGCGGTCCGCTGCCGGTGGAGAAGGCGCTGCGCCTCGGGGTGAAGATCGCGGGTGCGGTGGAGTCGGCGCACCGGCTCGGCATCCTGCATCGCGACGTCAAACCCGCGAACATCCTGCTCACCGATTACGGAGAGCCGGCGTTGACCGATTTCGGCATCGCGCACGTCAGCGGGGGCTTCGAGACCGCCACCGGGACCGTGCAGGGATCGCCGGCGTACACCGCGCCGGAGGTGCTCGGAGGTGACTCACCGACCCCGCCCGCCGACGTCTACGGCCTCGGTGCCACCTTGTTCAGTGCTCTCACCGGCCATGCCGCGTTCGAACGTCGCAGCGGCGAACAGGTCGTCGCGCAGTTCCTGCGGATCACCACTCAAGAGGTGCCCGATCTGCGTGACCACGGGATCCCGGACGATGTGTCCGAGGCGATCGCGCGGGCGATGTCTCGAACCCCGGATCAGCGCCCGGCCACCGCCGCCGACTTCGGGGAGGAACTGCGACGGCTCCAACACGATCATGGCTTTCCGGTCGACGAGATGGCCCTGCACACCATCCCTGGGTCGGCAAGCGGCGGCGCACAACCAGAGTCCGGCCGACCTCGATCGGCGGTGTCCTCCGCGCTGGGCGCGGCGGGACGTCTTCCCCTGGAACTGACCAGTTTCGTCGGCCGCCGACACGAACTCACCGAGGCGAGGAATCTGTTGGCCGGGTCCCGACTGGTGACGTTGATCGGGATCGGGGGCGTGGGCAAGACGCGGCTGGCGATGCGGGTGGCGGCAAGTGTCCAGCGCGACTACGCCGACGGTGTGCGGCTTGTCGGATTGGGTGAACTGCGCGACGAGTCGTCGCTCGTCGACGCAGTGGCCGGCGCACTGGGATTGCGAGACCACTCGGCGAGGCCGTTGCGTGAGGTCCTGATCGAGTTTCTCGTGCCGCGGGAACTGCTGTTGGTCCTCGACAACTGCGAGCACATGGTGGACGCAGTGGCGGAACTGGCCGAGACCCTGTTACGGGTGTGCCCGGGCCTGCGGATTCTGGCCACCAGCCGCGAACCCCTGGTCATCGGCGGGGAAGCGGTGCTGCGGGTCCCCCCGCTGGCTGTCCCGGATCCGGAACGGCGGCCCTCCTTGCGAACGTTGTCCCGATACGATGCCGTGTCGTTGTTCGTCGAACGCGGTGCTGCCGCGGTTCCGGGGTTCGCGCTCACCGAGGAGAACGCGGCGGCGGTGGCGGGAATCTGCCGCCGGCTCGACGGGTTGCCGCTGCCGATCGAATTGGCGGCGGCCCGGCTGCGGGCGATGTCGCCCCAACAGATCCTGGTGCGGCTGACCGACCGCTTCACCCTGCTGACCCGCGGCAACCGGGGTGCGCCGACGCGGCAGCAGACCCTGCGGTTGTGTATCGACTGGAGCTTCGAGTTGTGCACCGCTGGTGAGCAACTGGTGTGGGGGCGGGTGGCGGTCTTCGCGGGGTGCTTCGAACTCGATGCCGCGGAGCAGGTGTGTGGCGAGGGCCTGGCCTCGGGCGAGTTGCTGGACACGCTGACCTCCTTGGTGGAGAAGTCGATCCTGATCCGGGAGGAATCCGGGTCGGTGGTGCTTTTCCGGATGCTCGAGACTCTCCGCGAGTACGGCTACGAGAAACTCGAGCAGTCCGGCGAGGCATTGGATCTGCGTCGCCGGCACCGGAATTGGTACGAGGCGTTGGCGCTGGAAGCGGAAGCCGAGTGGATCAGCGCGCGCCAACTCGACTGGATCACCCGGCTGAAGCGGGAACAACCGAATCTGCGGGAGGCCCTCGAATTCGGCGTCGACGACGATCCCGTCGCCGGTCTGCGCACCGCCGCCGCACTGTTCCTGTTCTGGGGCTCTCAGGGCCTCTACAACGAGGGGCGGCGCTGGCTCGGCCAGCTGCTCGCCCGCCAGAGCGGACCACCGACCATCGAGTGGGTCAAGGCACTCCAACGGGCCAGCCTGATGGCCAATGTGCAGGGTGATCTCCCGGCCGGCGCCGCACTCGTGGCGGAGGGGCGAGCGCTCACTGCCCACACGAGTGACCCCATGATGCGCGCTCTCGTTGCTTACGGCGATGGCATGCTTGCCCTGTACAGCGGTGATCTGGTGCGTGCGTCTTCGGACCTCGAAACCGCTCTGACGGAGTTCACCGCGCGCGGTGACCGAACGCTCGAAGTAGCCGCCCTGTACCCGTTGGGGTTGGCGTACGGACTGCGCGGCTCGACGGACCGGTCGATCGAACGTCTCGAGCGCGTTCTCGCGATCACAGAGCAGCACGGCGAGAAAATGTATCGGTCGCACTCGTTGTGGGCCCTGGGTATCGCCCTGTGGCGGCACGGGGACGGCGATCGCGCGGTCGCAGTGCTCGAGCAGTCGTTGGAGGTGACCCGGCAAGTGCACGGCCCACGTGTCGCCGCATCCTGTCTCGAGGCACTGGCCTGGATAGCCTGCGGATTGCGTGACGAACCGAGGGCGGCGGTTCTGCTGGGAGCCGCAGAAGAGTTGGCGCGATCAGTGGGCAGTGCCGTGGTGATCTACTCCGATCTTCTTGTCTACCATCAGGAAAGCGAACAGAAGTCTCGACGGGAACTCGGGGACAAAGGATTCGCTGCGGCATACCGCCGAGGGCAGGGGCTCGGTTTCGACGCGGCCATCGCCTTCGCGCTCCACGAGCATCCGCCCAGCACGTCCACACACCATGCCGATGCGGCGATGCAACTGACCAGGAGGGAACACCAAGTCGCCGAGCTCATCGCCGAAGGCCTGACGAATCAGGGCATCGCCGACCGCCTGGTGATCTCACCACGCACCGCGCAAGGCCATGTGGAGCACATCCTGGCCAAATTGGGATTCACCTCCCGGACGCAGGTCGCGGCTTGGGTTGTGGAGCGAGCCGACGGCTGAATGGAACGTATCCGCTCGAATTGAAGTCGGCAACGAGCGCTACCGCACTGAGGGACTCCCTGCTCGACGCGACGCGTGCGGACTCATCGTCCGTACGAACCCTTTGACCCTGAAGACATGTGGTGCTGCCCCCGGCGGTCGCATGCTGCGGAATCTGTTCTCGACAAACGCATGCTGCTTTCGCCGTCATGCGCACGGTGGTCCGGACCGGCGATGGAAGCAGTCCGAGCACTGGGCTCCGGGGGAGGGTGCCGGACCAACTCGCCCGCCTTCTCATGGGCGAGCTGTCAATGGCCAGGTAGAAGTACTTTCTCATGGCCACGGACACGAGCCATGGGCAGCGGTATCGGGGCGTTCGACGGAATCGTGTCCACAATCGGTAGCTGCGAGGAAGATTGCGCCACCGATCGATGACTTCCGCGCATGGCAGCCGTGTGTCACGGCTGATCTCGGCGACGATCGAGCCCATCCCACCTCGGCGCCGATCGGTGGGGATCGGTTTCCAGATAGCGGTAAACGGTTTCTTCGAGTGATCCTTCTCGCGTCGCCTTCCTTCGGGCGGTGCCAGCAGTGGGCCGAGTGGCTCGCTCTGTCTAGCGATCGGAGACCTTCTCGCCTCTTGACAGCGAGCGAGGGTGCTCGTAACGTTCGTCACGTTCCAAATAATGATGTCAGTTCAGGATTATGAACGGAGCGTGTGATGGGGTTCACCGGAAATAGCGGAGCGTTGTCGGGCATCAAGGTGATCGACGCCGCGACGATGGTGGCCGGCCCGTTGGGCGCGTCGCTGCTCGCCGACTTCGGTGCCGACGTCATCAAGGTCGAGCCGATCGGTGGTGACGAGTCGCGGACGTTCGGGCCGGGTCGAGACGGCATGAGTGGCGTCTACTCGGGCGTCAACCGAAACAAGCGCGCCCTCGCGCTCGACCTTCGTACGGCGGCAGGTCGGGAGCTGTTCCACGAGCTCTGCTCGACGGCGGATGTGCTCATCGAGAACATGCTGCCCGGGGTTCGTGCGCGATTCGGGCTGACCGCCGCCGAGCTTCGCGAGCGGCACCCGCACCTGATCTGCCTGAATGTCAGCGGGTACGGCGACAGCGGACCCCTCGCGGGCCGTCCTGCAATGGACCCGGTCGCTCAGGCGCTCACCGGCCTCATGGAGGCCACCGGGGAACGCTCCGGGAAGCCGCTCAAGGCCGGGCCGCCGGTCGCCGACAGCGCCGCGGGCTACCTGGTCGCGATCGCCGCCCTCGTCGCGCTCTTCGCGAAACAGCGCACGGGGGAGGGGCAAACGGGCTCGGTGTCCCTGGTGGGGGCACTGTTCCATCTGCAGACCCCGTGGCTGGGACAGTACCTCCTCGCCGACTACATCCAGGGCAAGGTGGGCAACGGCAGCAATTTCTACGCGCCGTACAACGCCTACGCGACCCGCGACGGTGGCGCGGTACACGTCGTCGCCTTCAACGACCGCCACTTCGTCAAGCTGACCCGGGCGATGGGTGCCGAGGCTCTGATCGACGATCCGCGCTTCGCGCAGGCCGCATCCCGACTGGAGAACCGTGAGGCTCTCGATGCCGCCGTCGCACCCTGGTTCGCCACCCGCGACCGTGACGACGTGGTCGAACTGCTCTCCGCCCACGACATCATCTGTGCCCCGATTCTCGCGTACGACGAAGCCGTCAGGCACCCCCAGATCCAGGCGCTCGACCTCGTCGTCGACATCACCCACGACGAACTCGGACCGCTGCGGGTCCCAGGCCTCCCGGTCAAGCTCTCGGGCACCCCGGGACATATACATCGCCCACCGACGTCGTTGGGCGAGCACACCACCGAGATTCTCAGCGATCTCGGCTACCAGGACGACCGGATCGCGGCCCTCCGGGCCGAACGGGTCGTCCGATGACCACCGAACACGGCGAAAGGAAGCATCAATGAAGGTCGGAATCAGGATCCCGGGAGCGGGACCGTGGGCAGGGCCCGAGGCGATCACCGAGGTGTCGCGGTACGCGGAGAAGATCGGCTTCGACTCCCTCTGGATGACCGATCACGTCGCGCTGCCGACCCGAGTCGAGACGGCGTACCCGTACACCGCAGACGGCAAGTTCCTGTGGGACCCCGCCACGCCGTACCTCGACTGCCTCACGGCGTTGACGTGGGCGGCGGCGGCCACCGAGCGGATCGAGCTCGGCACGTCCTGTCTGATCCTGCCGTGGCGTCCGCTCGTCCAGACGGCGAAGACGCTGGTGAGCATCGACGTGATGTCGCGCGGGCGGCTTTCGGTCGCCATCGGCGTGGGCTGGATGAAGGAGCAGTTCGAACTGCTGGGAGCGCCGTTCAAGGACCGCGGCAAGCGGACCACCGAGATGGTCAACGCGATGCGGCACATGTGGAAGGAAGACGAGGTCGACTTCGAAGGCGACTTCTACCATCTCCACGACTTCAAGATGTACCCGAAGCCGGTGCGTGGCACGATCCCCGTCTGGTTCGCGGGGTACAGCACCGCCTCGCTGCGCCGCATTGCCGCCATCGGCGACGGCTGGCACCCCCTTGCAATCGCGCCGGACGAGTACGCCGGCTACCTGGCGACCCTGCAGCAGTACGTGGAGGAGGCGGGCCGTGACATGAGTGAAATCACGCTCACCGCAAGGCCTTTGAGGACGGCGCCGTACAACGCCGAGACGATCGAAGCGTACGGCGACCTCGGCGTCACCCACTTCATCTGTGACACGTCATTCGAGCACGACACGCTCGAAGCAACCATGGACGAGCTCGCCGAACTCGCAGACGCCGTCCTCCCCACCGCACACAACCTGGCCTGACGGCCCGGCGGAAGAAAGGACGAGAATCGTGCAGGCACTCACCTCATCAGTTCCCCTCGTCATCGGCGACCAACTGACTCCATCGTCGACAGGGGCGACCTTCGACTCGATCAACCCGGCCGACGGGTCGCACCTGGCCAGCGTCGCCGAGGCCACCGCCGCGGACGTCGCGCGCGCCGTCGAGTCCGCGAAGGCCGCGGCCAAGGCGTGGCAGCGCATGCGTCCCGCACAGCGGACCCGGCTCATGTTCCGCTATGCCGCGCTGATCGAGGAACACAAGACCGAGCTCGCCCAGCTGCAGAGCCGGGACATGGGCAAGCCCATCCGAGAGTCGTTGGGCGTCGACCTTCCGATCATGATCGAGACCCTCGAGTACTTCGCGGGCCTCGTGACCAAGATCGAGGGTCGCACGACGCCGGCTCCCGGCCGGTTCCTCAACTACACCCTGCGTGAGCCGATCGGTGTGGTGGGCGCCATCACTCCCTGGAATTTCCCTGCAGTGCAAGCGGTCTGGAAGATTGCTCCGGCTCTGGCGATGGGCAACGCCATCGTGCTGAAGCCCGCACAGCTCGCACCGCTCGTGCCCGTGGCACTCGGCGAACTCGCCCTCGAGGCAGGTCTGCCGCCCGGGCTGGTCAACGTCCTGCCGGGTCGCGGCTCGGTGGCGGGTAACGCGTTGGTGCAGCACCCACTGGTCGGCAAGGTGACGTTCACCGGCTCGACCGAGGTCGGCCAGCAGATCGGCCGGATGGCAGCCGACCGTCTGATCACGGCATCGTTGGAGCTGGGCGGCAAGTCGGCGCTCGTGGCCTTCGGCGACTCGTCCCCGAAGGCTGTCGCTGCGATGGTCTTCCACGCGATGTACAGCAACCAGGGCGAGACCTGCACGGCGGCGAGCCGGCTGCTCGTCGAGCGGCCTATCTACGACGAAGTGATCGAGCTCGTCCAGAAACGGGTCGAGGCCGCCCGGGTGGGTGACCCGCTCGACCCCGACACCGAGATCGGCCCGCTGATCAGTGCCGGACAACGGGAGTCGGTCCACTCGTACGTCGTCTCCGGGATCGAAGACGGCGCCAAGCTGATCAGCGGTGGCGGCCAGTCGCCGGACGGACCGGCAGAGCAGGGCTTCTACTACCGTCCGACGCTCTTCGCCGGGGTCACCGCGGACATGCGCATCGCTCGGGAAGAGATCTTCGGACCCGTGCTGTCTGTGCTGCCGTTCGAGGGTGAAGAGGAAGCGATCACCCTCGCCAACGACACCATCTACGGGCTGGCCGCGGGCGTCTTCACCCGCGATGTGGGCCGCGCGCTGCGGTTCGCGCAGACACTCGACGCCGGCACTGTGTGGATCAACAGCTGGGGAGTGCTCAACCCCGCGTCGCCGTATCGAGGCTTCGGGCAGAGCGGCTACGGCAGCGACCTCGGCCAGGCCGCCATCGAGAGCTTCACCAAGGAGAAGAGCATATGGGCACGCCTGGACTGATCTCCGGGTCGTCCCGACCACCGATAAGTCGGCTGATCGACGCTCGCCACAGGCATGGCTGGGAACCGGCGGCGGACTACACGATCACCGAGGACGCCCTCTTCTCACGCGACCCCGACGCCGTGGCCGTGCTGCGCGCGGGAACCCACGCGCCCGAGGAGGTGACGTTCGGTCAGATTCAGCGTGCCGCCGTGCGCATCGCGGCTGTCCTCCGTTCCCGGGGAATCGATCCCGGTGACCGCGTGGTCCTGTACCTCGACCCCTCGGTGGAAGCCGCCGAGGTCGTCTTCGGGGTGCTGGCCGCCGGCGCCGTGCTCGTGCCCGTCCCACGACTGCTCACCGGTACCTCGGTGGCGCACCGGCTCGTCGATTCGGGCGCGACTGTGCTGGTCACGGATGGTCCGGGCCTCGACCGGCTGGAGTCGACGGGATGCTCCCTCCATCACGTCGACGTGCTCACGGTGGACGGAGCCCGCGGCCCGCGGCTCGGGGACCTGGCCGGCCGGGTCGATCCGCTGGCCCCGGCGCCCGGGCGGTCCTCGGATCCTGCCCTGCTGATGTACACGTCGGGCACCAGCGGTCCGGCCAAGGGCATCGTCCACGCACACCGTGCCCTGCTCGGACATGCGGGCGTCGACTACGCCTTCGAGCTGTTCCGGCCGGGTGACGTCTACTTCGGCACGGCGGACTGGGGTTGGATCGGCGGCCTGATGCTCGGCCTGCTGGTTCCGTGGTCGTTCGGCGTTCCCGTCGTGGCTCACCGGCCGCAACGCTTCGACCCCGGCGCAACCCTGGACATGATGACCCGTCTCGGTGTGACGACCGCCTTCCTGCCGGCGTCGGTGCTGCGGATGTTTGCCGAACACGGGGAACCGGCCCAGCGACGCCTCCGGGCGGTCGTGACCGGAGGCGAGCCCGCCGGCGCGGTGGAACTCGCCTGGGCTCGGCGGCATCTCAGCGACGCCGTCAACAAGGCCTACGGTCAGACCGAAGCCAACGCCCTCATCGGCGACTCCGCTGTTCTCGGATCCGTCGACGACGCGACCATGGGCGCTCCGTACCCGGGGCATCGCATCGCGCTCCTGGACGACGCGGGCAACCAAGTCGCTCCCGGTGAGGTCGGTGAGATCGCGCTGGGACTTCCGGATCCGGTTGCGCTACTAGGTCATTGGGACGCGTCGTCCGCTCGGGTGGTACCCCCCTCTGGGGGATGGCACCGGACCGGCGACCTGGCGCGGCTCTCACATGGACGACGGCTGGAGTACCTCGGCCGCGCCGACGACGTGATCAAGAGCCGCGGTTACCGCATCGGCCCGGCGGAGATCGAAGAGGCCCTCAAGTGTCACCCCCTGGTCCTGGACGCGGCGGCCGTGGGCCTGCCCGACCGGGAGATGGGGCAGCAGGTCAAGGCATTCGTCCACCTCGCTGCCGGCGAGCTCACCGAGGAGATTGCGACGCAGCTCCGAGAACTCGTCACGACAGCGGTCGGTCCGCACGCACGGCCCCGGGAGGTAGAGGCAGTCGCCACGATGCCACGCACCGAGACCGGCAAGATCCGGCGCCGTGCACTGGTGTCGCCCCCAACGTGAGCGCTGGGAAACCAAAAAGACGAACAAGAGAAAGACAAAGCAATGCGTAAATTCTGGCACGTCGGAATCAATGTGACCGACATGGACAAATCGATCGACTTCTATCGGAAAGTCGGCTTCGAGGTAGCGCAGGACAAAGAGATCGAGGACAGCAACCTCGCGCGAGCATTCATGGTCGAAGGGGCCAGCAAGCTCCGCTTCGCGCACATGCGCCTGAACGACTCCCCGGACGAGGCCATGCTGGACCTCATCGAGTGGCGGGATGCACGTTCCGAGGGGCGAGCGCAGAGCGACCTCGTGCACCCGGGCCTGTGCCGCTTCTCGATCCTCACCGACGACATCGACGCCGAATACGCACGGCTGGCGGACGACGGTGTCGAGTTCCTGCACTCGCCGCAGACCATCATGGGTCCGGACGGAGTCAACGGCTGGCGACTGCTCTTCGCCCGCGATCCCGACGGCACGCTGTTCCACTTCGCCGAACTGGTGGGGCAGGCCGCTACGGTCAGCTGACAGCAACGACACGACGAAGGTAGGAACCCTTGACCAAGGCAGAAGTCCCGGGAAACGGCGTCCGTGACGAGCGGGGCGAGCAGTCCGGCGAGCAACTGGTGCCCGCCGTCTCACGCGCCACCCGAGTGCTCGAGACGCTGGTCCAGCAGTCTGCCGGCGCGACGCTCACCGAGTTGGCCAAGCGGTGCGCCCTGGCGAAGAGCACGGCGTCGGTCCTGCTCCGGACCATGGTGGTCGAGGGCCTCGTCGTGTACGACCAGGAGACGCGTCGGTACAACCT
>SEEV01000576.1 GCA_004211695.1 Rhodococcus sp. (in: high G+C Gram-positive bacteria)
GGCCAGGGTATGCGATGTGTCCGGGCGTCTCGTCGAAAGGAGCGTACTCGTCGCTAGGCGAGGGATTCGGCTGCGCTGCGGCGCAACGGTTCAACCAAATTGCGTCGCTGCGGCGCGCATGATTCCGTCAACCGATTGCCTGGCAGCGACGAGCCGAACCCGACCGTCGTCCACCGCTGGTAATCCCGCCCCAGCCAACACCCCGCGAGTCGCGACGGTGTGTCCGCCCAATGGACGAGGGGTTGTCAGCGAGACTTTCGGCAACGATCCACCGTCAGCAAAGGAGGTAGGTTGCCCGGCCTCATTTTTAACGGTGTTACCTACGGCATCAGCCAGACCAGGTTCGAGGCCACCCGGGAGCTGCTCGCACGGTTCGCCGAGGGACACACCATGGGAGTGGCGATGTCGCTCACCCATGACGGCGCCCGGCACCACCTGTTCACCACGCCCTGGGTGCCGATCACGCTGGTGGAATGACGACTCCGCAGTGGTCGACTCACGACGGTTTCCGGCGGAGACGCCGCCCGAGCAGTGTCTCCGGCGAGGTCGTCACCAGCGGCGTCAATCCCTCGGCGGGAAGTAACACCCCGTCACAGTCTGGGCGCAACTCAGCGCGCAAACCTGCCAGCGAAGATACCGGCAAGAAGGCGCGTAGTGGGCGGGTGAGGTCCGCGCACGTACACGGGTGGCACACCGAACACGAGTGGGTGGGGATGGCGAAGGTAGGAAATTCCGAAGGCGGCGCCCGCCGCCGCCCGACCGGGGCCGGACGAGCCGCCGTAGGGTCGGGGAAACGCGCGTCCGGTGTGGGAGAGGTAGGTGTGCGGGAACGCCGAGTCCGGAACTGACGGCGAAGCTGGAACCACGGAAGGGCCCGACGAAGGTTCCGCTCAATACCCGCGTCCTGGCCTCGACGGAGGCCCGGTTGAACTGGCTGGTGAACGATCGCCAATCCACAGTGACCAACGTCGTGGACGTGGCCCTGCAGGAGTTCTTCGACCGCTGCAGCGTCCCGCCGGCAGATCACGACGGCCGGATCACCGAGCAGGAGTCATGAGCAGTCCGTGGGAACAGATCCCCCTGTTCGCACTGCCCGAGACAACCCTGACGACCTCTCCCGATTCCACCACCGATGAGGTTCTCCCCGATGATGACGTTCTCCCCCGACGAGGATGTTCTTCCCGACGACGACGCTGTCTCCGTCGATGCTGATGTCTTCGTCGAAGCCGATCAGGCGGGCTCGGAGCCCGCCGCTGCCGCACACCCTGCATCGCCCGAGCGGTCGGATGCAGCCGAAGCCGAAGCCGAAGCCGAAGCCGAAGCCGACGACGCCCCGACCCCGCCGACACCCGAGACGGACAGCGAAGCGGCCGGCAGCGCTGCGGTGGACGGCGACGACGCGGCTGGAAACGACACGGCTGGAAACGACACGGCTGGAAACGACACGGCTGGAAACGACACGGCTGGAAACGACGCGGCTGGCAACGAAGAGGCCGATCCGCAGGTGTGGGAGGCGCTGCCGGCCGGATTGGAAGCCGATGGTCATGCGTTGATCGTGACCGCCGCGGGGACGTATACGCCGTCCGGGAGGGAGTTGACCGGTCCGGTTCGCCCTGCCGTTCAGTGCCCTCGGTTGCTTCGGGGTCGCCGGCCACCGCACTGGCATCGCCGAGATAAGTGGGTTTGCAATCTGGACGAACGACACTCCCGACGAGCAGATCCCGGTTTCAACATTAAAGCGTGACATTGTAATGTCGGTGTCTCGTGGGCGGCGAGAGGGTTCTCGGACATCTGCTGCCCGAGGCAGGCTGACGCGCAATGGACCGGGATGGGGGTGTGAACGACATGCTCCACGGCAACGTACTCATTGTGCCCGTGCACCCGGCAGGGCGGCGATGTAACCGCCTCGCCCGCCATGTGATCGGCGGCCGACCCGCGTGCGGGGACGTGCCGTCAGCCCAGAAAGATGCCCCGATGTGCCGCTCGAAAGCCCACGGAAGTGGCCGCCGCTACCCCGGCTGCGGAAGCTACAAGGCCGCTGCAAAAGCCAACGCGAACAGACGACTGGGCCGCGAAGCCCGAAAAAGGTAGTCGACCACCTGAAAGCGCAGGGCATGGCCCTGACCGCGGCCGCGGTGCAGGCGGCACCGCCGAGCGTCCTACCGGAGCTGATGGCCGCGTTGAGAATCGACCCCTCGGTGCTGGGGGACACCCCGATGCCGAGCACCCACGCCAACCCGCCGTCGGCGAAACTGCTGATCGCCCACGCCGAAGCAGAACGCGCGACACTCACCGCCCCGACGATCACCCCGGCACAGACCGCACTCGATGAAGCCGAGGAACGCGTCACCGCCGCCGACGCGGACGCCGAGGACGCCCGCAAGGCCGTCAACCGCATTCGGGCACGACTGAGGAAGGCCAAGAAGGCTGTCGAGGACGGCACCGGCTCACCGTCCGACGTCGCCGCGAAGCAGAAGGACCTCGACGACGCCAAACAGGCGCATCTCGACGCCAAAAGCCGGCAGGTCGAGGCCAGAGAAGATCTGGCCGCCGCGAAGTTCGGGATGCGCGACGACATGACCAGCGACGCCGAACGCGATGCGTACTACGCATCCCTGTCCGATGACGAGGTCGATGCGATCACCCGAGCGCTGAACCGCCGCTCCGCTCCAGTCGCGGCGCAGGCGCTCACCGAGGGCGGCCAGCCCGCCCTGGCGTCGACTCCCCGGGACACCACCGTCTACAACGCTGGCACCATCGCGATGGAAACCGGATCCGGTGTCACCGACGTCGAGGGACGCATCCTCGACGGCGGCACCGCCATCTACCGGCGCGGCACCTCGGACTTCATCATCCTGCAACGCAACGGCGACGCCTACCACCCGGTCGCCCAGGCACACGGCAAAAACGACGCCCTGGCCAAGGCCAACCGCATCCCCATCATGACCGGCCCCGATCCGCTGCCCGCGCACGCCACAGAGATGCAGAAGCAAGCCCACGCGATGAAGGGGGACATCGCCCTCGTCGTGGCCCGCCGAGCAGTCGACGGCTACGCCGTAACGCCGGCGGCTCAACAGGCGACGATCGACGAGGAGATGGCCGAGGCCCAGGACAAGCTGACCGACTCGGTCGGCGGCGGCCCCGCCCGCGCGGACATCCACGACGGCATCAAACGGCACCGACGGGT
>SEEV01000577.1 GCA_004211695.1 Rhodococcus sp. (in: high G+C Gram-positive bacteria)
AGCCACCCCGGGCGTGTCGCGGTGGGGCCACTTCGAGCCGTCACACCCCTCACCGGATAAGGGTCGGCTGGGTCCAACTCGAGCCGCCCGACCGGGGCCACTTCAGACTGCCAGAGCCATCCTCGGCCGACGCAAAGCCGAACGGCACCGTGGCGCGCTCCGAACGTCCCCGACGGTGTCTCGCCACGTAGATGGACCGCACGCGACTCCCGGTCTCGCTGGCTCCTGACCTGCGGGCCACGTCGTCACCTCCGCCGGCTTCGCGTGAACCTCGGTTGCTGCGAGATCGTCCCGGCGCACTCACGCTGTGGGCCGTTGGAGACGGCCCCCACCCCCGTGGTCAACGCTTCGGGGCGATTCCGGAACCCGACGCCCATCCGTGCCGGCAAATGGTGCGCTGAAGGGCAGCAATCCTAGTTCCAATCGAGATCGGACTCGTCGTAGGAGAAGTCGTCGATTCGGACAGTGTCGAATCCTAGATCCTTAAGAACGCTTTCTAGTTCGACGCTCTGGGCTTCCGCAACATCAGCAGTGGAGTCGACAAACGCGATAATTTCGGCACCGGTTTTCGAATAACATCCATCGACGCAGCGCATAGCTACACGAGCATCCGAATCCCCGAGTATCGTCCGCGCCAATGTGCCCGCAATATTCTCCATCGAGGCATTTCTTTGACAATTTTTCCAGATTTCCAAATCAGTGCCCAATGATTGGATGGCACTGCGGCTCTCTTCCATCCTCCCCAGAACAGTTTCGAACATTTCGGTCGGATTAGGAAGTTCAGTGTCCGCTGCCATTGCGTACCGCTTCTTGAGATCCGCAACCTTCTCGAAGAACGCCGCCTGCCCCGATTGCATGCGCTCAAGAGCGGTGTTCTTCTCAACTTCACCCATTTCAGCGAGTGTCTCAACCAGGTGTCCCCACCCTTCTTTGTCCAGAACCTTGCCTTGGAAACTTCGCAAAGGTCCCTCAAGGTGCTTAAGTTCAAAGTCAACCAGAAGTGGTATCACCCTTCTCTGCGCTGCGTCGCTGCCTCCTACCTTTACGGAGAGCGCTCCGGCCTCGAAATTAACCCAGGTCCTATTCTGGGTCTCTTTTGATAACACGAAGATGCCTGCTTCGGCATTTTGCAATTCCTCGAAAATGTTCGCAATGTTGTGCTTTCCTAGTCCGATGCTGTTCTTAGACATGAAGGGGTCGAATACATCGAACATCCGATTGACTTCTTTCTGAACAAGGTCGGCGACTCCCTCGCACAGTGATCCTGACCAGCTGATGAACACTTTCCTTTTAGCACCCATGAAGTAGGAGCCTACGGCCTGATCAGCAGCCCGTACCGAAACCTGCATTGCTCTGCGGTCCCGCTGGAACGATGCAGACGAGACTGACTTGCAGGACCAATAGTGAGGACAGCAATCTTCCAGAGTTACCGGGGTGGCGGTATGAACCCCTCCGGCCAAGTAGTGGTCTCGTCGTACACCACACCACCAAGGTTCGCCCCGGTGAGGTTCGCCCCGGTGAAGTCGGCACCGATGAGGTTGGCGCCAGTGAGATCAGCGTTGGCGAGGTTTGTCCTCGGTGAGGTTTGCGCCGGTCAGATTTACCGTTCCTACCAGCGCCTGTAGATCGTCTAGATTCACCTCCGCCCCCACCAGCGCCCGTGCCTCATTCCCGAATTGACTGACGTCGAAGTCCTGCTTTGCGCCGGTCAGATCCGCCGGGCTCAGGTCAGCCGCCCTTAGGTCAGCGCCGGCCAGGTTTACCTCGCGGAGGCTTGCCCCGCCGAGGAGAGTGCGATCGGCGTCAGCCATGATCAAGATCCGGTAGCAGGCGTCCCATTCGCCGCGACCCCAGGCGCGGGTGTCAGACACTCACGGCACGGACCAGGCGCCGGCGCCCGGTACGAGGGCGATTACTCGGGTTCCCGCCCGGTCGGGCACCGTGACCGTGGCAACCACCGTCCCGGAACCGGTCCGGACCTGCGTGCCGCCGGGGTTGTCGAGGTACGTGATGCCGCCCTCGCCGGTCGAGATGTTCCGCCAGTGGACGAAGACGCCGGTGTAGGGCCCCACGCGGGTGACTCCCGGCGTGTGCGGGTCTGTGGTGGCCGTCATGTAGAAGTGGCCCGCGCTCGGAAGTCCGGTCACGCCAATCCCGACCCCGGCGACCGGAATGGGAAAGACGGTTTCGGTCGGCTCCGCGGTGGCCAGCGGCGCCCCGAACAACAGCGCGCCCGCGACTCCGACCGCCGCGCCGGCAACGAGCGAGGGGTGTGGTCGCATCGACGGACCTCCCCGGTCTATGGTTCAAAAGATTATTCGGGATCCACCTGCCAGGGTGTTCCGGCGGCATCGCGAAGTAAAGGCCCCGGGCGGCACTGTTGGCGGCCTCGCAGCGTCAGCACCGCAAGCGCACTCATGCGCGAGGCAGTCGAGGAATACATCCAGAAGCACTCCGCCTGAAACACCTCCGCGAGCTTTCCGACGCCTGCCGGACAACCTGCGGCAACACCCGTCTTTCGATTCCGTGGCACAGTCGAAAGGGAAGGGAAGCGGAGATCCGGCGGGAGGTGACCGTGCGTCGAGAGGAGCCGGCACCGGTCCCGGAGGCCAGGCCGGTCCGGTGGTGGCGGCTGCGCCCGTGGAGCCGCAACCACCTGCTGCGCCGAAGCGACCGCTTCGAGGACACGATGGTTTTGCTCGCCGGGACCGTGGTCTGCTGGTGATCCCCGTCGCCGCCGCGTTCGGCACCGCCACGCACACCCGGCTCCAACAGCAAGCCCAGGCGCTACGCGGCGCCGTGTACCACGTCTCCGCAGTCCTGCTCGAGGACACCTACCTCGCCCCCGACTCCCCCGAGTACGCGATCCGCCCCGCCGACACCCAGAACACCGCCAGAGCCCGCTGGGCCACACCCCTCGGGAAACGCACCACCGCCGTGCCCACCGACCCCGCGAAGGCCGGCCAAACCGTCACCATCGACGTGGACGCCGACGGCAACCTCACCGGCCCCATCCCCGACACCCGGGAAAACACCGTCCTGGCCGTGACCGCCGCCTGCGGGCTGTGGGCACTCGCGGCCGGCGCCGTCCTGCTCTCCACGGCCCTCGCACGCAGACTGTTCACCCGAAATCGGTTGCGGCGCTGGGAACAGGAGTGGACACAGTTCGACATACCACCGAGAGA
>SEEV01000578.1 GCA_004211695.1 Rhodococcus sp. (in: high G+C Gram-positive bacteria)
TCGCCGAGCTCACCGTCGCCCGCGACGAAGCCGGCGCCACCCAGGCGCTGCGCGAGCACATCGAACGCACCACCGCCGCCCTCGTCCGCTACGCCGAGCAACTCGACGGCAGGGACGACCAGCGCGCCCTCGCCTGAGCAAAGCTCTAGCACCACCTGCCGGTGTAAGCCCCGAGAATTCGTCGGGAAGGCTGAGAGTTCTGACAATTCAATGAAATTCCTCGACGACAAGCTTTGCACAAACGCAGTTCGGAACAGCGACTGACTATCTCGACGAGAACACACTGTGGCTGCGACGGAGCCGAGCTATGCAACATCGATCTCAAGTCGTACTTACGCATCGCTCGCGATTCGTGCTTGCCGTGCGGTGGAATCACTACCTGGAGGAGAACACTTAATGGGCCCGAGGATTTTCGTCGCGGCGGGGTTGGCCGTGACGGCGACCAGCGTGGGAGTGCTGGCCGCTCGCGACTACCGACAGTGGAAGGCGCTCGGCGAGGGCGGTATCCCGTGGGGCCTGCGAGGGTGGATGCGGGTAACACGGTTGCGGTTGACAATGGGTGATCCGCTCGGCGCAGCCATTTCGGCAGGGGACAGGAACACCCCCTGATACGCGATCTGCCTGTCCGATCCGGGACGCGGCCGGTCGTCGCACCCCACCCGGTCCCTCATCGTCAGCGGAACGAGAATGCTGCTCCTAAAATGCTTGCAGAACTGACCGAGATTTTCGATCGTGAACTGAATCGTCGAACTGAGGTGGAGGAGCAGCAGAGCACGTTCGAACGCCACCATCCAGCGCTGTACGTACCATCGCTCGTTGATCGCGGCGAATCCCCGACGGGTGAAGTCGCGCACTTCCATCGTCCGCAGGGGTCGATGCACCTGCATCTGAACCCTTCCGACGCCCGGACAGTCGTCGAGCGCGGCTGGGCGGAACTTCACGGGCTCTCAGGCAGTATGGTGCCCGCCTCATATGTCCTTGTCTACAGCCCTCGCGATCGCGAAGACTTGAATGCTGTCACCAGAATTCTCGAGGCGACGTTGGACTGGGCTACGGGTAAGCCGACTGTGGGGTAGTCCGTTAACACCCGCGTCTGACAGCGTCATACCGGCCGGATCACCGCTGTAGGTTCCCATCAAACTTGTCAGTGGCTGATGCGCTGACCTGCGGATTCTCAACATCATTCGCAGGTCAACAGTGTGGCGCAGCTGACAAGTTCGACCGGAACCTACACCGCTTTGTGCACGCAAACGGCGGTTGGCGCGGGATCAGGCAGCGGCGACGTCATCCTTCTGCTTGAAGTCACGGGAACACGCACCGCCAATGGCTGCGACCACGAACATGCAGAACATGAAGATCGCCGGCGGAAGCCATCCAAGTTGCCCCGACCCGAGCAGGGCGGTGCAGATCGCCGGGATGAATCCGAGAATCACATAACTTGATTGCTGCGCGAGGCCGACTCCTGTGTACCGAACATGGGGAGGGAATTGGCGAGCGTAGAAGACGGGCGATATAGCGAGCGGGCACGAAAAGACGACTGCTTTGAACAGAACAGTAACCAGGATGACCAGCGCCGCACTCCCGTACGAAATTGTTCCCAGGAGGACGATGGCGCCTACGGCGCACAGGAGCGAGCCCACGACCCAGAGTCGCTTCTGGCCGATGTGGTTTGACACAACGGCCCAGATTGGGACAGCGAACAAAGACACCACACCGGAGAGGGTAATTGCAGTCAGCATCTCTGCTTTTCCGATAGCGCTGAACTGCTCGGCGACGACAAGCGAGAAGACAGACACGAGTGGTGCAGCCATATGGATGAATGCACAGATGAAGACGGTAAAAAGAGCCCGCGGGTGTTCACGGATTACCACGGCCAGGGGCGCTTTCTCAGGGTGCTTCTCTTCGCTGACTTGGCCTTCGAAGACAGGGGACTCTGCTACGCCCCGCCTCAACACCCAGACGAACGCCACGGTGATCACGCTCAACAGGAACGGGATACGCCAACCCCAGGAAAGCTGCGCTTCTTCAGGAAGTGCCGTGATCGGGATGAAGACAGCCGCCGCAAGGGCGGCACCTACGACCGAACCATTCGGCGTCCAACTTGTGTAGAGCGTTCGCTTCTTGTCCGAGGAATGCTCCATCGTGAGCAGACTCGCTCCGATTTGTTCCCCCCCGGCGGACAATCCCTGCGCGAGTCGGCACAGTACCAAGAGGGCGGGCGCCGCTATCCCCACCATCTCGTAGGTGGGGAGTGCACCGATCAGCGCTGATGATCCGCCCATCAGTACGACAGTCGCCTGCAGGACCCGCTTACGGCCCACCTTGTCGCCGAAGTGTCCGAACAGGATCGCGCCTGCCGGCCGAGCGATGTAGGCGACCCCGAACGTCGCTAGTGCGGTCAAGGTCCCAACAGTCGGCGAGCTCGCCGGAAAGAACAACTCCCCGAACCAGATCGCGGCTGCGGTGCCATAGATAGTGAAGTCGTAGAACTCGATGACGCTACCGAAGAAACCGCTGAATGCAGCCCGTTTTCCCATTCGGTTTCCGGCCCGCTCCAGGCCAGAGGGATCGCTGCCGTGAGTCTGTTCAGACGTGTCCGTCTCCACTCCTTGGACAGCTTTGTCGTTAGATACTTCGACCTGAAAAACGAAGTGCCTCGGTGAGCATGATTCGGCCGTTCTCGGCCGGTCGGGATTGGGTTGGCCACAGTCTCCCCCGATCGGCGCCTTTCACGCTGCCAGGGTGCTGATCTTGACCAGGTTGTGCGCCAGGACCCCGTGGCCGACCCAGATCTTGGCGCCTTCGGTGCTGTCGATGCGGGTGCGGTCCCAGCCGTATCCACGTTTGAGGGCGCTGATTCTGCCTTCGACTCCGGTGCGCCACTTGATTGTTCGTCGGAACGCTGGTCTGTGTTCCTCGGCTCGCCGACCAGCTGAGGGTTTGCCCTTGCGAGGGATCACCACGTGGCGCACGCCAAGGTCGCGGAGGTCGTCCTCGACGGCCTTCTCGCCGTAGCCGCGGTCGGCGGTGACCGTGCGGGGTGGGCGGCCGGCGCGTGTACGAACCCGATCCACAGCTGGTGCCAATTGGGGTGCGTCGGCCGGGTTGCCGCGTTCGACGTTGTGGTCCACGATCACGCCGTCGTCGCCTTCGACGAGCTGGGCCTTGTGGCCGAACTCGAC
>SEEV01000579.1 GCA_004211695.1 Rhodococcus sp. (in: high G+C Gram-positive bacteria)
CAGGCTCGTTTGACGAAAAAAGCCCCGGATCCGGTGCGGACCTCGGGGCTCGTGAGCTGTTCAGTTCACGGGCACCGGAGGCCGGTACCCGTAAAAAAATCGCCACAGGGGGCGCGACGACGGTCTGAACATGTGTACCAGTTTGCCATGGCGGTACCTCGCGGGCCAAGCGGCTGTGACGCTGTCGGTACACGCCGGTAAGTTTGATAGTTGATGAACACTATCTCCGGCACCGCTTCTCCCCTGAGCAACGAGACGACTCCGCGCGCCGCCGCACCTGCGCGCGCAGGGTCGGACGCGCTCCTCGAGGGCCTCAACCCACCGCAACGGGAAGCGGTCGTGCACGCCGGTTCTCCGCTGCTGATCGTCGCGGGTGCGGGCTCGGGCAAGACAGCGGTGCTGACCCGTCGCATCGCGTATCTGCTGGCCGAGCGGGGGGTGATGCCCGGCCAGATCCTGGCCATCACGTTCACCAACAAGGCCGCCGCGGAGATGCGCGAGCGCGTCGCCCACCTCGTCGGCCCCCGGGCCAACAGCATGTGGGTGTCCACCTTCCACTCGAGCTGTGTGCGGATCCTCCGGGCCCAGGCGGCGCTGCTTCCCGGCCTCAACTCGAACTTCTCCATCTACGACGCGGACGATTCGCGGCGACTGTTGACGATGATCGCCAAGGATCTGAACATCGACACCAAGCGCTATTCGGCGCGGCTCCTCGCCACGCACATCTCGAATCTGAAGAACGAGCTGATCGATCCGGAGCAGGCGAGTGCCGACGCCGACAAGGATCCGGCGGAACTGCCCCGGCTCATCGCGAAGGTGTACGGCCACTACCAGCAGCGGTTGCGTTCGGCGAACGCACTGGATTTCGACGACCTGATCGGTGAGACGGTCGCGATGCTGCAGGCGTTCCCCCAGGTCGCCGAGTACTACCGCCGCCGGTTCCGCCACGTGCTGGTCGACGAGTACCAGGACACGAACCACGCCCAATACATGCTGGTGCGTGAGCTGGTCGGCGGAACGGCGGACGGCGAGGGCGCGGACCATCGGGTCGCCCCCGCCGAGCTGTGCGTGGTGGGCGACGCGGATCAGTCGATCTATGCGTTCCGCGGGGCCACGATCCGCAACATCGAGGAGTTCGAGCGCGACTACCCCGACGCCCGCACCATCCTGCTCGAGCAGAACTACCGCTCCACCCAGAACATCCTGTCGGCGGCCAACTCGGTGATCTCCAAGAACACCGGTCGCCGGGAGAAGCGGCTGTGGACCGACTCCGGTGAGGGTGAACTCATCACCGGCTACGTCGCGGACAACGAGCACGACGAGGCCTCGTTCGTGGCTTCGGAGATCGACAAGCTCGTCGACTCCGGCGACGCCAAGTTCGGCGACGTGGCGGTGTTCTACCGCACCAACAACTCGTCCCGCGCGCTGGAGGAGATCTTCATCCGGCTCGGCGTGCCGTACAAGGTCGTCGGCGGGGTGCGGTTCTACGAGCGCAAGGAGGTGCGCGACGTCGTCGCGTATCTGCGCGTCCTCGCGAACGAGGACGACACTGTCAGCCTGCGCCGGATCCTCAACACCCCGCGCCGCGGCATCGGAGACCGCGCAGAGGCCTGTGTGGCCGTGCACTCCGAGCAGCGGGGCATCAGCTTCGCCGAGGCGCTGCGGGACGGCGGGGAGGGCCGGGTGCCGCTGCTGAACACGCGATCCCAGAAGGCCATCGCGGCGTTCCTCGAGCTCATGGACGGACTGCGGGTCCTCCTACCGCCGGAGACGACCGCCGACGACGTCGTGCCCGATCAGCTTGGCGACATCGGTGACGTCGTCGAGGCGGTCCTCGAGCGGACCGGCTACCGTGCCGAGCTCGCGGCGAGCAGCGATCCCCAGGACGGGGCGCGGCTCGACAACCTCAACGAACTCGTCAGCGTGGCGCGTGAGTTCAGCTCCGACGCCCGGAACGCGGCCGGACTCGTCGAACCGCCGGAGGACGGCGACGTCGCCGCCCGGGACGGCGAGCCCGACCCCGGTTCCCTCGCCGCCTTCCTCGAACGGGTCTCCCTGGTCGCGGACTCCGATCAGCTGCCGGACAACGACGAGGGCGTCGTCACCCTGATGACCCTTCACACCGCGAAGGGGCTCGAGTTTCCCGTCGTCTTCGTCACCGGGTGGGAAGACGGCCAGTTCCCGCACATGCGGGCGCTCGGCGACCCCACCGAACTGTCGGAGGAGCGGCGTCTCGCGTACGTGGGCATCACCCGTGCCCGGCAGCGGCTGTATCTGACGCGGGCGGTCATGCGCTCGGCGTGGGGGCAGCCCATCCAGAACCCCGAGTCGCGGTTCCTGCAGGAGATCCCGTCGGACCTCGTGCACTGGCGCCGTGAGGACCCGGGAACGGGCATCGGCTCGGGCCACGCGATCGGCGGCGGCCGGGCGCGTGGATCGGGATACGGCGGTCAGGGCTTCGGCGGCGGTTCCGGTTACGGCGGCGGTTCGGCAGGCACGCCGAGTTTCGGTGCCGCCCGCTCCCGCAACAACAACCTGGTCCTCGCGGTCGGCGACCGGGTCAGCCACGACAAGTACGGCCTCGGCACGGTTCTCGAGACCAAGGGCGCCGGACCGACGGCGACGGTCACGATCGACTTCGGCAGCGCCGGCAAGGTCCGGCTGATGCTGATCGGTGGCGTCCCGATGGTCAAGCTGTAGAGACACGAAAACGACTGCGGCGCATGCAATGCATGCGCCGCAGTCGTCGTGGTTCGGGTGGTACCGGGGAGGGTCCGGTCAGTCCATCTCGGGACCGAGGCTGATGCCGCGGGAGGCCAGCCAGGGCAGGGGATCGATCTTGTTCTCGCCGGCGAGGTGAACCTCGAAATGCAGGTGCGGGCCGGTGGAGAAGCCGCGGTTGCCGACGGTCGCGATCTGGTCGCCCGCCATGACCTTCTGGCCGACGGTGACCGTGGAGGTGTTGATGTGGCCGTAGACGGTGATGGTGCCGTCGGCGTGCTTGAGGCGGACCCACATACCGAACCCGGAAGCCGGACCCGAGTCGATGACCTCGCCGTCCGCGACGGCCACGATGGGGGTGCCGATGGGGGCGGCGATGTCGACGCCCGCGTGCAGGGTGCCCCAGCGGCTTCCGAAGTTGGAGGTGAAGGTTCCCACGGCGGGGAGGACGAACAGGGG
>SEEV01000580.1 GCA_004211695.1 Rhodococcus sp. (in: high G+C Gram-positive bacteria)
CATTTTGAAGATGAACGAGCCCTTGGGTCCCTGCCGCGGCGGGTAAGGCCTGGCTGCAGCTATCGCGGGGACTGGCTGGGGCGCTACGGCAGTCACTGATCCTCCTGAATGCGCGTCCGACCCCGGGCTGCGAGGCGAACGGTCTCTGGCTTGCGCTCATCGAATCGTAGACCGTGCCCTGAGCGGCCTCCGACTGGGTCCTACCCACTGTCGTACTTACCCCGACTCAGAGCAAATTGGGGCGCTTTCGACCTGCGGTTTGGCACACCGGGGAGTGCTCACTGTCACTCGGTCGGCGTGTCGCGCCCGCTCGGTCGACACGGCCCCGAAGAGCTTCCGATACGCCTCGAGCCCGGTGCTAAGGTTTCGCTCACCTAACTTCTATCAGGAGCTCCATGTGAACGTCCTTTCCCGACGCCGGGTCGTCGCCGGCGCGGTCGCACTAGCCGCTGCAGCCACTTTCTCCCTCACGTCCTGCTCGAGCAGTGACGACACCGCCGCCGCATCCGACACCACCACGTCGACCTTGCAATTCCCGCGCACCGTCGAGCACTTCCGCGGCAGCACCGAGATCCCGGCCGCCCCGCAGCGAGTCGTGGCGCTCGACAACAGCTTCACCGACGCCGTCCTCCTCCTTGAGACGCCGCTCGTCGGCTACGTCGACTATCGCGAGCCCGGACTCCCCGACTACCTCGGCTCCTCGCGCGACGAATTCGCACCGGAAGCCGAGTCGGTGGGCAAAGTCAGCAACGCGAGCCTCGAGCAGATCGCCGCGCTGCAACCCGATCTGATCATCTCCGCCGAGGTTCGCGACGCGAAGAACTACGAGCAACTGTCCGCGATCGCGCCGACCATCTTCACCGAGACGACGGGGCCCACCTGGAAGGACAACATCCGGCTCGTCGGCAAGGCGCTCGGCAAGGAAGAACTCGCGGAGCAGAAGATCGGCGCCTACGAGGAGCGTGCCGCCGCCGTCGGCGCGGAGATCAACGGCAGGGCGTCCGATCCGGTGATCTCGGTCGTCCGGTTCGCGGGCGAGCCGACGGCCCGTCTCTACCGCACCACCTCGTTCAGTGGGATCGTCCTCTCTGACGCCGGGTTGGCCCGCCCCGGAAGCCAGGGCCCCGACCCCGCCGATCCGGACAACATCATGCAGGCCATCAGCCCCGAGCTGATCAGCGAGGCAGAGGGCGACGTCATCTTCGTCAGCACCTGGCAGGACCCGGCGGGCAAGAGCGCCGAAGCGGCGAAACCGTTCCTGGAGAGCCCGCTGTGGCAGACGCTGACGGGACGCAAGGTCGAAGTCGACGACGCCCGCTGGATGTCGCCGGTCAGCATCCAGGGCGCGCATCTCATCCTCGACGACCTGTCGGACACGTTCGGGGTGGAGAAGCACAGCGGCTAACCTGAACGCGCCCGCACACACAGGAAGTCGCCGAATTGTCCCCTCGTAGGTTTTCCGCCCGCCGCGCGTCCACCGGTCTCGTCACTGCCGTCGCCGTGCTCGCACTCGCCGGCTGCTCGCAACCGGCCGACGACGATCCCGCAGCGTCCATCGTCCGGACCACCACGAAGATCGCCGGCGCCGGTGTGGTCGGCATCGAGAGGGACACCACGACGGCCTGCGGCGAGCCGGCACCGGTCGACGCAGCACTCGTGGCCGGTTCGACGCACCGGGTGGTCCACACGAAGGGCGAGGCCGACGTGCCGTCCGATCCGCAGCGGATAGTCGTTCTCGACAGCGCTGCGCTGGACGCCGTGTGCGCGCTCGGTCTGTGGGAGAACGTCGTCGGCGCGGCGACCGTCGACGGGGACTCGCCTCAGCCCGGCTACCTCGGCACGGGCATCTCCGAGATCCCGAGCGTCGGATCCGTCGACGCACCGGACGTGAACAAGATCGCCGCGGCGGACCCGGACCTGATCCTCGGCTCGAGTCCTGCGTCCGACCAGCTGTACGGCGAACTCTCCCCCGTCGCGCCCACCGTGTTCGTCGGGTCCGACCCCGTGTACTGGAAGGCGCAGTTCGTCCTCGCCGGCAATGCCCTCGGCCGGGCCGACGCGGCGACGGCCGCGCTCGAGCAGTATCAGCAGGACGCCAAGCAACTCGGCGTCGACATCGATGCCGCGCAGACCCAGGCGTCCGTCGTCCGCTTCGGCGCCGACAGCATGGAGGTCGAGGGTCCCGCCACGTTCGCCGGCCAGGTCCTCACCGACGCCGGAGTGCGGCGTCCCGTCTACCAGAACCTCGACGGTGTGGTCACCGAACCGATCTCCGAATCCGACATCGACCGGGCCGAGGGCGACCTGATCTATGCCGTCCTGGACGGCGCGGACGGCACCGCCCACGCGGAGGACGTCATGTCCGGGGAAGCCTGGGAAGGCCTCGAGGCTGCCGCCGACAAGCGGGTGTTCGCCGTCGAGGGTGACGTCTGGGGCGGAAACGGTCTCGTCGCCGCCCGCGCGATGCTCACCGACCTGCGGAACACGCTGAACGGCTACGTCGGCTAGGAGGCCCGGTGCCCGTCCCCGAGTTCGTCACCGCCCTGCGCGGCCACGTCGGCACCGCGCCGCTGTGGCTGTCCGGGGTGAGCGTCGTAGTTCGTGACGACGACGGCCGGGTGCTGCTGACCCGCCGCGTCGACAACGGCAAGTGGGCCGTCGTGTCCGGCATCCTCGAACCCGGAGAGGAACCCGGCCCCGCGGCGCTGCGTGAGGTCCGCGAGGAGACCGGTGTCGACACGGAACTGGTTCGGATCACCAGCGTCGACGTCACCGATCCGATCACCTACCCCAACGGCGACGTCGCGCAGTACCTCGACGTGTGCTTCCTGGCGCGGTACGTGAGCGGTGACGCGGCCGTGTCGGACGACGAGAACCATGAGGTGGCCTGGTTCGCCCCCGACGCGTTGCCGTCGGACCTCACCTCGTCGTCGCGGTTGCGTCTCGACAAGGCGCTGCAGAACGAGCCGGAGGCGTGGTTCCGGCGCTGAACGCAGTTCGCCCGATGTCGCATCGGTGCAGTCGAACTGAACCGGTGTGACATCGGGCGACGGCGAAAGGCGGGTCGCTCTAGAAGTCCCAGTCCTCGTCTTCGGTGTTGACGGCCTTGCCGATGACGTAGGAGCTGCCCGAGCCGGAGAAGAAGTCGTGGTTCTCGTCCGCGTTGGGTGAGAGCGCC
>SEEV01000152.1 GCA_004211695.1 Rhodococcus sp. (in: high G+C Gram-positive bacteria)
TCGCGGGCGGTGTCGTCGAGTTTCTCGCGCGGCACCACCTCGTACACCGATCCGAAGTGCTGGAGTTGCTGGGCGGTGACGTTCTGCGCCGTGTAGTACAGGGTGCGCATCATGTGCTGCGGGACGAGCCGGGCGAGGTGGGTGGCGGCGCCGAGTGCGCCGCGGTCGACCTCGGGCAGTCCGAAGACGGCGTCGTCGGACGCGACGATCACGTCGGCGTTGCCGACCAGGCCGATGCCGCCGCCGACGCAGAAGCCGTTGACCGCGACGACGACGGGGACGGCGCAGTCGTAGACGGCGGCGAACGCGGCGGCGCAGCCCCGGTTGGCGTCGACCAGCGCGCCGTAACCGTCGGTGGCTTGCATTTCCTTGATGTCGACGCCGGCGTTGAACCCGCGCCCTTCGGCTCGCAGGATCACCACGTGTGTGTCCGGATTCCGGCCCGCATCGAGGATGGCGTCGGCCAACTCGAACCAGCCCCGGGACGGGATGGCGTTCACGGGCGGGTAGTCGACGGTGACCGTGGTGATGCCCCCCGGTTCGCTAGCACTCCGAATTCCCACTGTTCTTCTCCCTCGTCATCCGCACGACTTCACGCACCAAGCAATTGCTTGGTAGGGTAGCACGATGGAAACGCGTTTCAATCTGGACGGAGCAGTCGTGCTGGTGACCGGCGGCGTGCGCGGGGTGGGTGCGGGCATCAGCCGCACCTTCCTGCGGGCCGGCGCGACGGTGGTGGCCTGCGCCCGCCGGCCGGGCGAAAATCCGGTCGAGGTGGACGGCCGCGCCGCCGAGTTCCTTCCCTGTGACATCCGCGATCCGGAGCAGGTGCAGGGTCTCGTCGACCGGATCGTCGAGCGGCACGGCCGACTCGACGTCCTGGTCAACAACGCCGGCGGCGCACCCTTCGCGCTCGCCGCGGAGGCGAGTCCGAAGTTCCACTCCAAGATCGTCGAGCTGAACCTGCTCGCCCCGCTCCTCGTCTCACAGGTCGCGAACGCGGTGATGCAGACACAGGACTCGGGCGGCGCGATCGTGAACATCTCCAGCGTCAGCGGCTCACGACCGTCGCCGGGCACTGCCGCGTACGGCGCGGCGAAGGCCGGGGTCGACAGCCTGACCACCAGCCTCGCGATCGAGTGGGCGCCGAAGGTCCGGGTCAACGCGGTCGTCGTGGGTCTTGTGCAGACGGAACTCGCGCACCTGCACTACGGCGACGACGCCGGGATCGCCGCGGTCGGCGAGACCGTCCCGCTGGGCCGGATGGCGGTCCCCGAGGACGTCGGGAACTGTGCACTCTTTCTCGCGTCCCCGCTCGCGTCCTACGTCAGCGGGTCCACATTGACCGTCCACGGCGGCGGCGAACGCCCCGCCTTCCTGGCGGCGGCAACAGCATCTACACCAGCTACAGCATCGACAAAGGAGAACACATGAGTGGAGTGGTCGACGGTCGCGTCGTCATCGTCACGGGCGCCGGACGCGGAATCGGACGCGCCCACGCGCTGGCCTTCGCCGCCGAGGGCGCGAAGGTCGTGGTCAACGACATCGGTGCCGGTCTCGACGGTTCCGCCACCGGCGAGAGTCCGGCCGAACAGGTGGTCGCGGAGATCGCCGCCGCGGGTGGCGAGGCCGTCGTCAACGGCGACGACGTCGCGGACTGGGCGGGCGCCGAGAATCTGATCAGGACCGCCATCGACACCTACGGGCGCCTCGACGTGCTGGTGAACAACGCCGGGTTCCTGCGCGACCGCATGCTCGTCGGGATGAGCGAGCAGGAGTGGGACGCCGTGGTGCGCGTCCATCTGAAGGGTCACTTCGCGACGCTCCGGCACGCGGCCGCGTACTGGCGGGCCGAGGCGAAGGCCGGCAACGCGGTCGACGCCCGGATCGTCAACACCAGTTCCGGTGCCGGACTGCAGGGTTCGATCGGGCAGGGCAATTACGCCGCCGCGAAGGCGGGCATCGCGGAGATGACGATTCAGGCGGCCGCGGAACTGAAGAACTACGGGGTCACCGTCAACGCGATCGCCCCGGCCGCGCGCACCCGGATGACGGTCGGCGCGGGCGGCGCGATGGCCGAGGCGATGGCCGCGCCCGAGGAGGGTTTCGACGCGATGGCGCCGGAGAACATCTCCCCGCTCGTCGTGTGGCTGGGCAGCGTGGAGTCGAAGGATGTCACCGGCCGCGTGTTCGAGGTCGAGGGCGGCAAGATCACCGTCGCCGAAGGATGGCGTCACGGCCCCACCCAGGACAAGGGGGCGCGCTGGGAGCCGAAGGAGATCGGGCCCGTCGTCGCCGACCTTCTCGCCAAGGCCGAAACCCCGGTCCCGGTCTACGGCGCCTGACAATCGCCGACCCGTGGACGAACGGGACGCCCGTTGTGCTGGATCGAACGAGCGTCCCGTTCGTCCGGCTGCGCGGCGAGCTGGAGTGGTGTTTGGACACATTGCTAAACAGGTGTCCAATAGTTAGTGTGCATGGAGGAAAAGGCTCTCGGCCAAGGAGAATTCGTGAAATTCGGCATTACGTTGTTTACGAGTGACCGCGGGATCGGGCCGGCCTCGGCCGCGAGGGGTGCAGAGGTCAACGGATTCGACTCCTTCTACGTGCCCGAGCACACGCACATTCCGGTGAAACGCAATGCCGCGCATCCGCAGACCGGCGACGCGTCGCTGCCCGACGATCGGTACATGCGCACCCTGGACCCGTGGGTGGCGCTGGCGTCGGCGGCGGCGGTCACGGAGCGGATCGAACTGGGCACGTCGGTGGCGCTGCCGGTCGAGCACGACCCGATCACGCTGGCCAAGACGATCGCCTCGCTCGACCACCTCAGCGGCGGACGGGTGATTCTCGGTGTCGGGTACGGGTGGAATCTGGACGAACTGACCGATCACCACGTCCCGCCCGGGCGGCGCCGGACGATGCTGCGGGAGTACCTCGAGGCCATGCGCGCGCTGTGGACGCAGGAGGAGGCGTCGTACGACGGCGAGTTCGTGAGCTTCGGCCCGAGTTGGGCGTGGCCGAAGCCGGTGCGGGTGCCCCCGGTGATCGTCGGCGCCGCCGGCAACGACAAGAACTTCCGGTGGATCGTGAAATCGGCCGACGGGTGGATGACCACGCCGATCGAGCAGGACATCGACGACCGGGTCGCGACGTTGCAACGGATGTGGCGCGAGGCGGGCCGGGACGGTGAACCGCGGATCGTCGTGCTCGACGGCAAGCCGGACGTGGACAAGCTGCGGCGGTGGAAGGACCTCGGTGTCACCGAGGTGGTGTACGGAATGCCCGACCGGAGCGAGGAGGAGGTCCTGGCCTACCTGGGGCGCCTGGCCGGAAAACTCGAGGGATTGCGCGAGTCGACCGCGGTGGGGTGAGTGAGTGAGGTTGGATGGGATGAGGACACACTCGAGTAATAACGTGTTCTAGTATTGCTTGCCAGCTGCTCGAGGAGAGGCCGAAGTCCGTGCGCATCGCGCTCTTGTCGTATCGAAGCAAGCCCCACTGCGGTGGGCAGGGTGTGTACGTACGCCATCTCAGCCGTGAGCTGGTCGAACTCGGCCACCAGGTCGAGGTGTTCTCGGGGCAGCCGTACCCGGACGTCGACCCTCGGGTCACGCTGACGAAGGTCCCCAGCCTCGACCTGTACCGCGAGCCGGATCCGTTCAGAACGCCGCACCCCCGCGAGTTCCGCGACGCCATCGACGTCCTCGAGGTGGCGACCATGTGGACGGCCGGTTTCCCGGAGCCGCTCACCTTCAGCCTGCGCGCCGCGCGACTGCTGAAAGCGCGCGCCGACGAGTTCGACGTCGTGCACGACAACCAGTGCCTCGGCTACGGGCTGCTGCAACTCCAGAAGGCCGGACTTCCGGTCGTCGCCACCATCCACCACCCGATCACCCGGGACCGCGAACTGGACCTCGCGTCGGCGAAGTGGTGGCGCAAGGTGACGGTCCGGCGCTGGTACGGCTTCCTGCGCATGCAGAAGCGGGTGGCGCGTGCCATCCCCGCACTGCTGACGGTGTCGCAGTCGTCCGCCGACGACATCAGCGCGGCCTTCGACGTTCCCGCCGGGAACCTGCAGACCGTCCCGCTGGGCGTCGACACCGAGGTCTTCCGACCCCCGGCCGCTGCGCGGGTCCCGGGCCGGATCGTGTGCGTCGCCAGCGCCGACATGCCACTCAAGGGGGTGTCGACGCTCCTCGAGGCGGTCGCGAAGGTGCATACCGAGCGTGCCGTCGAACTGGTGCTGGTCACCAAGCTGGCCCCCGGCGGAGTGACGGAGAAGCTGATCGAGGAGTTGGCCATCGGCGACGTCGTCCGCACGGTGTCCGGGATAGACGACGGCGAACTGGCCGCGCTGCTGGCGTCGGCCGACATCGCGTGCGTCCCGTCGCTGTACGAGGGCTTCTCGCTGCCCGCCGTCGAGGCGATGGCGTGTGGCACCCCGCTCGTGGCGAGCCGCGCCGGCGCCATTCCCGAAGTGGTGGGAACGGATGAGGAGGCGTGCGTGCTGGTGACACCCGGTGACCCACAGGAACTCGCGGACGTCCTGGGCGCGCTGCTCGACGATCCGCAGCGCCGTGCCCGGCTCGGCGACGGTGGCCGTCGACGGGTGCTCGAACGCTACAGCTGGGCGGCGGTGGCGGCGAGAACGGCGCAGACGTATGCCGAAGCGATAGCGCAGACCCGTGAAGGAGGCCGACCGTGCTAACCGTGGACTTCGACCGGCTGGGTGTGAAGCCCGGCGACAAGGTGATCGACATCGGGGCGGGCGCCGGACGGCACTCGTTCGAGCTGTATCGCCGCGGCGCCGACGTCATCGCCTTCGACCAGAACGCCGACGAACTCGCGGACGTCGAGAAGATGTTCGTGGCGATGGCCGAGGTCGGCGAGGTCCCCGCGGGCGCCTCGGCCCGGGTCGAGGTGGGCGACGCGCTGAACCTGCCGTACGAGGACGGGACGTTCGACGTCGTCCTCATCTCCGAGGTCCTCGAGCACGTGCCCCGCGACGGCCGCGCCATCGCCGAGCTGACCCGCATCCTCAAGCCCGGCGGTGTTGCGGCGGTCACCGTTCCGCGGTGGCTGCCGGAGAAGATCTGCTGGGCGCTGTCCGACGCGTACCACGAGGTGGAGGGCGGTCACGTCCGCATCTACCGCGCCGACGAGCTCGCGGAGAAGCTGACCGACGCGGGCCTCGAGGTCCGGGGCCGGGACCACGCTCACGCCCTGCACTCCCCGTACTGGTGGCTCAAGTGCGCGGTGGGGGTGGAGAACAACGACAACCCCCTCGCGAAGGCCTACCACCAGGTTCTGGTGTGGGACATGATGAAAGCTCCCTGGCTCACCCGCACCGCCGAGAAGCTCCTCAACCCGGTGGTCGGCAAGAGCGTCGTGTTCTACCTCGAGAAGCCGAGGGAGCCGAGCGTGGTGAAGGCGCCGCGGTGAGAGCCGCCGGCGTCCCGTCGGTGCCGAACGTGTTGTCGGAGAGCCAGGTCAGGCAGACGGCACGGTCGATCGCGGCAGCGCAGGAGTCGTCGGGGGCGCTGCCGTGGTTTCCGGGCGGGCACACCGACCCGTGGGATCACGTCGAATCCGCCATGGCGCTCACCGCCGCCGGACTGATCGACGAGGCGGAAGGTGCGTACGCGTGGTCGCGGCGCACGCAGCGACCGGACGGTTCGTGGCCGATGAAGTTCCGCGACGGCGCCGTGGAGAATCACGATTCCGACAGTAACTTCTGCGCCTACCTCGCGGTGGGGGTGTGGCACCACTACCTGATCACCGGTGATCGGAATTTCGTCGACGCTCACTGGCCATCCGTGCAGGGTGGGCTCGACTTCGTCGTCGACATGCAGGCGCCGAGCGGTGAAATCTGGTGGGCCCGAGGCGAGAACGGCCAGGACTGTCCCGAGGCGCTGCTGACCGGCAACTCCAGCATCCACCACGGCCTGCACTGCGGGCTCCTCCTGGCCCGGCTGGTCGACGACCCGCAGCCGGAATGGGAGTTCGCGAAATACACTCTCGGCCACGCGATCCGGCAGCATCCGGAGTCGTTCGCGATCAAGGACGAGTACTCCATGGACTGGTACTACCCGATTCTCGGAGGTGCCCTGCGCGGTGAGGCCGCGTCGGACAGGATCACGTCGCGATGGGACGACTTCGTGGTGGAGGGGCTGGGCATCCGCTGCGTGGACCACCGGCCGTGGGTGACCGGTGCCGAAACGTGTGAGTTGGTGCTGGCACTCGACGCGATGGGGGAGCGCTCCCGCGCGCTCGCGCAGTTCGCTGCGATGCAGCACCTGCGGGATCCGGACGGCTCGTACTGGACCGGGCTCGTCTACAGCGACGGCAAACGGTGGCCGGTCGAGCAGACCACGTGGACGGGCGGCGCGATGATCCTCGCTGCGGACGCGTTGTCCCGCACCACGCCCGGACACGGAATCTTCCGGGACGCGGCGCTGCCGGTGGGACTACCGATCGGGCTCGACCGCTGCGGCGACTACTGTCACGCCAGCGGTTCGCCCGTCTGACCGCCGACCCTTTCGAGCACACGCAGGGACCCGGTGACGGACGTCTCCTTGAACTGCCCTGTCGCCAGGGCACGTTCGTAGATCTCGAACGGCGGTCGCCCACCGTCCGCCGGGTCCGGGAACACGTCGTGGATCACCATGGCGCCGCCGACGTTCACCCACGGTGCCCACCCCTCGAGGTCCGCGGATGCCGCCTCCGACGTGTGTCCGCCGTCGATGAACACGAAGTTCACGGGAGTGCGCCAGAACGTCGCGACCGTCGACGACCGGCCGAGCACCCCCACGACGTACTCCTCGAGCCCGGAGTCGGCCATTGTGTGGCGGAATCGGCCGACCGTGTCGAGCAGCCCCGTGTGCGGATCGACGAACGCCGGTTCGTGATACTCCCAGCCGGGCTGATGTTCCTCCGAGCCGTGATGGTGATCGATGGTGACGATGCGGGCGCCCCGCGCCTTCGCGGCCGCCCCGAGGTAGATCGTCGAGCGGCCGCAGTACGTTCCGATTTCGACGCCCACCCCGCCGGGAGCCAGGTATTGCATCGCGGCCTCGTGCAGGGCCGTTCCCTCGTCCTCCGGCATGAACCCGGGGGTCGAATCGGCGAGTCGGAGAAGCTCGGGTGTCAGGTGTGGGTCAGTCATGTGGCCTCTGCGTCCGGGGCGGCCGCTCTGGCCGCGTTCTTCCGCTTGTGTAGCACTCCACCGATCATCGAGTCGAGTTTCGTTCCCAACGGCCAGCCCACGTAGTGGCAGAGGAACAGTGCGATCTCCCGCAGTTGGTCCTCGTCGAGTTCCTCGTTGTGCAGGGCCGCGCCCACCTGGATCTCGGCGACGTCGACGAGTCCCTGCGCGGTGAGCGCGCCGAGGAGGAGAAGCCGGCGGTCGCGGATGCTCAGTCCGGGGCGCGACCAGATGTCGGCGAACAGGTGGTCGGCGGTGACGGCGAAATGCGCGCCGGGCCCGTCCTGCATCTCGAATCCGTAGACCTTCTCCATCATCGCCAGTCCACGGGTGCGGGTGTCGTCGGTCATGGCTGCTCCTTCTCGTCCACGGTGCTGTCGACGCCGAGCCCCGGACCGAGGCCCGCGAGCGCCAGATGCGCGAGCGGCAGCGCGACGTCGAGTCGCTCGCCGAGTCCGATCGCCAGCGACAGGTCCTTCTCCCCGAGGTCCCGGACGTGGGACATGATCGGGTACCAGTTGTCGTTCTCGTCGAGAGGCGCGGTGGTGTCGCGGAGCATGATCGCTCCGGCACCGCCGGTGATCGCGTCGGTGTGCCGGACCACCTTTCCGAGATCGGTGATGTCGAGTCCGGCGGCCTCGGCCAGCCGCTGCGCCTCGGCGGCAGCCGTGAACGAGACGAAATGCAGCAGGTTGCGGGCCAGCTTCATCCGCGTGCCCGCGCCCACCTCTCCGGCGTGCACGACGAGTTCGGCCCAGTGCCCGAACGGCTCCCGGACCTTCTCGAACGCGTCGTCGCTCGCCCCGACCATCACCGCGAGCGTGCCCTTGTGCGCTCCGGGCGCCCCGCCGCTGACGGGCGCGTCGATCAGGTCGACGCCGTGCGCCCGGCACCGCTCGGCGAGTTCGACGGCGGTGACGTCGCTGATGGTGGAGTGCACCGCCACCACGGTGCCCGGCCGCGCCGTGTCGAGGATCTGGGTGACCACCGCGCGGACCTGTTCGTCGTTCAGCACGGTCACCGAGATGACGTCCGCGTTCTCCGCCACCTCCCGCGGATTCGACGTCACCTTCGCGCCCGCCTTGCCGAACGGTTCCAGCGCCTCCGGCCGGGTGTCGCACACGATGAGCCCGCCCGGCCGGTCGAGCAGCCGCTTGGCCATGGGCGCACCCATGTTGCCGAGGCCGATGTAGCCGACGGACACCTGCTCGGTCGTGGTCATGAGCGAAAAATCTGGCCGCCGTCGACGTTGAAGATCTGGCCGGTGATCCAGCCCGCGTCGTCGGAGAGGAGGAACAGGCAGGCGCCGACGAGGTCGTCGGGGGTGCCCATCCGCTTGAGCGGCAACGTCTTGACCATGTCTGCCACCATATTTCCCGGCGTGACGGTGCGGGTGGCTTCGGTGTCGATCGGTCCGGGCGCGATCGCGTTGACGCGGATGTTCATGCCGCCCACCTCGTGGGCCAACTGCTGGGTGAGGCCGTTGATCCCGACCTTCGCGAGACCGTAGAAACCGGAATACAGCCAGGCAGCCGTCGACGACTGGTTGACGATCGAGCCGCCACCGCGTTCGTTCATGTGCGGCCATACCGCCCGGGTCACGTTGAGGGCGCCGTCGAAGTTCACGGCCATGAACTTCTTGTAATAGTCCCACGGGACGGTGATGAGGAGGTCGAGTTTCATGCCGCCGTAGATCGCGGCGTTGTTCACGAGATAATCTATGCCGCCGAACTTCTCGACCGTGAACTCGGCGAGTTGCTTTGCCGACTCCTCGTCGGCCACGTCGACGTCCTTGAACACCGCCGTCCCGCCGTCGGCGCTGATCTGCTTGGCGACGGTCTCGCCGAGTTCCGCGTTGAGATCGGCCACCACCACGTTCGCGCCCTCGCGGGCGAGGGCGCGCGCGTAGCCCTCGCCTATTCCCTGTGCCGCACCGGTGACGATGGCGGTCTTACCGTCGAAACGTCCCATATCGATCGACTCCCTGTATCTGTTGGGCCGGCTCGCCGGCGTGTTATCGGGCCGGCTCTGCGACCAGCTTGGTTTCCAGGTATTCCTCGAAACCGGCCACACCCATCTCGCGGCCGATTCCGGACTGCTTGTATCCGCCGAACGGGGCGTCAGCCGAGTACCAGACGCCGCCGTTGACGCTGAGCGTGCCGGTGCGCACTCCGTCGACGACCCGCTTGATGCGGGCGGGATCGGTGCCCCACACCGACCCGGACAGACCGTACGGCGAGTCGTTGGCGATGCGGATGGCGTCCTCGTCGCCGTCGTGCGGAATGATCACCAGCACGGGCCCGAATATTTCTTCCCGCGCCACCCGGGAGTTGTTGTCGAGCCCGGAGATCAGAGTGGGTTCGACGAAGTATCCGCGGTCCCGATCGGCGGGGCGTCCGCCGCCGATCACGATGGTGCCGCCCTCTTCCCGGGCGAGGCGTAGGTACTCCTCGACGCGGGTTCGTTGCCGCTCGGAAATGAGTGGCCCGCAAATGGTGCCGGGTTTCGTCGGGTCTCCCGCGTTCAATCCGCCGAGCGTGCGGGCGGTGGCCTCGACCGCCTCGTCGTACTTCTCCCGGGGAACGAGCAGCCGGGTGGTGATGGCGCACCCCTGCCCCGCATGAGTGGAGACGGTGAACGCGGCGACCCCGCAGGCACCGGCGAGGTCGGCGTCGTCGAGCACGATGAACGCCGATTTGCCGCCGAGTTCGAGGAACACCTTCTTCAGCGACTCGGACGCCGCCGCCATGACGGCCTTGCCGGTGGCGGTCGACCCGGTGAACGACACCAGATCGACGCGGGGATCCGTGGACAGTTGCGCGCCGAGGGAGTGGTCGCTGGACGTGACGATGTTGACGACGCCGGCGGGGATGTCGGTCTCCTCCGCGATCAGCTGACCGATCAGGGCGGCGCACCAGGGAGTGTCGGGGGCGGGCTTGAGGACCACCGTGTTGCCGGCCGCCAGGGCGGGGCCGATCTTGGCGAAGTTGATCTGGTGCGGGAAGTTCCACGGCGTGATGGCGCCGACCACGCCGACGGCCTCTTTGAGGACACGTCGTCGGGTCTTGATGCCCATCGGTTCGGCGATGCCCAGATCCTGTTCCCAGGAGTAGTTTTCGGCGAGGTCCGCGAAGTAGCCGAGATCCGCCACCGGGCCTTCGAGTTGTGGTCCGCTGGTGAGGAAGGCGGGGGCTCCGACCTCGGCGATGGTGATGTCGCGCAGTTCCTCGATGTGCGACTGCAGCACGTCGCGCAGTTGTCGAAGGCACTGGGCCCGGAAGGCGTGGTCGCGGGACCACGTGGTGTCGTCGAAGGCCAGCCGTGCCGCGGCGATCGCGGCGTTCATGTCGGCGGCGGTGGCGTCGGCGGCCCGTCCCAGCACCTCCTCGGTGGCCGGGTTGATCACGTCGAACGTGCCGCCGGAACCGGGAATCAGTTTGCCGTCGATCAGGAGAGCAGAGCTGTCGGTGGGGCGCAGAGTCATGGAGTTTCGCTTCCGAATCGGGTGAGTGTCACAGCGATCTCTGAAAACTGGACATGTGTCTGGACTATAGTTTGAACAACTGGATGCCGCAATGACGAGTTGCCCGGAGGTGCGATGACTTCACGTGAGGAGAAGCGGCTGGACGGTCGAGGGGCCGTCGTCACCGGCTCGAGCAGGGGAATAGGCCGCGCCGTGGCGCACGCGCTCGCGGCGGAGGGCGCCGGCGTCGTCGTCAACGGTCGTGACCTGGATGCGGCCGAGAAAGTTTCCGACGAGATCGTGCTCGCCGGTGGCCGGGCGATCGCGGTCGGTGGATCGGCCGCAGCCGACGGCGTCGCCGAGGCGCTGGTCGACGCCGCGGAATGCGCGTTCGGTGAGGTGGACGTCCTTGTCAACTGCGCCGGCGTCGCGGAGCCCGCCGGGTCGTCCATCCTCACCGTCACCGACGAACAGTGGCGCGAACTCCTCGACGCCCACCTGACGGCGACCTTCCGCACGTGCCGGGCCGCGGCACCGCTGATGGCCGAGCGGGGAAGTGGAGCGATCGTGAACACGAGTTCGTTCGCGTTCCTGGGCGACTACGGCGGAACCGGGTACCCCGCAGGCAAGGGCGCGGTCAACAGCCTCACCCTCGCCATCGCGGCCGAACTGGCGGAGTCCGGCGTCCGCGCCAACGTCGTGTGTCCCGGCGCGAAGACGCGACTGTCGGCGGGCGCGGAGTACGAGCGGCACATCGAGGAATTGCACCGGCGGGGCATGCTCGACGACGCAACACGGTACGGCTCGCTGCATCCCGCACCCGCCGAGTACGTCGCCCGGCTCTACGTGTTCCTGGCCAGCGACCTCGTTGCGGGCATCACCGGTGGAATCTTTGCCGGATCAGGATGTTTCGTCGGCAGATTCGACCGTCCGGCTCCGACTGTGCTGGCCTACCGCGACCACGAGTCCGAGCCGCCGTGGTTGCTCGACGAGCTGGCGGAGTTGGTGGGTTCGGCTCGCTGCGATCGGTGATCGAAGTCGAGATATTGACCTGAATAGCATTGTATTGAAAACAGAGCACCTGTAATCTAGTGGTATGTCGACGGCCGAGAATGACGCCGCGGCGCCGGGTACGCCACCCACGCGTACCTATCGATCCCCGCGGCGACGGTTGCAGGCGGCCCAGACCCGGGCCGCCGTACTGGAGGCCGCCCACGAATTGTTCGCCGCGCACGGCTGGGTGGGTACCAGCATGCGGGACATTGCGCGCACGGCGGGTGTATCCGTCGAAACCGTCTATGCCACGGTCGGATCCAAGGTCGCGGTGCTGAAAATTGCCCTGGACGTGGCGGTGGCCGGCGACGACGAACCCGTGGCGCTGGCCGACCGGCCCGAATTTCTCGCCCTCGGCGTCGGACCCACGCTCGAGGATCGAGCAGGCGCCGCGGCGCGGCTGGTGGGCGCCATCAATCACCGCGCCTGCCTGCTCGACGCCGCACTACGTCAGGGTGCGGCAGTCGAGGACGAACTCGGCGAGCGCCTCGCCGAACTCGAGCGGGGCCGTCGAGAGGGTACCTCCGCCGGCGGCCGGCTGGTCGCGGGCCGCCGACTCCGGGCCACCGAATTCGACGAACTATGGATGCTCACGAGCATCGCGGTCCATAACCTGCTCGTCCGAGACTCGGGGTGGAGCCGGGACCGGTACGAGATCTGGCTCGCCGACCGCATCGAAGAACTGTTTTCACGCCCGGCGTGATGCGCCGAGCGTCGCCGAAAGTCAGAAGCCATGAAGACCGATTCCCACGCACCCGCCGATATCCGGATCAACGGCATCGTGCACGACGCCTTGCGGCGCGACCTCACTCGCACGAAGACAGCTCTGGGGTCCCCGCAGCCACCGCCCGGCAACCGGCGGGTGGCGATCGCCGACCACCTCGTGTGGATGACCGAGTTCCTCCACATGCACCACGGCGCCGAGGACGAGCTGTGGCCGCTGATACGGCAGCGGAACCCGGACGCCGGCGCGCTCCTCGACCGGATGGCGGCCGACCATGCGCGCATCTCTCCGGCGATCGACCGCGTCGACGCAGCCGCGACGAACTACCGCGTGAACGCCTCACCCGAGGCGTTGCAGGCGCTGGTGTCGTCGGTCGAGGCGCTCGAGGTGGAACTGCTCCCGCACCTGCGTCGCGAGGAGGACGAGATGATGCCGATCGTCGCGCGCACCCTCACCCACGCCGAGTGGGAGGAGTGGGACCGGACGACGAACATCGCACCGAAGTCCAGGCACGAACTCGCGCTGGAGGGCCACTGGCTCATCGACAGCGGGGATCAGGAACGGTACGACGTCGTCGTCCACCTGGTGCCCGCGGCCCTGCGCTTCCTTCTGCTGCACGCGTATTCCCGCCCGTATCGGCGCGCGTGCGCCACGCGGTGGGGACCGGACGTCGATGTCGCGCCGCCCACGAAGCGGCGGCGAGCGACGGCCGGACGAGTCCGGCGTTCGTTCCGCACGGAGGGAACAGTGAGCCTCCACATCGATGCCGCGCCACGGGTTCTGTACGACATCGTCGCCGACATTACCCGCACCGGCGAGCGCAGCCCGGAATGCCGTACCTGCACCTGGCTGCCGGGACCGCCGCCCGGGACGGTGGGAGCGCGGTTCCGCGGCCACAACAAGGCCCACCACCTGCGCTGGTCGCGGGTCTGCGAGGTCGTCGCGGCCGACCCCGGCTCCGAGTTCGCGTTTCGCACGGTTCCCGAGCGCGTCGACCGGACCCGACGCGACTCCACCATCTGGTCGTACACGTTCACGCCCGAGAGGCGAGGAACGCTGGTCACGCACTCCTACCGGATCACCCTTCTCCCCGCGCGCCCGCTGTTGTGGCTCTACTGCCGGATCATGCCGCAGCACACCGACATGCGGCCACAGATGCTGCAGAACCTCGAGGCCCTGCGACAACAGACCACATCGAGATTCGGTGGTGACGGGAGTTCGGGGCACCGGGCGGGCGCATCCGAACCCGGTGCGGGAGGCGTTACGGTCCGACGACGGCGCGCTGCACCATCGGCTGCCGAGCACCGGGGAGGCGGCCGGGTTACCTGAGGACCCGGCCGCCCTAGGAGTCCACTGAACAAGGCTTGCAGTGGGGCGGGAAGAACGCCGACAAGGCCGTCTGTGCGGCAGAGTCAGACCTGTGCGGTCGACAACGTGGTCGTTCTTCCCGCCGATTCCAGT
>SEEV01000581.1 GCA_004211695.1 Rhodococcus sp. (in: high G+C Gram-positive bacteria)
CCGTCGGGCTCGGAGGTGAAGCGCCCGCGCAGGTTGTAGTCCGGGATGTTCGGGTGGATGTTCGAGTACAGCCCGTCGGCGTCGGCGTGCCAGAGGTCGAGTTCAGCTCCGCCCAAGGGTTTTCCGTCGGTTCCGGTGACCGTGCCGTGAAAGAGCAGCGGCTCACCCTTTTCGTCCGGACGCTGGGGCATCACGTTCAGCGGCCCGGTCAGCATCGGGGCGCCGGGAAGGTAGAACGGGCCTTCGATCGCCTCGGGGCTGCCGTCGCGGCCGAGGTTGCCGACATCGGTGGCCTCGGCCTCGAAGAAGACGTCGAAGAGCAGCGATTCTTCGCCGGCCTTGATCGAGTCGATGATCAGGTCGGTCGCCGCCCGGTACTCGGTGTGCGTGATCTGGTGTTTGCGGATGAAGTCCAGGAGCACCTGCTCGAGGTCTTCGACGACGGTGCGGATGCGGGTCTCGGTGGTACCGAGGTCAGACATGGTGGTTCCTTAAGTCAGCGGTGGTCACGGCCGGGGCGCCCTTGTCGGGGCGCTCACCGCTCGGGGACGGGTTGTTTGGCGAATTGGCGGGTGAGGAATTCGGCGACGGCGGAGCGGATTTCGGTGGCGCGGGGGATCGCGCCGGAGATCCAGTACACCCCGTGGACGAGCCCGTCGATGCGGACGATCTCCGTCGGGACGCCGGCGTCGGCGAGCTGGTTGCCATACGCCTCGGCCTCGTCGCGGGAGACCTCGTACTCCATGGACAGGATGAGGGTCGGAGGTAGACCGGCGAGGGAGGCGGCCTTCGAGGGCACCGCCAGCGGGTTCTCGGCGTCCTGAGGGTCTCGGAGGTAGTGGTTCCAGAACCAGTCGAGTCCGGCGGCAGTAATGATGTAGCCCTCACCGAACTGCTCTCGTGACGGCGTGTTGGCGTGCGGGTCGATGACCGGGTAGGTCAACACCTGGCAGGTCAGGGCGGGCCCGCCCTCGTCGCGTGCGCGCAGCGCGGCGACGGCGGCGAGGTTGCCGCCGGCGCTGTCACCGTGCACGGCGAGGCGGGCGGGATCGCCGCCGAAGTGGACGGCGTTGTCGGCGACCCACTGCAGCGCGGCGAAGGTGTCGTCGGTGGCGGCCGGGAACGGGTGCTCGGGTGCGAGCCGGTAGCTGACCGCGGCGACGATGGCGCCAGCGTCGTTCGCCAGCGCCCGGCACAGTTCCGCGGTCACGGTGAGGTCGCCGGTGACGAAGCCACCGCCGTGGAAGTACACCACGACCGGCAGCGGTCCCGGGGCATCGGGAATGTACAACCGGATGTTCTGACGGCCGGCCGGCCCGGGGTAGGTCGCGTCGATCACCTGCGCCACCTCGCGGGGTTCGGCCTGCAGATCGACGAAGGACGCAACGGTGGCCCGGGCTTCGGCGACACTCATGTCTTCGAAGGGCCGAACTCCCTGCTCGGTCAACCCGTCGAGCAGACCTTGTACTGCGGCATCGAGTGGCATCTTCTTCTCCTGAAAGGTGTTGGGATGGCGGGCGGTTGCGGGGGTCTATCCGATCCGCGCTGCGGTCAGCCGACCTGCGCGGAGGCACGTTCCCGCGCGGCCGAGAGGGTGAATCCTTCGTAGCCCTTCGCGACGACGTCGGCGCAGATTCCGCGGTAGACGTCCGCGCCGCCGAGGTAGACCAGGCAGACCCGGGGCTTGCCGAGAATATTGGCGCCCATCCACCAGGAGTCGGTCTCGGGGAGCAGGGTGTGCTGAGCGATCTCGTTCGCGTGGGCCACCCACCCGGTCTCTGCCTCGAATGTCGGTTCGATGGTGTCGAGACCGCCCTGCTGCAGGTGCTCGATGGCGTCGGCGATGAAGTCGATGTGGTCCTCGATGGCCAGCGGCATGTTGTAGAGCACCGAGGGACTCTGCGGGCCGGTGACCAGGAACAGGTTCGGGAATCCGTGGACCGACAGACCGAGGTAGGTGTGGGGTCCGTCGGCCCATTTGTCGGACAGCTTCTGGCCCTCGCGGCCGACGATGCCCATCTCGAGCAGGGGCCCGGTCATTGCGTCGAAACCGGTGGCCAGCACGATGACGTCGAAGTCGTATTCGGCCTCGGTGGTCCGTACCCCGGTCTCGGTGACGGAGACGATCGGTGCGCCGGCGACGTCGACCAAGGTCACGTTGTCGCGGTTGTAGGTTTCGTAGTAGTTGGTTTCGTACGGTGGGCGTTTGGTGCCGTACGGGTAGTCGGTGGGGGTCAGCTTCTCGGCGACGGCAGGATCGCTGACGCGTTCCCGGATCCGTTCGCGCACATATTCGGAGATGGTGTCGTTGGCGGCCTTGTCGACGAGGATGTCCGCGAAGGTGCCGAGGAAGAACCGGAAACCGCCTTCGGCCCAGCCCTCGTCGAAGACACGGCGCCGCTCCTCGGGAGTGACCGCCAGTGCGGACGGCAGCGGGTCGGGGTAGGGAATTCCGCCGCGGGTGTTGCGTGATGTTTCGCGTACCTGCGGGTAGTTCGCCTTGACCTCGCGGACGTGGGCGGGTTCCAGGAGCATGTTTCCGAGCGGGGTCGCGTAGTTGGGGGTGCGCTGGAACACCGTCAGATGCCCGGCGTCCTTGGCGATCTCGGTGATGGCCTGAATTCCGCTCGAGCCGGTGCCGATGATCGCCACCTTCTTGCCGGTGACGTCCACACCCTCGTGCGGCCACTTGCCGGTCAGGTAGACCTCGCCGGTGAAGTCGTCGATGCCGTCGAACTCCGGCTTCTTGGGAACCGACAAATTGCCGGCACCCGAGATCACATAGCGGGCGGTGAGCGTGGCGCCGTCATCGCTGCCGACACGCCACAGGCCGGCGTCCTCGTCCCAGACAGCGGAGGTGACCCGGGTGTGGAACTGAATGTCCTCACGCAGGTCGAAGCGGTCGGCCACGTGGTTGAGGTAGCGCAGGATCTCGGGCTGGCTGGCGTACTTTTCCGACCATTCCCAGTCCTGCTGGAGTTCGGCGGAGAACGAGTACGAGTAGTGCAGACTTTCGATGTCGCAGCGCGCGCCCGGGTACTGGTTCCAATACCAGGTACCGCCCACCCCGTCACCGGCCTCGAACACTCGCACCCGCAGCCCCATCTGATCCCGGAACTTGTGCAGGGCGTAGAGCCCGGCAAAGCCGGCCCCGATCACGATCGCGTCGAAGTCCGG
>SEEV01000582.1 GCA_004211695.1 Rhodococcus sp. (in: high G+C Gram-positive bacteria)
TGTATTTGGCGGGTCCGGCGTTGGCGCGGGGGTATGTGGGTGCGCCGGGGTTGACGGCGGAACGTTTCGTGGCGAATGTGTGTGGTTCGGGGCGGATGTATCGCACTGGTGATTTGGTGCGGTGGAGTGTTTCTCATGAGCTCGAGTTCGTGGGCCGTGTCGATGATCAGGTGAAGGTGCGTGGGTTCCGGGTCGAGCTCGGGGAGATCGACGCGGTGCTGGGGTCGTTCGGCGGGGTCGATGCTGCGGTGACGGTGGTTCGTGGGGACGTGCTGGCGTCGTATGTGGTGGGGGCGCGGTTGGAGGGGGAGGTGCTGCGGGAGTTCGTGAGTGGGCGTTTGCCGCGGTACATGGTGCCTGCTTCGGTGACGGTGTTGGGTGAGTTGCCGTTGACGCGCAGTGGCAAGGTGGATCGTGGGGCGTTGCCGGAGCCGGTGTTGCCGTCGGTTCGTTCGCCGCGGGGTTCGCTCGAGGAGTTGGTCGCCGGGGTGGTGGCTGAGGTGTTGGGTGTGGGGGAGGTGGATGCGGAGACCGACTTCTTCGCTCTCGGCGGTACATCGCTGACCGCTGCTCGGCTGGCATCGCGACTGGCACACGCGCTCAATCGGAATGTGGGCGTGCGCGACGTGTTGGAGGGACCCACCGTCGCCCAGTTGGCTACCCGACTGAGTACGGCGCAGACGCGCGCAGTCTCAGTGCCACGTTTGATTGTCCGTCACCCAGGGGAGGCGCACCGTCCTGCTCCGCTCGCGCCCGCGCAGGAACGGCTGTGGCTGCTCGATCGAATGAATCCTCGATCCCCAGACTATCTCCTCACTTTCGCGCTCGACCTGGATGGCGACGTCGACCTAGCGGCCCTCGCCGCGGCGATATCTGACGTGCTGGGCCGGCACGAACCGTTGCGCACAGTCTTCCCTGACGTCGACGGCGTGCCAGTTCAGACCGCAACGGTCGTCAACCTGGATTTGGCGCCTGCCGATGATGACGTAGACGCCGCCCTCTCGCAGTTGACCAGCGTCGGCTTCGACCTCACTAGCGAAGCACCGATCCGTGTCCGTATCCTTCGGCGCCCGGCCGGTGGGTTCACGGTTGCTGCCGCCGTACACCACATCGCGATGGACGGGCTGTCTTTCGGGCCACTAGCTCGGGACTTGACGACGGCCTACGTCTCGCGCGCAGGGGGACGGGCACCGACGTGGGACGCGCTCCCGATCCGATATGCCGATTACGCACGTTGGCATCGAAAGGTGGTGGATGACAACGCCACCGAGGATCTCGAATTCTGGACAACCCAATTGCACGGGCTGCCCGAGTTGCTTCCGCTACCCACCGATCATCCCAGAACCTCCGCGGAGCGAACCGCAGGCCGGGTGACATTTGCGGTGGACCGCGAACTCAACGCCGCGGTGAAGGAAGTGGCCAGGAAGTACGCGGCCACGCCGTTCATGGTGCTGCACAGTGCGCTCGTCGCGATGCTGTCGGTGGTCGCCGGTGTCGACGACATCGCCGTCGGAACACCGACGTCCGGGAGAATCGATCCCGGTCTCGACGATCTCGTCGGCATGTTCGTCGGTACGGTAGTACTTCGCACCCGCATCGACCCGAAGATGAGTTTCGCCCAGCTGGTTTCTTCAGTGCGGTCAACCAACCTCGCCGCGATGGCGCATGGGGATCAACCCTTCGAACGCGTCGTTGATGCCGTGGCTCCTCGCCGCTCGGCGGACCACCACCCACTGTTTCAGGTGATGTTTGCCTACCAGGGGTTCGCCGAGCCCGATCTCGTGTCAGACCACCTGACCGTAACTCCTCGTGCAGTGCAGTCGACGGTGAGCCGGTACGACCTCGAGGTCGAACTGCTGGACACACGGAGGGGTGGCGCCATGAATGGCGTCATCACCTATCCCACGGAGCTGTTCGAACAGGACACCGTCCTGCGGTGGTCGCATCTGCTGGTGCGCCTCCTGCGTGCCGCGGTGACCGACCCCTCGCTGCAGGTCGGCGATCTGCCATTGATGAGCGACGCAGAGCGGGACGAACTTGCCCCGATGGCGGGCATGCCCGGTGTATCGCCCGTCATGCTGCCAAACCTGCTGAAGTGCGTCGACCCCGACGTCGTCGCGGTTCGGTACGTCGACGACGAACTGACCTACGAGCAGCTCGATGCCCGTGCAAACCGTCTGGCGCGCAGATTGATCGGCCTGGGAATGGGACCGGACGATCGGGTGGCGGTGATCCTGCCGCGGTCGCTCGAATCCGTCGTAGCGTTCTGGGCTGTTGCTCGCAGCGGGGCGACCGTCGTTCCGATAGACGTCGGCCACCCGACCTCACGCATCGCCGAAATCCTCACACGCGCACACGTGAAGGCAGCCATCGCTCGCAGCGACGACATGGTGCCGGCTGAAATCGCCTGGGTCGACGCGGGTGATGCAGACGGTAATTCAGCTGCTGTCTGCGATTGGGACCGCGTTCGTCCCCTGATGCCAGACCATGCGGCATACGTCGTGTTCACTTCTGGTTCGACGGGCACACCCAAAGGCGTAGTAGTCACACACAGGGGGCTGGGGAATCACGCGGCCGAAGTTCGCGCACTCTATGAGGTCGACGCCAGATCTCGTGTATTGCACTTCGCTGCGCCGAGTTTTGACGGTGCGATCCATGAAATCCTCGTGGCGGCGATCGGTGGCGCAACTCTCATTGTCGCCCCGGCCGACCTCTTCGGTGGCGATCGGCTTAAGGACCTTCTGAGGCGCGAACGTGTCACGCATTGGACCACGACGCCGTCTGTGCCGGCGGTGATGGACCCGTCCGGGTTGGACGAGTTGGTCTTCATCGCCGTCGTTGGAGAAGCGTGTCCGCCGGAAGTTCCGGCGCGGTGGTCGGTCGGGCGAACACTAGTGGACCTCTACGGTCCGACAGAACACACGGTATGGGCCACCGGCAGTCAGGGTCTGGGACCCGGCGATCCGATCACGATCGGTCGTCCGATCCGTGGGGCGTCTGTTGTGGTGCTTGATGGTCGGTTGCGGCCGGTGCCGGTGGGTGTGGTGGGGGAGTTGTATTTGGCGGGTCCGGCGTTGGCGCGGGGGTATGTGGGTGCGCCGGGGTTGACGGCGGAACGTTTCGTGGCGAATGTGTGTGGTTCGGGGCGGATGTATCGCACTGGTGATTTGGTG
>SEEV01000153.1 GCA_004211695.1 Rhodococcus sp. (in: high G+C Gram-positive bacteria)
ACGCCTGTGTCAGGACCGACACACCGCCGGCCCCTTGTTCATCGACAGGGAGATCAGCTGTCCGTCAGCGGGGACGAACGTGTCCGTCTACAGGGAGGTTGGCATGTCCGCTAGCACCGCTCGCGGGTGGCGAGCCGGGTGCCGTCGGGGCTGAAGGCCATCGATTCCGCCGCGTCGGTGCGACCGGTGAGCGCGCCGCCCTGCCACGGCAATCGACTAACCGCAGATTCGCTGTGGACTAGCCAGCGGTCGATCTTAAAGCGGATTCGGAACGTACGCACTCATCGAAGTCCAGTGCTGCACCAGCGCATCGGACGGGGGCTTCGCGAGGGGCCGTCTCAAGGTCCTTGCGTGCCCTTTCGACCTTCCTCCGCCACACCTGCATCGACGCGTTCGTAGAGGCCCGCCGCGGACAGGAGCAGGCCGCACACCGTTGTGACCGCGCCGAATTCGATCAATCCTCGGTTGACGGCGAAGAGTGCGACGCCGAGGAGGGACGACGAAGACCCCGACCACGAGGGCGGGGCGTCCGGATCGCATCGCGTCCCTCACCGTCGGGGGTTCGCCCGACCGTGCACCGGCCGGGCGTCGAGTCTCCCTGCAGATCCAGAGTTCTCGCTCATCAGAGGAATCATCGCAGAACCGGCCGGTAGGCGATCGGTCAAACAGGGCACCCCTCCAGACGTCAATGTCGGATGGCCAGCGGGGTTGATCCGCGAGAATGGGTCGATGGGGTCACCGTATCCACCACGACGGCCGGTGAGACCGGGGTCGAGTTCCGGCAGCCGGCGGGGGCGTCGACGGGTTGCCGGGCGCCTATCTCAGCCGTTGCCGCGATCTCGAGTGCAGCGGGCGATGCTCCGGTTCAGGCGGGCCCTGGGGCAGCTGTTCGTCTGGCACGGTTGGCCGACGGTCGTCTCGGTCGCGACCGCCGTCGCCGCGATCGCGGCCCTGTTCTTTACCGCGCAATCGTTGAACGCCAACAGCAACCAGTACCACCTGGCGCAACGGGGGCAGGTGAGTGAGCGCTTCGCCAAAGCCGTCGAGCAGCTCGGTTCCGCGCAACTCGAGGTGCGGCTCGGGGGGATCTACTCGCTCGAACAACTCGCCGTCGACTCCCCGCAGGATCACGGGACGGTGTTCGAAGTACTCGCCGCGTTCGTACGGAGTCACGCCCCGAGCGACGATCCACGGTGCGTCCCGGATCCGAATAATGAGAATCGCGGGGTCCCAAGTAATTCGGTCGACCTTCAGGCCACTCTCGCCGTCGTGGGGCGACGCGACACTGGACATGACCGCGACCGCATCGATCTCACAGAGACCTGCCTTATCGGCGCGAACCTGTACCGCGCGAACCTGACCGACGCGAACCTGTACCGCGCGATCCTGTCCGGCGCGATCCTGGGTGGCGCGAACCTGAGCGGCACGAACCTGTACGGCGCGGACCTGCCAGACGCGTTCCTGGTTGGCGCGGACCTGGTTGGCGCGTACCTGGCCGGCGCGAACCTGTCCGGCGCGGGCCTGGGCGCCGCGAACCTGTCCGGCGCGGACCTGTACGACGCGAACCTGACCGATGCGAACCTGCCCGGCACGGACCTGACCGGCACGGACCTGACCGGCGCGACCCTGACTGACGCGGACCTGACCGACGCGACCCTGACCGGCGCGACCCTGACTGACGCGGACCTGACCGACACCGACCTTCACGGCACGAACTTGTCCGGCGCGAACCTGACCGGCGCACTGCTCAGGGACATTCGGTACAACCACTCAACTCAGTGGCCCGCCGGCTTCACACCACCTCCGTCGCGATAACAGCTCGGCGAACCGTTTCGACACGTGGTCACCTACTGATCGACGACCTTCCCCGTGCCCAGCACGGAACGCCCCACCCAGGTCGCTTCCGCATCGGGCCGACGAACAGCCAGATCGGGCGCTACCGGATGGCACAGCTCAGAGAGTCCCGATCAGGGCCGGCTTTCGGGACGTGCCTGTCGTCGTTCGATGAGCGAGCCATCCCATCAGTCATTGGACTGCTCTTAAGCTTAAGCAAGAACAGTGGCGAGGAATCCCGAGATATACGCAAGACCGAAGAGCATGGGAATATTCCCCTCGATGGGGTGTCGGTAAGAAACGTGTCACCAGGTACATGTAGCCCGGCCGCTGAAGCTTCGAGTGTTACCTGCTGGTTCGATGACTGTGACGGCCGCCAGGATCGCCGGGCCGTCGTCCGCGTCGTCCTGGTTGCCGTCGACCGACTCGGCGACCAGCGCCAGCAGCCGATCTCTCACCGTGCCGACCAGACGCGAGGTCACCCGCTCGAACAGCAGCTCCTCCCCGCGGTGAAGCGCCGAACGGACGATCCGGTCGATACGCCCCGCAGTCGGCGGCTCGATGCGCTCCGCGCGGCACCTCACCAGCACGTGCTCGCGCACCCGCTCAGCAGACCGCTCGATCTGGGTCACGTGCTCAACCAGCCAGTCGGCCACCACATCCGCGTCGGCGACCGAGCATTCCCGGAACCCCAGCGCCTCACGGATCTGGGCACGGTGTGCCTTGCTCGTGCGTCCGGTGAAGTCGTAGAACGCGATCTCGGTTCGGTCCAGCCCGACCTGCCGGGCCACGTACTCCACGGCGTTGTCGGGGATCTCGCTTCGACCACGGGGAAACCTGCCCCGCTCGGTGTAGAACCGCAGCATCACCGCAAACCCGAGCTTCGCCGCACCGCGCTTGGTCGCGGCCAACTCCAACTCGTCGCCCACCAGCGTCCAACGGTCGATCAGCTCATCCTGGTCAAGCACTCTCGCCACGGCGCGAAGCTACACCCGAGCCAACCCCCGGCAAGCCGTTTGCGAGAGCTTCATGTACCTGGTTACACGTTTCTTACCGGCACCCCGACGGTGCCTGTCAGCGTTCGGCCTGGGGACACGGGCGCGCTGCAATCTCTGAACATCCATCCAGCCGCACGCTGGTCATACCTCGGGATTGATCGTGAACGATTTGCGGGTCAATGTGACGTGATCGACGGCCCGGCGAAGTGCAATGTGATCCAGACGAGCGACCATTGCGATCGACCTCTCCCAGGGACCCGTCGCGAGTGCTGCACCTATGATGCGGCGCGCACGCAGACGAGCAGAGGCTCCTGCTGGCCCTTGTGCACTGGACTGATCCCACAGCAACCGCGCGAGCCTGCTCAACGTCTCCGCCTGCCGGGCCGGGTCGGTGGTGCCGCGAGCCAGATCCTCTAGCTGTGAGAGCAGCAGCCGAGCCCGGTCGTGATCGCCGGCTGCGGCCGCCGCCCCGGCCACCGTGCTCAACGTCTCCGCCTGCCGGGCCGGGTCGCTGGTGCCGCGAGCCAGATCCTCTAGCTGTGAGAGCAGCAGCCGAGCCCGGTCGTGATCGCCGGCTGCGGCCGCCGCCCGGGCCACCGCGCTCAACGCCCCCGCCCGCCGGCCCGAGTCGGTGATGGCGCGGGCCAGGTCCTCGGCCCGGTCGAGCTCGCCGGCTGCGGCCGCCGCCTCGGCCACCGCGCTCAACGCCCCCGCCCGCCGGCCCGAGTCGGTGATGGCGCGGGCCAGGTCCTCGGCCCGGTCGAAGTCGCCCGCTGCGGCCGCCGCTGCGGCCGCCGCTGCGGCCGCCGCCCGGGCCACCGTGCTCAACGCCCCCGCCCGCCAGTCCGGGTCGGTGATGGCGCAGGCCAGGTCCTCGGCCCGGTCGAAGTCGCCCGCTGCGGCCGCCGCTGCGGCCACCGTGCTCAACGCCAAAGCCTGCAGGTCCGGGTTGGTGATGGCGCAGGCCAGGTCCTCGGCCCGGTCGAACTCGCCGGCTGCGGCCGCCGCGTGGGCCACCCTGCTCAACGCCCAAGTCTGCCGGGCCGTCTGCCGGGCCGGGTCGGTGGTGGCGCGAGCCAGATCCTCGGCCTGCGAGAGCAGCTGCCGAGCCAGGTCGTGATCGCCGGCCGCGGCCGCCGCCTCGGCCACCGTGCTCAACGCATCCGCCTGCCGATTCGGGTCGGTGATGGCGCGGGCCAGATCCTCGGCCTGCGAGAGCAGCTGCCGAGCCAGGTCGTGATCGCCGGCCGCGGCCGCCGCCTCGGCCACCGTGCTCAACGCATCCGCCTGCCGGGCCGGGTCGGTGATGGCGCGGGCCAGATCCTCGGCCTGCGAGAGCAGCAGCCGAGCCCGGTCGTGATCGCCGGCCGCGGCCGCCGCCCCGGCCACCGTGCTCAACGCATCCGCCTGCCGGGCCGGGTCGGTGATGGCGCGGGCCAGATCCTCGGCCCGGTCGAACTCGCCGGCTGCGGCCGCCGCCCCGGCCACCGTGCTCAACGCCTCCGCCTGACTATCCGGGTTGGTGGCGACGCGAGCCCGCTTCTCCGCCTGCGAGAGCCACAGCCGAGCCCAGTCGTGATCGCCGGCTGCGGCCGCCGCCCCGGCCACCGCGCTCAACGCCCGAGCTTGCTCATACGGGTTGGCGACGCGGCGAGCCCGCTTCTCCGCCTGCCAGAACAGCAGCCGAGCCCAGTCGTGATCGCCGGCCGCGGCCGCCGCCCGGGCCACCGCGCTCAACGCCTCCGGGTCGGCGATGGCGCGAGCCAGATCCTCGGCCTGCGAGAGCAGCAGCCGAGCCCGGTCGTGATCGCCGGCCGCGGCCGCCGCCCCGGCCACCGCGCTCAACGCCCGAGCTTGCTCATACGGGTTGGCGACGCGGCGAGCTGGCTTCTCCGCCTGCGAGAGCAGCAGCCGAGCCCGGTCGTGATCGCCGGCGCCGGCCGCCGCCCGGGCCACCGCGCTCAACGCCTCCGCCTGCCGAGCCGGGTCGGTGATGGCGCGAGCCAGTGCCTCGGCCCGGTCAAGCTCGCCGGCCGCGGCCGCCGCCCCGGCCACCTCCCGCAACGCCCACGCCTGCACGCCCGGGTTGGTGATGGCGCGGGCCAGGTCCTCGGCCCGGTCGAGCTCGCCAGCTGTGGCCGCCGCCTCGGCCACCGTGCTCAACGCCCCCGCCTGCCGAGCCGGGTCGGTGATGGCGCGGGCCAGTGCCTCGGCTCGTGTGGTTTCGCCGAGGAGAGACCACACGGCAGGCAGGCCGGTGGGGATGTTCGCACTTCGCCGGGTGAGGTCATCGCGCTGAAAGGCAAGACGTAGAGCGATTTCCAGATCGACGTCAGCTCTCCGGAGATTGAGGTCTTGCGCCGAGCCGATCTCGGTCAGGGCGAGGTGGTCACCTCCGGTGTGGTCGAGCATCCGGTCGTGCCGGGCTGTGTCGGTGGCACAGTCGGTGAGCCGAGTCAGATCGTCTGTGCTGGTCAGCATGCGTGGGTAGCCGCGCAGCAGGTACGACGGGGTGTCCTGCGGCCAGCCGCGCTCCCGGTAGCCGTCAGCCCAGCGATGTATCCGGTCCCGGTATCCGGCCAGGGTCCCGCCGTACTGCTGTTCGGCGATGGATCGAAGCGTCTCGTGCGCAAACAGGTACACCCGCTCACCATGGCGGTGAATCCCCGGCGTGCCGCTGCGGCTCTCCACGCTGCGGCCGAAAACTCCGCCGAGCAGGATTTCCAGCTCGAACGGTGCCCGGTCGGTCAGTTTTTCCAGGTCGGGCTGGGTCAACCCGCCGCCGGAGGCGGTGATGTAACCGAGGACGTCCCGCTGCAGGGGGGAACCGGCAAGCAGCATCTGCAGTTCGTGTTTGGCCCGAAGCTCGATGTCTCGGACATATTCGGACTTGGCGAGCTGATGTGGCAGCACATTTCGGAGCGGATGATCACCTGGCACGTCGTCGGGGATCGATGGGTAGGGCCGGCTCGCCACCAACACCCGAACCTCGGGTGGAGGACGCCGCGGCAGCAGGGAAGCGATCGATGCTCGACCAGTTTCGGTACTGGTGTCCTCGTCCAGGCCGTCGACCACGACCAGCAGCCGGCGGTGGGCTTGCTGTGATCGCTGAGCCGCGGCCTTCAGAAGGGCGAGTAGCTGGCCGCGTTGGCCCGGCCCGGTCAGCAGCCCGGCGGGAGACTGTCCGGCCAGCGCGGCCAGTTGTTCGATCGATGCGGCGGTGAACGCCGCGCTGTCCGACTCGCCGGCCAGCCGCCTGGTGATGAAGTACGACACCACGTCCACACCGGCCGGCGGATACAGGACAAACCAGGACATCAGCGCCGACTTGCCCACCCACGGTCCCGCCTGCCACCACGCGTACGGTGTGTCCCCGGCGCAGAAGTTCACCAGCTCGCCCAGCTCGTCTTCCCGGCCGTGTAACCGGTCGGGTGCGATGTCCGCGACCAGCTCGCGATAGGCGGTGGTGACTGTCTCGGCGGGCTCGGCCGGGATCACATCCCGCATCTGCGAACCGTGGTCGGGCAGCTCGACCAGGGCCCGCAGTTGCGCCTTGCGAGCCGAATCGAGTCGATCCAGGCCGCGGTCCAGACGCGCGGCGGCCAGCCTGCCCAGCCCGTCGGACCGGTGATGCTCGCTGATCACCCCGACGATTTCGTCGCCGACCCACACCGCGGCGCCGGACATTCCCTGCCACGGCGAGACCGTCGGGTCCGGATCCGGGCCGGGGGCCGCGACGGTCACCTCGAGGGTCCCCTCGCGTCGGTTGGACAGTACCGCGATCGAACCGATCGCCTGGTGCGAATCCCGGTAGCTCGCCTTCGCCTGCTCGGCGTCGACTTCGGTGCCGTCGTAGTTCTTCAGCTTGAACAACGGGAAACCCATTGCCCGTGCCTCGAGCACGGCGTCGCGGTCACCCAGCCCACCGAACCGCACTGCCTCCACGGCTGGCGCGTCGTCGCGCGCCGGGATCGTGAGCACTGCGAGATCGGACCCCGCGTCGGCCCAGCGTGAGCTTGCCTTGACGCTCCATTCCCCGGTCTGGTCGGCGTCGAACCGCACCAGCGGCGCCGCGTCGTCCTCGACGACGTGCGCGGCGGTCAACACCGTTGTCTGCCCGATCCGATAGCCCGATCCGCGGCGGCCACCGGCGATGACCTCGGCGACCCGGCCCGGGTCTATACCATCGGACGATGCCCCCATGATCGGTTCTACCGCTCCCCGGGCCGCTCTTTACCGGCGATCATCGGCCGCCCGCTCTTATCCCGCGGATCGAGGAGCAATTTGATCCGCTGGGTCGCATTCGACGCAACCTTGCCCGAGGCTCCGAGTTCGATCACCCAAAACCTGACCTTCGCATCCGGCCCAGCCTGCTGATCGACCGCCACCGTCAACTCCAGTTCCACCGGACCCAACTCGAACCGCAGATCCTCGTCCTGGCCGGCGCGTCGAGCTGTGTCCAGCTCCTCCCGTAACTGACTGATCACCTGCGCCAACTCGATCCGCTGCGCCGCTACCCGGCCCGTACGACGAAAGATCACGACAACCCCACCCTCCAGCCGTATAGCGAATAAACGAGGAAACTCACCTAAATCATGACCGACCACCCGGTCCGAATCGAGGCCATTCGGCCAAGAACCCCGGTCTTACGTGAGATGGGTGGGTCGGCCCTTGAGCGAAGCCTCTGGGCGGCCGGGTAGTCCCGGTGGGATCCACTTGCGGAACCGACTGTCCGCCGGCGCACTTGACGGCCGGACTATCCTTGAACCCGGCAAATATCGCGGCTTGCACACCGAACCCGTACGGGTTAGTCATGTCTTATGGCCGAGAATCCGGGAACCCGCGCCGAGAATCCGGGAACCCGCGCGGGTTTGAATGTTGGCGATCGTGTGATATTGCATCTGAGGGTGTGTCGGTCTTCAGCATTGTCGACATCGAAGATGATCACGCTCGCATCGAGTCAATTATCGATTCCCCAGGAAAATACGCGTTCAGCGTCGCGTTGAAGTTTCTGGTCCCGGCGAAGTCTTGATCGTCTCTGTCGGAGGGACGATCTACTCTGACGACCGCGACGAGCAACAGGTCGCCACTCACTGCCCAGACCGGTGATCTGATCACGGTCCTGATCTGCGGTGTACCGCGGATTGGCAGGTGTGGCGGCCTGTTTCTCTTTACGTTCGCAGGAGCAGATGAATCACCATCATGCGCCTATCGCGAACTCAACTGCCTGCGCAGAGACGCGGTCTCTTCTCGAATCTCCTCCGGCGAGCGGACCAGCTCACCGAGCGACTTGAAGCTGCGCGAGCACGACTGGACCTCTTCGACGTTGAATTCCTTCATGACCTCGGCCCGCTCGAGCAAGGCGTCGATGTACTTCTCGCGCTGGTCACCGGTCAGCGCCGCAACCAGCGCCTCATCGATCAACCGCTCGTTGCGCTCTGCGGAAGACTGCGATTTTGTGGGTCGGCCAGGCCGACGAAACCAAGCGAACATGAACTCCCCCTATCTGCGCCGACACGCTAACGCATCGCGGCATCAGGTGCCGGGTGAGGATGGAGACCAAGATCGTCGATCAATGCGATCGGGCCGTTCTGAGCCCTTCTCCCTGCGCAACTCCCAGGTCACAGGCACAATCGGGCCTATGCGGCTGATCGCGCCCATGCTGGCCACGGCCGGCGAACTCCCAGACACCACGTCGGAACGACCGTGGAGTTTCGAGATGAAGTACGACGGGTGCCGGATTCTGGCCTCGGTCGGCGGTGGCCACGAGCCAGTGCTCTGGACCCGCGCCATGAACGTTGTGACGGGCTCGTATCCCGAGATCGCCGAAGCATTGACAGCGGCGTTCGGCGGCCGCGGACGCATCGTTCTCGACGGGGAGGTCGTCGTACTGGATCATGGCAACCCGTCGTTCGGACTACTCCAAAGAAGAATGGGGGTAGCCCATGCGACGAAGCCGCTGCAACGCCGAATCCCTGTGACGTTCTTACCCTTTGACGTCCTGGCGCTCGACGACCTGGACCTCATGGGGGCCTCGTACCTGGTTCGGCGGGCGGAACTGGCGAGCTGGATTCGATCCTCCAGGACGTCGGCGGCCTGCCCATAACCGTCCCGCCGTACTGGGAAAATCAGAGCAGCAAAATCATGCTGAATGCCGCCAAAAGTGCTGGTATGGAAGGGATCTTGGCCAAACGATCGACATCAATCTACCTTCCGGGCCAGCGGAGCCGGTCCTGGATCAAACACGCAATCCGCACGCGCAGTTCGGTTTTGGTGATCGGATTCGTCGGCTCGAGCCGATCGGTTGCCGCGCTGATCCTCGGAGCATACGACGCCGAAGGACGTCTGGTCCAGGTCGGTTCTGTCTCCTCCGGACTCACGGTGTCGATGCGCCGACAGCTCCGGGAGGACTTCCGGCCGCTCGAACGGCCTAGCAGCCCTCTCACGGACCCGTCAGCGGCCGCGGAGACATTTCCTGGGGTTCAGTGGCTGACTCCTCGGCTGGTCGTGGACGTTGCCTATAGGGCGCACACGGCGGGTGGGCTCAGGCACCCTTCTCTGAAAGGCCGGCGCTTCGACGTCGATTTTCAATCGGTTCGTGTGGAGGACCTGTAGGCAGTCCAGAGGAAAGCCGCCGACACCTTCCCCTGCGTCAGCGGCTCCTCATCCCCAACGTCCCGAGAACGCTACGCAATGTAGGTCTTACCCGGGTCGGGGTGACAGTGACGCCATATCGCCTCTCGGCAAGTGGTCGCTCGCAGCGACTTTTCTGGTGTGGTACCCGGGGTATGAGCGCCACCGTCAGCCTCTTCAACAGCGGACCATCGGGTGATATTCCTGCGGGTATGTCCGCCGCGAGGCGGGGCCCGCGACAGGCCCCGTGGTTAGTGGGCGTCCTCGACGGTGATCGGCTTCAAGAGGTCGGCGCCGTTGTTCCGGACGTTGTTCACGGCCTTGGACACCGGGTAGGTCTCCAGGCTTCCCGGTGCCGGCGGTGTCATCAGGGATCGGGCGTAGTCGACGTCGGTGTTGGTCGGGTCGAGCCAATCCGCCCAGTTCTCCGGGACAACGCTCATCGGCATCCGATCGTGAATGTGTCCCACATCGTCGGTGGACTCGGTCGTGATCACCGAAAATGTGACCAGCCAGGCGTCCGGGTCCTCGTCGGGGACCTCGGGGTTGCGCCAGAAATCGAAGATGCCGGCCAGAGGCAGAATGTCGCCTTCGGCCGGGTGTATGAAGTACGGCTGTTTCAGCGGCTTCCCGGACTTGCCCACCTCATGGGTCGGGAACCACTCGTAGAACCCCACCACCGGAATAATCCCGCGCCGAGACTTGAAACACTGCCTGTACGCAGGCTTTTCATGCACGGTCTCGGCGCGAGCATTGATCATGCGTGAGCCGATTTTTGGGTCTTTTGACCAGAACGGCGTCAGACCCCATTTGAGGTTGCGCAACTGTCGCTGGGGCTGCTCGTCGTCGGTATCCTTCGGCACGCGGGCGATCACGACCGGGGAGGTCTTCGTGGGCGCCACGTTGTAGTCCGGAGGGAGTTCCGGGTCGGCCCGTTCGGGGTCGATCTCAAGGGTCTCGAGCAGCGTTTTCCGGCTCGTCGTCGATGCGTAGCGCCCGCACATACCGATAGCGTGCCACGGCGCACCGATGAGCCTCTGGCTGGTGCACGATAAGACCCGGCAAGTGGGTTCACACGGAGCCCGACACCCGTTTGCCCTCGGTCGCGGCGCCCCCGCCGCCGGGCTACCGCCGTAGTTCCTCGATCGTCTGCTCGGCGGCGCGCAGCGCGGTGGTCAGGACGTCGACGCGTTCGGCGGCTGATTGCCGGACCTCGGCCAGTTGCGCGACGTGATCGGCGCGCACCTGATCGCGGTCCGCGCGGACCTCGGTGCGCAGCTCGGCGAGTTCGCCGCGAAGACGGTCCACCCTCTCGCGGCCTTCCTGCGCGGCGGCTTGCGCTGCAGCGGTCTGCATTTCGGCCGCGGCGATCCGGCGCGCCGCATCGGTCTCGGCGGCCGCGATCCTCTCCACCGTCTCGGCCTGGATGCACTCGAGTTCCACGCGTGCCTCACGTTCACGGGCCGCCGCGTCCTCCACGGCGGCGGCGGCCTCGGTCTGGATCCGCGCCAGCTCCGTGTACGCGTCCTCCGCGGCCGCGTCGGCCTCCTCCCGTGCCTGCTGATGGTCACTCGCCCGGGCCTCGGCCTGACGGCGGCGACGTTCCTCGTCGCCCCGCAACCGGTCTGCTTCGGCCACTTTCGCGAGCGCCTCGGCGTGGGCCTGGTCGACCTCGGCCGCGGCCGCCTCGACATCGGTCACCGAGGCGACCGTCTCGGTCACGGCCTCGAGGAAACCGCGGAGCTCCTCGAGGCGGCGGGGCAGCTCCTCGAGCTGCACCCCGAGGGTGGCCCGTGCCATCGACACCGGCGCCGTCACCCCGGACTCGTCCCCGGCCGCGCCCGGGGGCTCGGCCGGTCCCGCGCCGACGGCCGCGAGGCGCCGGCGCTCCTTCCACGCGTTGCCCTTGTTGTGCACCGGGCCACCGGGATCGGCCTGTCCGCAGTACTTCGACGGCCGTCCCGTCTTCGGATCGTCGAGGCTGGGCCGGCTGCACCCACCGGGGAACTCGCACAGCCCCCGGCGATCGCCGGAGGCCGCGGTGTCGTTGGTCGTCACGATTCCCGAGCCTACAGGTTTAGTCTCTTTCGTGTCTATAGTTTCGTTTCGTTGCGTCTAATTTGGAGACGTAACGGAAGATACTTAACTTGGTTGAGGCATGCGGATGAGCCGTCGTCAGATGCGCCAGATGCGCCGCCCGGTGCTGGATCGACGGGTACGGGGCGGCTGGGCGCCCAGGATGGGTTCGAGGGGCGGTGCACGGCACCGGGAGCGGGTTGTCGAGCAGCGGGAGCCGTGGGGTTGGGGTTTTGGGCGCGTTCCACACAGTTGCGGCCCCGGGTTCGGCACACTAAGGGCCATGGCGGATCAGCACCGGGAGAAGTCGTGGTCGGCCCGGTACGTGTCACTGTTGGCGACCGAACTCGCCGCCCGCGGCCTGCACTACCCGGACGAGATGCTGGCGGTGTTCATCGACAGCAACGCCGCCACGGTCGCCACGATCGCCGGCATCAGTGAGCGCGACGCCCAACTGACGATCAACGCAGACGCCGTTCCGGCGTGGGCGGACATGGTTGCCGGCGGGATGGCGATCGAATGCGCCGCGGACGTCGACATCGCCGAGGTGCCGTGGGTGCGCATCCCGATGGCGACGGCCGCGAAGACGACGGCCGCCCTGACCCAATGCCACGAAATGATCGTGCACTCCATCGAAACCGAACAGGAGCTGGCCGCCGACGACGCAGGCAGCCCGGGCCTCCTCACCGTGCTCGCCGCGCGGGGGGACACCATTTCGCGGTTGTCGCGGCACCTGGCCACCGTGATCGCCGATACCGCATTCACTGCCGGTGATGTGCTCGTCGAGGAGGACTTCTACGAAACGGTCCTCGAGGCGCTCACCGACATCCTCGACAGCGACGACGCCGAAACCCACGATCAACTGCTCCCCGGCTGGTATTGCCATGCCTGGCACGACCCCGATCCCTTCGCCGGGCCATGGGAGTGGTGTGGGAACCCGGCGCACTCGCTCACCGGGATCCTCGACGCCGCGGTCACCGAACTCCACGACACCCACATCCACGTGGAGTAACCCGCACGGCTTCGTCCGCATGTGGAACCCGGCAGTCATGCCAGTACGAGGGTGAGGAAAAGCGCGTTGAGCGAGAAAATCGTTCGGTTGATGGAGGAGAACCTGCAGGCTGTGTTCAACGAACGTGACCCGCAGCGGCGCCTCACGGTGGTACGCCGAAACTATGCCCCCGACGTCCGCTGGTCGGACCCCGATCAGACGGTCACCGGCCAAGACCGACTACACGAGAGGGCGCAGGAACTGCTTGACGGTCCGTTGTCGGGCTTGACGTTCACACAATCCGGTCCGGTCTACCAGACCGCCAACCTGGGCCTGCTGGCCTTTGACATCTTCCCGCTTGATCGAGCGGGCGCCGGATCGAGTGAGCCACTGATCTCTGGGTACGACGTCGCGATCGTCGAAAACGACGTGATCGCGCAACTGTTCACCGTGACAACCAAGCATCCCTCTACAGGACTGTCCGCGCCCAGCTTGGGGCTCGAAACGCCGCCGATCAGCGCTCCCGTGAGAACGTCCTGATGAAAGGTCCGGCATGGGTAGCTCAACCCGGACCTTGCCTGCCAGTGCCGGCCCCGAGAGAACCCAGGAAGCCGCATCCAGATGGGCCGCACCCATCTGGATACGGCCACGGGGATCTGTTAGACAGGCCGCACATTCTGGGCTTGCGGACCCTTCTGTCCCTGGCCTACCTCGAACTCCACCCGCTGGTTCTCGTCGAGTGTCTTGAAGCCACTGCCCGCGATCTCCGAGAAGTGCACGAAGAGGTCGGCGCCGCCGTCATCGGGCTTGATGAATCCAAAGCCCTTCTCGCCGTTGAACCACTTCACAACACCCTGCGCCATACCGAAAACTCCCTGCAACCGCGAGTCAGGACCTCACATCGAAGTCCCGATCTCGACCATGATCCTGCCATCCGGGTTCCGTCTGTGCAGTGGACCGTCTTCACAGAGTGGTCGGGCGTTGCCCATTTCTGAAGCTGGCAGGCACCGAATGTCACGTGTGCGCAGACGTCCTGACCGGTTCATCGGCGGTTTGCGAGCGGTCATGGGCCATCTGCGTTCCCGGGATCTCCTATTTCGTGCGAAGACCCCGCTCCAGTGACCTACGTTGAAACAGCGTGCGCGCCCTGGTCGGATTCCTAAGTGACGAGCACCCCCACACCCATAGGTAGGTGTGGGGGTGTCTCGTGTCAGTTGGCGAACAGACCGCCGAACAGGTCGTCGAGCGAGCCGTTCGTCGACGCGGGTGCGATCTCGATGCTCACGCCGGTGGTGGCATCCGGCGTCACGCCGTTGCTCGCGGTGACGGTGATCCACCGTGACGTCGAAGGTGAGGGTTCCCGGACCGCCGGCGCCAGAACTGACGCCGCAGGTGACCGGCGTCGTTCCCACCGAGAACACGCTGCCCGACGCGGGGGCGCAGGGCCCGAGGGTGAGGCCCCAACCGTGGTCCTGCGTGGGGTCGTTCCAGGTGACCGTCGCGGTCCCGCCCGGGTCGGCCTCCACGTTCTGGTTGCCGGGGCTTACCGCCGTGTTGGTGAAGATCGCACCGGTGAGGTCCGCGTTGTCCAGGTCGGTGGTCCCCTCCTGCTCGCCGAGCAGGGCGCCGGTGAGGTCCGCTTCGGTCAGATTCGCGGAGTTCAGGCTCGATGCGACGAAGCTCGCGCCGGCCAGCTCGGCGTAGGACAGATCCAAACCCGACAGGTTCGCGCTGGACAGGTCCGCATTGGGACAAACCGTATGGGTGGCCGGGGTGGGATTGTCAACGATCGTGCACGTGCCGATGACGATGTCAGCCGCCGCGACGGGGGCCACCGCCACCGCTCCGGCCACTGCCACCCCGACACCGAGTACCACCGCACCGCACCGTCGCGCCCGGCCACGTCCGATCCGTGAAGAAGCCTTCGACAACGTCATCGTACGAACCCCTGTTCATCGGAGACGCGGCCGACCTACCAGGAAAGGGAGCCGGCTCCAGCCGCCTGTCACACCAGCCCCAACCACCCCGAAAGCATGCCAGCAACGTGAACTCCCCGCAGGCTATTGCTGATTCACGGTCTTTCATGCGTACGGGGCAGAATCCCCAGACCCGTGTTCGAAAGATTCACCGATCCAGCACGACACGCCGTCGATCAGATCGCGACAATTGTTGGTACGCAGCAGATCATCCGCGACCCTCAGACGAGGGGCGGCGCAGGGCCAACTTCGGATCGCGGATGACGAGCGACTCCCTCGGAAGGAACCGGCTCGAGGGCTTGTCCGCCGCCGTGACCGCCGGCAACCGGGACGACACCCACCTGAGAATTCGCCGGTTCTCCGGCTCGGGGCTGCGGGGCAAGGGTTTTCGCGTGGCATCGACAGAGATAACTGTCCGATGGTACCCGATCCTCGTTGAGCATTCGCCGAGCGCGGACCACGATTACCGGACATCCCGGACCAAACGGACGGAAAGAACCAAACGGTATGTACAACAACATTTTTCAGTGTCCGTTTCCGGATTATGAGGCCGCTGGCAGCGAAACGTGTCGCGCTCTCCGCGCGATACACCCCCCGACACGGGCTTCGAGTGACCCCGTGGGCTTCACCAACAACCAGAGGAGAGAACTATGGGCGGCGGCAGTTCGATCGACTTCGGCTTCGGGCACATCATGGAGATGATCGCTCACCTGCTGAGCGCCTTCGGCAGCAGCATGTAACCACAACTCACTGCGCACCTGCGCTGTGACGATGATTGCCCGTACCGCGGGGGCCGGGGCCTGGTCGTTCGTACCGGAGGACGACCACCCCGGTCAGGTCCCCGACCCAGGTCGAACAGCTTGCCCCCACCGATCGCGACCCCGGGCGGCATTGGCGGGCCGAGGAACACGCTTTTCGCAACCAACTTCAGCAGGCGGCCCGGAACGTCTGCGCGGCCGGCGATCCGGGGGTTACCGGCCGTAGACCACCAGGGTGGTCCACATGGTCTGCACCGGGAACGAGCGTTGACGGCCAGCCTGCGTCGGTCGGCCGAGCACGTTGTCGTCGACGACTGCCTCGCGGTAACGCACCTGGGGTGCGTCCGCAGGCACTGCTCGAAGCAACTCGCTGAGGTGCGGGACGGCGATAGTGTGGCTCGCCGTAGTGCGCGACGACCCCAGGGCAAAGTGTCCCCCCGGGGCATCCGAAACGGTCATCTGACAGCCAACTCCCACGTGTTACTGAATCACCCGAGTATGTCCGGAGACCTACTGGGGTGAGAACTCAGCGACGGATGAGCCCCGTGGTGACGGCAGTAGAAGGCCTCGCGGTCGGGCTGGCGGCAGGTCACCGCAGTGCTTGTACAGCCTCCGATGATTGAACCAGTCGACCCATTCGAGGGTGGCGACTTCGACCCGATCAACGGTCCGCCACGGCCCCCGCCAGGTGTCCGATACGCGACTCATTCCCGTCGACGGCCGCTTCACAGCGACGACCACGGGGGTTCCTGGCGACGACGAGCTGCGGAGCTTTGGGCAGCCGCGCCGGCTCATGTTCGGTACCCGTACGGGGCGGTGATCGGAGCGTCGTGCGCGTAGCACCACCGCCAGTCATCACCGGCATGAAGGGACTGAGCGATCGGATGGCCACTCGTCTCGGCGTGATGACGGGCGTGCCGCATCGGCGACGAATCCGAGCAGCCGACATAACCGCAGCTCAGACAAAGCATCAGATGATTCCAGCGCGTCCCGAGTGCGAGACATCCCACGCACCCGTCCGACGTATGCGCCACGACATCGCGGACCATGCCCAGGTCCGGATCCTGCCATATGTTGGATTGGGACATATGCGCCACCCCTCGCTCCGGTCACATGGCATGGAACTACACCCGCACTCCCGGATCGAAACGCCCTGGGGTGAAGGGTTGTTGTGGCGAACGGACAGCGGTTCCAGATGCGACTCCTTGCTTTATTGTCGCTGCTCGGGCGCCAATGTCCAGTAGGGCTCACTCAAGTCGTATCGGAGGTACCGGCTGTTCAACTGTTGCACGGCACTTCGTTGCGCGGGGGTGGTTGCAAGATTCTGCACGACGTCGAACAAAGTACTCAGATCAAGCCGACTGACCAAGCCCTGTGGTTCGGTGGCCGCTGCGTATTCCTCGACCACTTTGTGCGCGGACTGATCGTCTGGATGGTGCGAGCAGCGGGACCGCTTCTACGCGCGCCGACACCACCGGCCGCACGGAATCGATACCACCTGAGCCCACCCTCCGTTCCGTCGACACCCCGCCGCTAGCCTGGGCACCAGCGACCGACGCCGTGAGCCGAGGCGTTTCGCGACGTCGGCCCGACCAGTACCGGAACATCCGGGTGCAGCCGACCGAGGACCTGGGGCCCCGGGCGGTCGAACGATCGGACGCCGACCCAGTAACCCGCCGCCGCCAGCGGCCCCCATTCCAAGCTCGGCGAGCGCAGGAACGGAGACCAGGCACGCGCCAAATACGCTGCCAGAAGCGCATTTTCGAAGTGCCGATAATCTACCTTATGTAAACTAGAACGCCCTGTCTTGCAACAGACGGCCGATCACCGTAGCTGCGTCGCCAACTTGGCCGCGCCCCGAAGTCGGCCAACGGCCGATCCGAGCCACACGGGCGGGATCTTCCCGGCCGCACTCTGGTATCCCGTGCACCAGCCGTGAGCCTGACGGCGGACCCAGACCTGCGCAGGTGGAGTCCGACCGGTTCCCGAAGTCAGTACCCCGCGCCTCGGATACGCTGGAGCACTGGGGTTTTCGTCACAGGTGACGAAATGGAGGTGCGGCGGCGCACGGTTGCCGGCGGCTCCTACCAACGCTGACCCACCGTCGCGATCGATCAGGTGTCGTCCCATTCGAGGCCGAGCAGCCGCATCGCCTTCCCAAGTTCGGGATCGTCCGGCATGACGGGAGCAGACTCGAGTGCGGTGAGGTGGGGGCTGATCGGTGGGTCGCCGGGGCGTTCGTAGATCGCCCACAGGCGCAGCCCGTCGCCGTGCCGGGAGTCGAACTCCACCCCGGTGACCGGCTGGTCCTCCGGATCGGTGAGGGTGTTGATCCACTGCGAGATGGCCTGCGTGAGTGTGCGTGGGCGACCGTCGCGGATCGCTGCCCCGTCCAGGTCGTCGAGTCCGTGCCGGATCGCGGCGGCCCGGAACCCGGCCCGCAGGGTGGCCAGGGTCTCCGGGTGTCCGGGCAGGGCGAACCATCCCGTCACCGCGCCCCGGACGGCCAGCCGCGGGGTGCACCAGGACCGCGGCACCCGCCCCAGCGGGAGGCTCGGGAACGCGGCTTCGTCCTCGTCGTCGACGACGATGTCGTCGAGTTCTGCGGTCATCTGCGGGCTCGGTCGGGCGAACGCAAGAACTTCGAGGAAGCACGCCAGTCGGCTGGCGCCGGTGTAGAGGGTGCGCCACACCCCGTTCGGGTCGTCCCACCGGCCAGTGAACCGCCCATCGGTGGCGTACTCCCACGGTGTCCACTCCCACGGCGACGGGGCGAAGCCGACCCGATGCACTTCGGTGCCATGGCGGTGGGCACAACACACCGGCCCGCGTGCGGTGTGAACGAGGGCGGAGTCGGGGTCGCTCATCCGACGGCAGCGAACTGCCGGGCCGCGGCGAGCACCTGAGGTCCGATGTCGGCGAGTTCCCCCTCGCGCAGCAGCAGCGCCGGTGCCCGGTCGTCGAGGATCGGGTTCAGGCCCTGGAACCAGGCCTGCGCTACCGCCGGGGTGTCGCGGGCGGTGATCAACCGGGCGGCACGGTAGGCGATCCGTAGCCGTTCGACGTCGGTGTCGTTACCGATGGTCCGGGTTCCGTCCGCCCACTGCCGCACCGCGCGGGTTTCCTTGACCCGGCCCAGGTAGGCGACCAGCTTTGCGCCGAGCAGCTCACGCAGGGCGGTGACCAGCTCCGGCTGACTCATCCGGGCGGCCTCGTTGTACGCGGCGAGATCCGGTCGCGGGTGTGCGGTTGTCATGGCAGATCGACCTCCTGATCCCAGGGTAAATCACAACCGACATCCCCGCCACCGTTCAACTCGACTCACTGCGCGGGCAGCAAGCGAGGCACCCCGCCGGGTACGCCGGCCCCGAGCCGCACAGGCGGGGCTCGTCAGCGTCGTACCGGTCGTCGGAGGTCGCGCAGCTGTGCGACGTCGTGTCGTTGCCAATGATGAATCGGCATGTGTCGGACCCCACCCTTACCGGTAACAGCACGGAACCAGGCAGGAGGCCGGCGCGATGACAACAGCCACCGGCGCTGTCCCACCGCTTCCCGGGATGCCGTCCCCTACTCCTCCCCCGGCGCTCGAACAGCTGGTCCTGATCGGGTGCGCCGCAGCCGATCCGGGTGTCTGAACGGGGATCCGCGCCGTCGAGGGCGCCGAATCATCCCTCACCCTGTGGTAACTACGCCGTCGTGGCGTCACAGCGTTATGGCGCTATAACGCTGTGCCGGGTTAGTTGGCTGATTGCCAGCGCATCTCGCCGTCCTTCGCCGGGGCGCAGACCATCGGTGTGCCCTTCTTGGTGACTCCGGTCCCCCCGGAGCAGTACGACCCCGGGTTCACTACCGCGGGTCCCGATGCTGCAGGCGGGGTGTACGCGGGGGCCGGCGGGGGTACATACGCGGGCGTCGTGACCCGCCGCGGCCCGGTCGGTCCGGCACCGACTGGCCCGCACGGCGGAGCCAGGCTGGGCCGATACTGGGCGGGTGCAGCACTTCCTCGCCGACCACGAGTTCGCGGTGACTGCGGTGATGTCTGGCCTCATCGTCACGCTCGCCGTCGCGGCGATCTGGTCGATCTTCCA
>SEEV01000154.1 GCA_004211695.1 Rhodococcus sp. (in: high G+C Gram-positive bacteria)
CTCCTCGGCACCACCATCCCTCTGAACCTGCAGTAGACAGAACCCACCCACGTCAAAACCAACAAACCCCCTGGTCAACAGGGTGTTTGCTCGTCAGAGGAGGCGCAACTTCGGGCTAGCGCACCACCTCGCCGATGCCGAGCAGGTTGCCCTCACTGTCGCGGAACCACGCGGCCCGCTCACCTCGGCCCTTGCTCGGGTAGTTGCCCTCGATGTCCATGATCCCGTTCACGGTGCCGTCGTACTCCTCGAACACCACCCCACGGGCGCGCAGGCCGGCGACTGCCACCTCGATGTCATCGACGTAGAAACTCATCTGAGTGAACGAGCCGTCCGACGCGCCGGCCGAGGCGAAGAGGCAGAAGACACCCTCCACACCCTCGTAGCGCAGCCCACCATCACGCTCCTCGACCGGTTCGACGCCGAGCTTCTCGGCATACCAGCGGCGAGCTCGAGTCAAGTCCCCGGTCGGTATCCGTGCTTCGATGCGTGCATTGCTCAGCATCTTCGTCATGCTAGCCAGCCCCCCGCCGGTTCGGCACAGATCAGGCCGCGCATCGGGGCCGGCGCCATCACGGTGTGCAGCATCGCGGATACTGCGCGGTGTCGCACGGAGCGCGGGGTTGATCTGTGCGAGTAGTCGTTGCTGCGCGCGGACGTTGGGGCGGGTGTGGTGTCGGCTGTATCGAATCCCCGCCAGCCGGTGGGGGTTTGGCTTGCGGGGGTCGCCCGGCGAACCCATCGGTATCTAGATCGGCATGTCACCCGCGGGTCGTTCCAGGCGGATTGTCCCGTCGGTGAATCGAAGGCCGCTCACCCGATACGACGGAGGTGCGGCCACAGACCCGCCCACGGAGCCAGCCGGTCGCGGCAGATCCACACCGTTTCACCCTGCTCGTCGTTGTCGAGTCGGACCCCGTTGTCGATCCGGCCTGCCGGCTCGACCGAACCGAACCACCGGCGCAGCTCCTCGGCACCGAACCCGACGGCGATGACGGGTCCCGATTGCTCGGGCGGCGGCCCCCACGACCAGTAGCTGTTGTGTCCGCTGAACACCGGGGGAAGCCCCAGTTCCGGCCCGTACCGGTCGACGGCCCCCGCTTCGCCGTAGTTGCCGGCGAGCACGACCGCATCCCGGCGTTCCGACGACGGGAGCACGGCGTGGGCGTCGGCAATTGTCTGCGCGAATCGCGGCCATCCGATGGTTTCCCCGGCGTCGTAGTTGACGGCGACGACCGGAGTTTCGTGCAGATCGTCGACGGGGATCAACGGCAGGAACAGCGCCGCGGAGTTCACCGCACTCATAACGAGCGCCCCGGCGAGCAGTACGGTCCGAATCCTGGTGGCGCCGCGACGCGCCCAGTCGAGCACCGGCCCGGCTCCGGCGGCGAGCAGAACCGGGAAGAGGCCGGCGAGGTAGTACGGTTTCGCCGTGGTCAGCAGGAAGACCACGGCCAGAACGGCGTACGCGACGGCGAACGCGCGGAACATCGGAGTTCGCGCGAGGCGCCAGAGGCCGACGACCCACACCGGAACAAGCAACGGGTTGACCAGCACGAGTTGGTACGGCAGGAACAACCACCGCGGCGCACTGGTGCCGGAACTTCCCGAAGCGATGGCCGCCGACATCTCCAGCTGCGGCCAGCCGTGAGCGGCCTGCCAGATCACGGTGGGCAGCCACAGCAGCACCGCGACGGCCGCCGCCGCCCACGGCCACGGGGTCCGGAGCGGAGCCCGGGGTCCGGCCGTGACGAGGCCTATGAGTAACGCGCCGAGCAGAAACGCGACGAGCGTCTTGTTCTGCAGCCCCACCCCCGCCGCTACGCCGGCCAGGAGCCACTGCGCACCTCCCTGACGGAGTGCCCGCACAACGAGCCACGACAGCACTGCCCACGCCAGCAGGTCGAACGTGCTCGTCGACAGTAGGTGCCCCACCGCAATCAGATACGCCGACACCCCCATACAGGCGGCGGAGAACAGCTGCGCGGCCCGCCCGCCCCCGAACTCGCGGGCAAGCAGACCGGTGCACAGCACGACAAGGCCGGCGGCCACCGATGCGAACAGTCGCAGCCCCACCAGCGAGTCGCCGAACGCCTCGAGCGCGACCCGGGAGAGCAACGGCGTCAGCGGTGGCTGATCGACGTATCCGAACGCGAGCTCCCGGCCCGCCCGCAGGAAGTACAGCTCGTCGCGGTGATACCCGTACCCGCCGCTCATCGCGACCAGCACCGCGGCGACGGCGAGCGCGACACCCCCGAGGCCTGGCCACCACACGGCGGACAGCGCCGAGGGGTCGCCTCGCTCGGTCGTCGGCTGACCGGCGTCCCCTGACCCGCGGCTCTCGGACATGTCGTCGAAGCTAGTGCACCCGAGCGGCTCCGCACCCGTTCGCGGCCATCGCTCTCGGCATTTTCCGGTCGCCGGGGCGCGGTGGCGCACCATGGGGAGGATGAACCGGGCTGGTCGAGGTTGATCGTCGGCCTGTTTATGCGGGCACTGTCCCGCGCAGGTCCAGGACGGGCGCCTACACCGTCCGCCCCGGTGACGATGCCGTCGGCGAACGCGCGGTCGGGGTTTCCTCGTTGGCCGCGGTCGGGTCGGGAGATCGGACCACCGGGACGACGATGGTGCTCGAGCTGGCGGCGGGGACGCGGGACGTCACCTGGGAGCCCAGCCCTGGTGGGCGCGCTGGTTGCCCTGTTCCCGGCCGTGGGGCTCGGGGCCGGACTGTTGTTGGGTGGTGCCGGCGGCGCCGGTCTCGGGGCCCTCGGCGGGCATGTCGCGGCCGGGATGAGCCGCGCCGACCTCAAGGAGGTCGGTGAGCTGCTCGACGTGGGCGACAGCGGGCTGATCGTCATCGCCGCGACGGACCTCGAGGCGCATGTCGAGAAGGCCCTCGAACGCGCATCCAAGGTGACCAAGAAACAGCTCGAGGCGGACCCCGAGCAGGTCAGCAAGGAGATCGACGAGGCTTCCACGTCCTGAGATGCAGCGAGTGATGCTGCACTCGGAGCCCGCGCCCCGCAGCACGGAGCACGGAGCGCACGTCGCCCAGCAATCGGCGGTGAGGTGCGCCAGGTTTCGCGATCCCGCCCTCGGACTGGCCCCGGATCTCAGCTCCGCTAGACGGTATGGGTGACCGCCGGCGGCCACCAATACCGTCTAGTTCAGGGCGTCGCTGCGCGTTGGCAGTTGGGACAGTGGTCTTCGTCGGTGTGGGTGACGGTGATGTGTCGGGGGATGAGGGCGGCCAGGAGTCGGGGATGGATGTGCGGGTGTGTCAGGGGTAGATCCAAGGGCGCCCGATCCGGTCCTGTGCGACGGCGATCGCGTGTGGGCAGTCCCAGAGTGCGAGGGCGTAATCGTCGTTGTAGGCGGTGCGGTAGCGGATGCCGTCGACTTTCGTTGTGGCTGGTTGGTCTTCGTAGATGGCTCGGGCCCATTGTTGGGTGAGTCCGCGGTGTTCGTGGCCGGCGGCGAGGGCAGGCAGCGCTCCGATCGCCCACCGGCGGTGTTCGATACATTTTGCCGCGTGGCCGCACAATGCCGCGGGGCTCGGGAGAGAAACAGACGCGCGCCAACCCTGGCCGGACGTGGTCGCCACCCGGAGGCCGGAGGGCTTCGACCTGCTGAAACCGCTCGCCGCGTCGTCGGGTTTCGGCCGGCTGCCGGAGGGTCGCCTATCGGAAATCCCGTATGGCACGGCGACATCCGACGCGGCGACGCCCCCAGTGACGCCACGACTCACCTCGTTCCACGGCCGAGCGCAGAAGGGTGCCGGTGGCCGTCGACGGCCGATACTTCTGTCAGGAAGGAACCGGGTATCGGTGACCACTCCAGGTGCCACCGGCCGCTGATCCGGTCTTCCTGAACGGAGGCGATGACCGAGACGACCGGCGATCCTTCGTCGAGGAGTAGACGGATGAGGCCGAGTTCGGCGCATGTCACCGCGACGGGTGCGAGCGTTATCTTGGCTTCGGCCATCCGGTGTGCCGCGGACAAACAGGCGGTCAGCAGAAGATTCGCTTTCAGCGACGCCCGGGGACGCCCTCGACCCTCGAGGTTCTTCACCGCTGCCCGCGCCCGGGCGCAGGCCCGGTCGGCTTTGTCCGGCGAGTGCGCCGCAAGCAATTCCCTTATCGCGGAATCTTCTTCGAGTTCTCCGGTGATCGCCACGATGCCGTTGCCGTCGTGACGTCCGAGCGCGGCCGACGGATCAGTGGCATTCGCTCCCTCGTCCGAGCGAAGACGAGATCGTCGGTCGGGTTTCCTCGGGAGACCCAATCTGATCCGCTCGTTCTCGATCCGGGCACGTAACCGCAGCAGCAACATGGCCTGCGCGATTCTCGCCCCCTCGTCCAGACGCTGTGCCGCCGCGCCACGATCGCCCCGCAACGCCTTGATCCGCGATCCGGTCCCGTAGGTTGCGAGCAGGAAATCGACGGTTCCGCCCTCGGATCCGAGCTCGTAACTCTCGTCGAGTAGGAGTTCGGCCTCGGTGATCAGGCCCCGCTCGTACAGCAGGTCACCGAGGAGCGCGCCGGCGAGCCGCGCGGCGTACGAACGGCTGCCAAGCGATTTCTTCGCGACCCGCAGGGCCGTCCGGAAGTGGTCCTCGGCCGCGGCGACGTCGAGTTGTTCGTTGGCCGCGATGCCGGCGAAGCAGTGCCCGTACACCAGGGGGAACTGACCCCTCATACGCAGGTGGAACGTGACAGCCCAGTCCTGCATCCGGCGCGCCGCATCGAAGTCGAACGTGTAGATCTTGTGGAATGTGGCAATATTGGCCGCCGCGGACACGACCCAGGGTCTCAACGTGTCCGGCCTCGTCAGGGATTCCGACCCGAGCTGATCGATCCCGTCGATCCGATCCGCGATGACGTCCACTGCGGCCCGGCAGACAGCTAACTCCACCCGTAGGTCGGCGATTTCGGATTCGGGCAGCGAGCCATGTTCGAGTGCCGACTCGACCTGCTCCACGGCGGCCCGCGTGGGTTCGGCTCGACGCAACACGGTATTGGCCCACGCCACCGCCATCTGCAACCGTGGGCGGACCGCGACCAGCTCGGATGGAAGTTTCGCGACCAGCCCGAGCAGGGTGACCATCTGTGCGTGCTCGAGGAGGTCCGTGCTGTCGGATTCGACCTGGTCGGCGGCCCGCTGCGGGTCACTGGCGGCCAGGGCGTGATCGACGGCCGCGGGGAGCAGTTTGCGTTCGGCGAACCAGTCGGACGCGGTGCGGTGGAGCTGTTCGACCCGCTCGGGGTGATCGCGCTCGAGCCGGCGCCGTAGGAACTCCGCGAACAGGTGGTGGTACCGGAACCACTCGCCGTCCTCGTCGAGCCGGCGCAGGAACAGGTCTCGTTCCTCGACCCGTTCGAGCATCGCCTGCCCCCGGGTCACCCCGGCGAGCGCCGACGCGAGGCTGCCGCTGATCCGCTCGGTGATCGAGGTCGCCAGCAGGAAGTCCAGGACGTCGGGTTCGAGGGTGTCGAGCACGTTCTGGGCGAGGAACTCCCCGATCGCGTGGTGGCGGCCCGTCATGTGCCCGATCAGCTCGGTCGGGTCGTCGCAATCCCGCAGCGACAGCGACGCCAGCTGCAGCGCCGCCACCCAGCCGTCTGTCGAGTCCCGCAGGTCGGCCACCTCGCCGCGGTCGAGGTGGAGGCCGCCGAGCTCCACCAGGAAGTGACGCGTCTCTGCGACATCGAACCGCAGCGCGGTCGCGTCGATCTCCACCAGCTCGTCGCGCACCCTCATCCGGCTCAGCGGCAGTCCGGCCTGGGTGCGGCTGGTCACAATCAGCCGCAGGTGCTGACAGCCCTGATCGAGCAGGTACTCCAACGCCGCGACGGTTGCGGCGTTGCTGACCCGGTGCCAGTCGTCGAGAACCACGGCCACGGTCTCCCCGCCGTCGTGGATCTCGTTGATCAGCGAGGTGAGCACGTATTGTTCGGCCTGGTCGCCGTGTTCCTCGAGCGCCTGGGCCGGCTCCTCCGCCAGCGCGGGCCGCACCCGCCGGATCGCCTCGATCAGGTGCGCCAGGAACCACACCACGTTGTTGTCGTCGTGATCGACGGTCAGCCACGCGACCGGCACCCGCTCCGCGGCCAGCACCTGACCCCATTGTGCGGCGAGGGTGCTCTTGCCGTATCCGGCTGGGGAGTGGATCACGGTCAACCGCCGCCGCGCGCCCGCGCGCAGCCTCTCGATCAACCGGTCCCGCGGCACCAGCGGCCGCGTCGACGGCGGCGGCCGGAACCGGGTCGGGGGTGCGGGCGGGGGCAATGTCGCCACCGAATGCCGCCGCGCGCCGGTCCGGGCATGAGAGCTGTCCGAGTCGGGGGCGGCGGCTCGGCGGCGGTGGTGGTCGCCGCGTTGCTCGGTGGCCGGCTCGGCGGGCAGCGCCATGTCGTCGACGCCGACCCCGTTGCGGCGCTGGGCTTCACGCAGCTCCTCGCCGAACTCGGCGGCGGAGGCGAATCGCTTGCGCGGGTCCTCCGCCATGGCACGTTCGATGGCGGCGCACACGTCCTCGGGAATGCCCTGCGGGCGCAGATCCGGGACCGGCTGCGTGGTGATCCGCAGGAACTGGGCGACGATCTTCTCCCCGGACCGGCGCTCGAACGCCGCGTGGCCGGTCATCAGGCAGAACAGGGTCGAGCCGAGGCTGTAGACGTCCGAGGCGGCGGTCGGCGGCCGCCCCCCGAGCACCTCCGGGGCGGAGAACGCCGGTGACCCGGTCACCGTTCCGGTGGTGGTCTCGAAGCCGCCGGCGATGTGGGCGATGCCGAAGTCGGTCAGCTGCGGCTCGTCGTACTCGGTGAGCAGGATGTTCGCCGGTTTCACGTCCCGGTGCAGGGTGCCCACGCGGTGCGCGGTCTCGAGCGCCCCGGCCAGCTTGACCCCGATGCGCAGCGCCTCGGCCGACCCGAGGGGTCCCTCCCGGCGAATCCGCAGGTCCAGCGAGGCGCGCGGATGAAACGGCATGACAATGTATGGCCGGCCGCCCGGGATGACGCCGACCTGATGGATGTTGACGATGTTCGGGTGCCCGGACAGCCGGCCCATCGCGCGCTGCTCGCGCAGGAATCGTTCGAGATTCTCCGGGTCGAGATCGCATGTGAGAACCTTGATCGCGACGGTGCGGTCCAGGGACCGCTGCCGGCAGCGGTAGACCACACCGAAACCGCCGCGTCCGATGATCCGGGCATCCTCGAACCCCGCGGCGCCCAGCTCCACCGCAATCGAGGGACTGAGGTCACGCTGCGTCGCCTGTGGATCAATGTCGGCCATTTCGGCGGCCTCGGTCCCGATCTCTGTGTTCCGCGACGACGAGTACGCGTCGAACCCACCTCGAGTCGCAGCTACAAGAATAGCTTTTTGCGGACTTTGGCGGGACAGTGATGGGAAACTTGATCCATGGCCCCAGCGACATCGGGAGCGCAGCGATGACCGAGCTGGCCAGTCCGTCGTCCGCGGCCCATCGCACTGCCGTCACCCTGCCGATGCGGGATATCGCGGCACTCCTGGTCGAGAACCTGGGGGTCGCAATGACGGCCTCGATCGGCGGTGTCGACCGCAAGACGATCAACCGATGGGTGAACGGGCGTCCAGCCCGGTCCGTGGGTGAGGGTCGCCTCCGTGCCGCGTTTCAGGTATTTCAGCTCGTCCAGGCCGTCGAATCGGCGAGCACCGTCCGGGCGTGGTTCATTGCCATGAATCCGCAACTCGACGACGAGTCCCCCGCCGAAGCCATGGCGGCGGGACGCCACCGAGACGTCATGGCCGCAGCGCGCGCCTTCGTCGCGGGGCAGTGACGGGTTCCCGGCGTGCCCAGTACCGAGATGTGATGCAGACCTTCCTACTACGTCGAGTTGCCGGGTCCGGATCGCTCCTGTTCCGGCGGCGTGACGGCGGTCACCTCTGATCTCCGGTTGTCCACATACCACCGGATCATCGACGGTGGCCGCCTGGTCCGTTGGCCGGCTCAGTTGGAACCTGACCTGCAAGGTCACGATCCTCGGTTGGAGTATTCGGACATCCGGTCTCTGTCGTTTGCCGCGTTCACATCGGCGATGCAGGGGGCACTCGGAAGCTGGCTATCGGTTTGGGAGCGATCGCGGCAGCCCGAACCATGGGCAACACCCATCACGTCGACGCCGGAGCCGGCGTCGAAGAAGTGCACACCGTGATGGAGCAACACCAGGTCCGCCGGCTCGGGTTATGTCCGCTTGGTGATGCCGTTCTCGGCGGAGTCCGAAGCCGTGGCTGGGTGGCGGCCGGTTCGTCGAAACGATATGCGCCCGGGAAGCGCTACCCAGCCACTGACCCACACGTGGCGTGGAGGACACGACCTCCGCACCACCGAGCGATGAGCGCACCGTCGACGTCCACCCGCATTCCGATCCGCACCCGCCCGGACCTCGTCGCCCTGCGCGAGCGGCGACGATCGGGCCGCCGACCGGGCAGAGGTACCTCCAACCTCGGAGACCGCTGGCGGGCGCGGTGGTCCCGAGGTTGCTCGAGCAACGCCCGGTCGCCGCCGTGGCCGATGACCGCGGGAATGTTCAGCTCCCGCACCGACCGCTGGTTGCGGGCGTGGGGTCGCGTCGGGGGGGCGAACGCATCGTCGAGGGTGATCATCGCCCGGCGCCAGTCCGTTCCGACACGTGAACCGTGTCCCGGAACCGACGGTCAGCCGGTCCGGCATTGCTCCCCGGCCGGCGTTCGGGTCAGTCGACGAAGTCGGCGAAGCGCTGCAGGCCCGCTCCCCAGCCGCCGGGTTCTCCGACCGCCGCGGCCATACCCTCTCCGCCTGCGGGCAGCCGCCAGAAATCGTTGTGCACCAGAATCACTCGCGTGCGGTCACCGTCCGCGGCGAACGACACCGACACTCGTGATGCCTTCTCGATGCCGGTTTCGAGTTGCCACGTGCCGGTGAGCATCCACGCGAACGCGAATCCGGTCGGCGGATCCCATTCGGTGATGTGGCCCCACTCCGATTCGCTGCCGTCCTCGCAGCTGTCGTAGCTTCGTCCGCCGACGCGGGGTTCGACGGTCATTGCTGTCACCGGTGAGGTCGCGACGTGGTGCTCACCGTGCCCCGTCGCCTCCTTCACGACGTGCTCACTGCGCTGTTCGCCGACCCGACCCGAGTGCCCCCGCACTGGTAGGACGCCGCCGCCGGCGAATGGGAACTGGCCCTGCACCACGCCACCCGCAGGCGGGCCCTGTGGTCCGCGCTGCTGGGCCTCTATCTCGACGAACCGTTCGGGGAGTCCGGGCTGTGGGACCGGCTTGCCGGCCTGGAACTGCCTGCCCTGTTTGTGTGGGGTGTGTGGGGCGCCGCCGACACACTCGTGCCGCCCGCCTTCGCCCGTCACGTCGCCGAGGCCGTCCCCGATGCCTGCTCGGTGACCCTGCCGGACTGCGGACACGTGCCCCAATTCGAGCGGCCCGAGGTGACCATGCCGCTGATTCGCGGGTTCCTCACCGACACCGACCCACACCAACACAGCGAGCGCGGGCGTGAACAGTCGAACCGCTCGTGTTCGGGCGTCGGACGCCGGACCCGCCGCGCACGCCCACGGTCGACCGAGGCCGGGCCGGCTGCTGCTAGCCGGACCTGATCCGTTCGATCACCTCAACTCCTCATCTCCTCACGATGGCGCTGTGCTGGGAGGTGGGGGAATCTTCCATCACACCTCCATGCCGCCCGCGTTGCGTGTGTCCAGTAACGCGATGCCCGCGGCGGGGGGCCGACGCCGCGGCTTTCCTCCCCAACGTGATGGTTCGAGTGTTTCGGTCGTCATCTCGTGTTTCGCCAGGGGAGAGCGCTGCGTGTCGGCCGGAGAACTGAACGGGAATCGTCGACACCCGAGGCGTCCCGGCCGCCGTGGTCGACGTCGAAGGGGAAGGCTGTACTCGAACCGATCGCCGCGTTATCGTCGGCACTCGATGGTGACCGGCTGGGACGAGGAATCCCTGACTGCGCTGCGTATCGCCCTGAGCACCCGCACCGGCGCGGTCGTCGACCTGGTGCGCGGACGTTTGACCGACGAGGTGCTGCAGCTGGTCGGCGACGCACTCATCGCTGCGGTCGACGACCACATCGACGGGGCATACGAGGTGGCCGCGGAGTGCGCGGCGGCGCTGCGCGTGCGCGACTGGACCGGCGACGACGACCTCGCCGACCAACTCCAGGCCGCGTTGGGGATGTCCGCGACACCGATGCTCCGACCTCTCGCGGTCGACCTCGAGGAACTCTCGTCGCTGCTCGAAGGCGACCCGACCTACGGCGGCGGTCGGATCGACCTGCGGACGGGGGAAACGTGGCCGACCATGATCGAGGACGACGCGTCCGTCGAGGCCGACGACGATCCCGACCGGTGGTTGTACGTCAGTTGCGTCGGATCACGCGCGGGCTATCGCGACATGGAGTTGTTCATCGAGTCGGTAGCCGACCCTGCCGTTGCCGACCGGCTCGACATTGCGATTTCCGGGCGCGGTGCGTTCCGCCGCTTCAAGGACGTGTTGTCGCGGTGGCCCGACGAGTTTCATCGATACTGGCTGTTCTCGGATGAGCGGAGACGCGGTCGTGCACGGGGATGGTTGGCGGATGAGGGTTACCGCGCATGCCCTCCGCGCGCCCCGTCGACCGGAAGCAGGACACATTCGTGAAACAGCCTGCACGTACTCGACCGTCGCGTCCAACGGCCGGCCCGCTACCCTCGCCGGTACGCCATCACCGCGATACTCAGGAAAGGCTCTACCGGACGTGGATCTCACCCTCGATCAGCCTTACACCGGTCACGTCACACCCGGATCGAACCCGCAGCTACGCAAGGTCGACGGCGCCCGCATCATCAAGATGTCCGTCGCCGCCGGCGACAACAACGTCTACCTCATCGAGTGCACCACCACGGGGCAAGCGTTACTCATCGACGCCGCGAACGAACCCGACCGCGTCATAGCGCTCGTACAGCAGGAAGCCCCCGAGATTCGCCTGGTCGTCACCACTCACCGACACATCGACCATTGGTGGGCGCTCGAGGATGTCGTCGCGGCCACCGGTGCCCCGACCGCAGCGCACCCGCTCGACGCCGACGCTCTCCCCGTCACTCCCAGCCGTCTTCTCACCGACGGCGACGTAATCTCAGTCGGCACTTTGACCTTCGAGGTCATCCACCTCAGCGGACACACCCCCGGATCTCTGGCACTCGCATTCACCCCACGTGATGGCGCCCGCACCCACCTGTTCACAGGAGATTCCCTATTTCCCGGGGGCGTAGGAAAAACAGCGGACGCCGAGACCTTCGCCACTCTCATCGCCGACGTGGAAACAAAGATCTTCGATCGGTACCCAGACGACACCGTCGTCTACCCCGGTCATGGCGACGACACCACCCTCGGCGCAGAGCGACCCCACCTCACCGAATGGCGCGAGCGGGGCTGGTAAGCGTGCGCGCGGGCGGTGGAGTTGCGCTCGCGATCGGCCTCGATCTGGCGCTGCGGATCTGCGAGATCTTCGGCCTTCCGGTCGAGGCGGTGCGCTCCCGGTCCGAGTTCGCGCCGCTGTCCACCGAGCTACACGGGTGCACACGCCCACCCGACCCAGGGACCTCGACACAACACAGGGGAGACCCGAGATGACCGACACGAATCTCATCGGCCGCTACCAGTCCTATCGCACCCGCAGATTCCTCGCGAACGAACGCCGATGGTCGACGATGCTGCCCCGCTGGCGCACCCGGCACCGCCGAAGGGCCCTGGTGGTGGGCCTTGCCGTGACGTTCGTCTTCATGTTCGCCGTGAGCGTCGTGTGCGCGTTCGGTGTTCGGTGGGCGCCCCTGCTGTGGCTTCCGGCGTGTGCGGCGTTCTTCCCGCTGTGGACCATGCTGCAGATCGTCTCGGGCCGCCAGGGCGACGCACCCGCGGATACCCTCGACGAACGGGAGGTGGAACAGCGCCACAGCGCGCGCTCGATCGGGCTGACCGTCACCCAATCGCTGGTGATGATCCCGGTCTTCTACCTGACCTTCGGCGACGTGATCACCGGCGCCGGCAACGGTGCGCTGGCGCATGCCGGCGGTCTGATGACGCTGACGATGCTGCTGATCGGCGGCTGCACGCCGACGATGATCCTGGGCTGGACCCGGCCGGACCCCGACCCCGAGGACACGTCCAGCCGCCCTGTCACCCCGAGCGGGATACGGGACAAGACTGCCGCGGTCGCTGATTTCGGCCCGTGACGAGGATCCGCACAGGATCCTGAGCGCGCTGGACTGTGCCAATAGCGGGTGCAACTACCGTACCGGTGAGTTTGACGAGCCGTGCCCCGGATGTCTCGGATTTTGATCCACGCATGCGCCGCACGAAGGTGTAGGTAGGAACATGTGGAAAGCGCCCGCTGCACAGTGGAAACAGGGTTCCTGGCTGCGCGAATCCGCAGTGGCGCGCCGTTGGTCATGCTGTCCCTCGGGGGCGGTCCCCGATTCCGGGGTGCCCGCCGGTCAGCGCTCGCCGCTCCCCGTCCTGTGAAGAGTCGCGTCACAACGGTGCCATCTCACCCGTCCCGCTTCAGATCCTCATGAGGCGCGATGCGACAGGTGCCGCTCGAGCACCGCCAGGTGACGCTGCGCGGCATGCAGCTCCGCCTCGGCGTCACCGATCTCACCACGTTCGACGCGCAGACGATCGAGCACCCACGATCGGATCAACGTCGACGGTGGAATCTGCGCCTGCGTGGCCAACTCCTGCACCGCAGCGAGCTCCTCCGGGTTCAGGCGGATCGAGTACGGAACCGACCGCGCCCGGTTCGGCCGGGTCACCTTCGCCCCCTCCGGCACCGGAGCGTCGATGTTCGCCTCGGCCGCCGCCGCCTCCGCCGCGAGCAGACGTTCGACGTCACTCATTCCGGCTCCTCTCGATAGCGCTTGTGGTCGGTGTCGTTCGACCGCCACCCATTGACGCCGTGGGTGGTGCCCTCGTCATCGAGGGTGATGACCGTCAGTAACCCGCCGGCCGACGGTGAGTAGCCGATCGTGCGGACACTACGGCCGGACCGACTGGCCGGATCCGGATCGATCCGCACCGCATCGGGGTCCTCCAAGGCCTCCCGCGCCCAATCGGCCTCGATGCCGTGACGCTCACGCATGTAGCCCGCGCGATACGTCCAATCGACCTCACCCACCCACCAAGTGTATGACAGTGTCATACACTTGGATAGCCGTGCACTGCCGAGGGCAACCACCGAGTGAGAGATATCGAGCGACCGGTGGCGGATCCGCTTACGGCGACGCGACCGGTGAGCTCTGGCGCCCGGCGTTCCGGTGCGACACCGTTCCCGGACGTTCGCCGGGTGCTGTCAGGGAGGTTGCCGACGGGTTGGTTGGCGTGCAGACGATCACGAGCAACTCACACCCCGACGCCGACCACCTGATCGGCAAACCCACTGACGATTCACCACCCCATGGTCGTCATCCGTAGACGATCAACACCACGCCGCCTCCGTCACGCGGCGGACCGAACACCTCGCCTTGCCTCCGCCGTCCCTCGACCCGGTCCTGTTCCGCTTCAGCAGCGCGGTGATGGATGATCATCTGCGGCGGGAGATGTACACGCGGCGACGAGATCCGGGCCCCTGCGTCAAAGTCGATTCCCCCGCGCGCCGCAGACTGAGATCCGCCCTACATGGAGACGACGTAGGCTCGTCTATGTAACCGGTGGAAGACAGGGCGATGACCACCAAGGACCTGCAGAGGGCACGGGAGCGTTTCCTCGTCGAGCACGATCTCGACGGCTCGGTTCGGGAGACCATCTCGTATTCGTGGCAGCGATCGAAGTCGCTC
>SEEV01000583.1 GCA_004211695.1 Rhodococcus sp. (in: high G+C Gram-positive bacteria)
CTGGCCGCGATCATGACCTCGCGCCTCTACGGCCCGTCGAAGGTGATCGCCGTCGACCTCGACGCGAACCGGGTGGAACAGGCGAAGCGATTCGGCGCCACACACGGTGTGCTGTCCAGCGACGAGGACTGGAAGGACCAGGTGATGGCATTGACCGACGGGCTCGGCGTCGACGTCGCCATCGAGGCGGTGGGGATACCGGCGACCTTCCAGATGTGCCTGGACGTCATCCGCCCCGCCGGGCACGTCGCCAACGTCGGCGTGCACGGCACCGGCGTGCAACTGCCGCTCGACACGCTGTGGATCTCGAACATCAACATCGCGATGGGCCTGGTGAACACCGACACCACCGCGACGCTGCTGAAGATGGTCGCCGAACACACCCTGCCCGCCGACCTATTCGTGAGCCACACCTTCGACCTCGGCGACATCGAGAAGGCCTACGACGTGTTCGGCCGGGCCGCCGAGACGCAGGCCCTCAAGATCGTGCTCAACGCCTGACATCGCGTCGACGACACACGGCAGATCCGCCGCAGTCCGAAACTTGGAGTATTCCGAAATAGCGGCGAGAACGGCGCTACCCAGGGGACTATCGCAGGTCGCCTTGCCGATCCGAACCTGATCGAATCTATTTCTCGACGAGTGCGGTCCTCGACGAGTGCGGCCGCTGACATTGCTCGCGGCGGCGGTCATCGAGAACGTCGGTCGGCGAGACTTCGACGTCATCGAAGAGGCGAAGACCGTCGAACTGTTGATCGCCGAATGCGGGAACGTCGACAAGGCCGCCATGAAGCTCGCCAAGACGAAGGGCTGGATCTCGCAGCGCCGGGCACTGCTCCACCTCGCCCAGGAACTGCAAACCGCTGGGCCAACGCATGGTTATGCGTGGTGGAGGCTCTCGCATTCTGCTGATCGCGCAGCGGCAGCGAACACGCTCGGTGCGATTCCGCGCTTCCGCTATGGTCACCGTCACAGGGGTCTACCCTTGACCGCAACTGCCGTTCTTGCGTTGTCGAACCGGGAGTTCACGATGACGACCACAGGTGTGCGCCCCCTTCAGCCGGGCCGGCCCTACCCGGCGCGGTATCGCCGCAAGGGAGCCACCCTCTACCGGCTGATCACCACGACCGACCCCAAAACCCTCGGCGAGATGTATCTGGTCACCACCTTCGCGTTCTTCATGATCGGCGGACTGATGGCGATGCTGATCCGCGCCGAGTTGGCCGTGCCCGGACTGCAGTTCCTGTCGAACGAGCAGTACAACCAGCTGTTCACCATGCACGGCACGATCATGCTGTTGCTGTACGCCACCCCGGTGGTGTTCGGGTTCGCCAACTACATTCTGCCGTTGCAGATCGGCGCGCCCGATGTGGCGTTCCCGCGGCTGAATGCCTTCTCCTACTGGGCGTTCCTGTTCGGGGGCACCATCGCCGCCGCCGGGTTCGTCACCCCCGGGGGTGCGGCGGACTTCGGGTGGACCGCGTACTCGCCGTTGACCAGCATGGTGCACTCACCGGGCCTGGGCACGGATCTGTGGATCACGGGCCTGGCGCTCGGCGGTCTCGGCACCATCCTGGGGGCGGTCAACATGATCACCACGGTGATCTGTTTGCGGTGCCCGGGCATGGTCATGTTCCGGATGCCGATCTTCACCTGGAACATCTTCGTCACCAGCATCCTGATCCTGCTGATCTTCCCCCTGCTGACCGCGGCCCTGCTCGGGGTGTTCGTCGACCGTCACCTCGGGGCGCACCTGTTCGATCCGGCCACCGGCGGCGTCATCCTCTGGCAGCACCTGTTCTGGTTCTTCGGTCACCCCGAGGTGTACGTCATCGCGCTGCCGTTCTTCGGCATCGTCACCGAGATCTTCCCGGTCTTCAGCCGCAAACCGCTCTTCGGGTACAGCGGTCTGGTGTTCGCCACCATCGCGATCGGCGGCCTGTCGATGGCGGTGTGGGCGCACCACATGTTCGCCACCGGCGCGGTGCTGCTGCCGTACTTCTCGTTCATGACGTTCCTCATCGCGGTACCGACCGGGGTGAAGTTCTTCAACTGGATCGGCACCATGTGGAAGGGGCAGCTGACCTTCGAGACCCCGATGTTGTTCGCGCTCGGTTTCATCGTGACGTTCCTGTTCGGTGGACTGACCGGGGTGCTGCTGGCGAGCCCCCCACTGGACTTCCACGTCCACGACAGCTACTTCGTGGTAGCCCACTTCCACTATGTGCTGTTCGGCACCATCGTCTTCGCCACCTACGCCGGGATCTACTTTTGGTTCCCGAAGATGACCGGCCGATTCCTCGACGAACGGCTCGGGAAATGGCACTTCTGGACCACGTTCATCGGCTTCCACGGCACCTTCCTGATCCAGCACTGGCTCGGCGTTTCGGGCATGCCCCGCCGCTACGCCGACTACCTGCCCACCGATGGTTTCACCACGTTGAACACCATCTCCACGATCTTCGCGTTCGTCCTCGGCGCATCCACGATCCCGTTCCTGTGGAATGTCTTCAAGAGCTACCGGTACGGCGAGGTCGTCACCGCCGACGACCCCTGGGGCTACGGCAATTCCCTCGAATGGGCCACCACCTGCCCGCCGCCGCGGCACAACTTCTACGAACTGCCGCGAATCCGGTCCGAGCGGCCCGCGTTCGAACTGCACTACCCGCACATGATCGACCGCATGCGCGCCGAGGCGCACATCACCCCCGGCCGCCGCCGCCGGACCGCCACCGTGGTCGAGGACACCGCCGAACGCTCCGATCACCCCTGAGACGGCGTCGCTACGACAGAAGCGCCGGCCAGGGATGGTCGGTCGGCGCTGTGTTTCGGTCGTCCGCAGGCCGCCTGCCTCGAATGGGTCGTAAGACCAGCGCACACGCGGTGCGGTCGCGGAGTTAATCCGCCGAAATCAGAGATTAAGTCAACTAGCCAAATTGTCCCTGGTGGGACGCCCGTTCCGGGCTGAAAATGGTGTGGTGGTCGCCCGTCGACGCCGTCCCCCTATGGTTCTTCGAGGCCGTCATCTAGCCGGGCGTTGGGGATCACGCCGTGGGCCCTTCACTGTTGCCGTCGTTGTCGAGCACGAGGATTAGACGATATGAGGGGCTGGGCTGGGGCCTCACTCACATGTGAACGTGGGTTGCCGACAGGAAACGGGTCAGGTCACTGACCGCGGCGGGCATCGAGTGCCTGGTCGCGGCACCGTCGAAGCTGCAGCGCCCGCCCGGAGACCGGGTCAAGACGGACTCGCGCGACGCGCGACATCTGGCTCGTCTGCTGCACCTCGGGCAGATTGTCGAAGTGGCGGTGCCGAGTGTCGAGCAGGAGGCGGCCCGTGATCTGGTCCGTGCCCGCGAGGACTGCCGTGGGGATTTGATGTCGGCCCGGCATCGGGTGTCGAAACTGCTTCTGCGGCAGGGGATCGTCTACTACGGTGGCCACGCGTGGACGAAAGTGCACGACACCTGGCTGCGCACCCAGCACTTCGATGCGCCCGGTCTGCAGTTGGCGTACGAGACCGCCTACGACACCATGCTCGCGGCGGTGGACCGGCGTGATCGGCTGGATGTGGCGATCGCGGCGATGGCCACCGACAGCGACTACAGCCCGGTGGTGACTCGGCTCGGCTGCCTGCGCGGGGTCTCGACGCTGACCGCGTTCGGGCTGGCCGTGGAGATCGGCGACTGGCAGCGCCTGACCGGACGCTCGATCGGCGCCTACCTCGGGCTGGTGCCCACCGAACACTCCTCGGGCACGTC
>SEEV01000584.1 GCA_004211695.1 Rhodococcus sp. (in: high G+C Gram-positive bacteria)
AATAGCGCCATCTATTATTAGACATTCAGGTGGGAATCGCAACCTCTCGAACCAACAAATTTGCAGCTCAGACGCTTGGCCAGCCCACCGGCGTCAGTCCCATGTCCGGAGTCCTGGACACGCGGGGATGACGCGATTCACCGACCCCGACGGCACCGACCGATACCCGTGCGACTTCCCGAGTGGGCACCTTCGTCCGCATCGCCTCGACGTCGAAATCGGGTGTCCCGCGCCGCATCCGACGACGGGTTCCGAGTCGGCGATGGATGGTTCCGTCGCCGGCCACCCGCCCGGATCTGGTCCGCGACCCCCAGCAGCCGCCCTCAGGTGCCCGCGCGGGCCAGGACAGTGGAGCCGACCGGCCGCACGGACATAGCCGACGGTCAATGAGCCTTGGTGGTGAGGATCTGCGCCAGGTCGTCGAGGCCGGTCAGGGCCGCGTCGCTGTCGCGGTCGACGAGCCACCTCAGCACCAATCCGTTCATACACGCGAGCGCGAACCGGGCGACCTGATCGACCGGGGTGATCCAGGTGACTTCGGCGCGGTTCGCGCACAGGGTGAGAAACGCGACGGTTTCGGCGTCCATGGTGCGGTACTGCTGCTCGGCGATCGCCCCGGCGGACAGGTTACCGACGCTGCGTCGGCGTAGCGCGTGGGCGGTGATCTCGTAGGTCAGCAGCTGGTGGTTGGGGGTGGACTCGATGATCGGCCACAGTCCGCGGATCCCGGCGCGCAGCAGGTCCTCGAGGGCGGGGATCCCGGACAACCCGGCGGGTTCGGTGTACTGCCCGAACGCCAGCCGCATCGCGTCGTTGACCTGCAGGATCTGGGTCTCACCGAGATGGGTGAGGAGGGTGTCCTTGTCGTGGAAGTGGTAATGCACGATCCCCACGGACGTTCCGGCGGCGGCGGCGAGTGGGCGCATGGTCAGCGCGTCGACACCCTGCTCGGCCGCAATCGTCAACGCCGCCTCGAGAAGTTGGGCGCGGCGCTCATCGGTGGGGAGCTTCTTCGCCATCTGCCGAGCGTAAGCGCTCGACGGCCAGCCGGTCGCGGTAATCACCGAGCGCGAACCAAGGTCGGCGTGGAGGCCCCGTTTCACCGCACGGGTCTGCCGAACAGGGAGGATCCCCGACACCGGATACCGCATGTTCGCGGCCCAGCGCACACCGGATCGGCACGGTCTGCGACATCGCCAACGGGCTCTATCCCACGATGACCAGCACACCGACGACCGCGACAGCGACAGCGGACGCGGTGACACAGATCGCCCACGCCCGGATCGCCACCCGGTGCCAGTCCGGATCGCGGCTCACCGGCCGGGCGGTGAGCACCCGCGACTCCGCGGCGGGTTCCGCCGTTTCGGCCAGGTCCGGCAGGCGCTCGCGAGAGCGCCCGGACACCGCATCGGCGGTCACCGCCGCGGCGAACGACACAGCAATCACGCACAGCGTGGCCACCAGAACCTCGACCATCCAGAACATATTCATACCGGCAACTCGAACTTCCTTGTGCTCTCGGGGCGTCCACCGCGGTCGGCGATAGACGCCCCCATCGGACGCCATGACGGCTCACTATATTGCGCGGATCTCTCCACGAACTCTTTTCCGCATTCTGATCAGTCGTCCAATTTCTATTTTGATCACACGTCCAATTGAAATGGACTTTCGTTCAGTTTGATCGGCGGTATTATTTTGCGTTTCGTGAAACGTCAGAGGCGCCCGCGGCCGAGATAGGAGTAAGCGGGTTCGGAGCCCGTGGAGGACAAAAGGCACGAGGAGTGAAGGATTGATGGGTTCTGCAGGTGTTGACTTCGCTGTCGCCTTCGAGGCGTTCCTGAAGCGGTTGAGTGTCATGTTCGGAGGGGGTATCAAAATCGGTTGATCGGCCGCATACGGCCTGGACCAGCAGTGGCTCGACTCACCAGATGGGAGTCGAGCCATCCTGCTGAGCAGCGGCCTGCCACCTCGGCGATGGCCGGCGTGCCAACGTTGCAGGCCGCCGTAGATGGGTGCACTGCCGTCGAAAGGCCGGATTCGAAATGGGCGTAATCTGAACGGAGAAAATATTCGTTCGACTCGAAATAGCGGCTCGGATTTACCGCTTCCGGCACATTTCGACCGAGACGATATGGGCGCACGACTTTGAGTGCTCGCGGACGCCCGGGCGACGGCAATGACAACTCGTTTCATCGTTCACGGACGTTGCCGATTCAGTCGCATGAATGGAGAAGTCAATCCGAGCCCATCGAGAGGACCGGAGGCAGCCGTCCAGGGACTCTGTGCCGCCGGCGCCGTCTCCGGTGGCGACCGCACCGATGATCTCCTCACCCGGGCGAGGACCGAGGCACTCGCTGTGGGCACATCGTGGGCGTACATCGGCGCTGTGGTTTCGGGGTGCCTCATGCTCCGAGGCAACCCGACCCGATACCGGTTGGTTCCGACCGTCTGACAATCGCATACAGGTCATGCAGCCGCAGATTCAACGGCAACACGAACTTCCACCAGCTGGCCGGACGATCACCGGCATGTCAAGGAACGCCGGACAGATGTCGGCGTTGACTCGAAGCTGTCATGGCGTCATGGTCGGCGGGAGAATACGCACATGCGACTGAACTTTCAGGAGCAGCTCGACGAGCTCACCGACCGGTTGGCATCGATGTGTCACCTCGCAGAACAGGCCATCGAGGCGGCCACCGACGCCCTGACCCAGGCCGACCTGCCCACGGCGGAAAAGGTATTCGACCTCAACGAACAGATCGAAGCACTGCGCGGACCCTGCGAGGAGCAGGCGATGGCGCTGCTGGCACTGCAGGCCCCGGTTGCCCGCGACCTGCGCCAAGTCGTCACCGGCGTACACCTGGTGACGGATCTGAGCCGCATGGGCGGGCTGGCGCAGCACGTAGCCGAAAGCGTCCGTCGACGACACGCCGCCCACGTCGCGGCCGAAGACACCCAGCCATTGCTCGCCCGGATGGGCCGGACTGCAGGCGAGTTGGCCCGCCTCGCGGAACAGGTGCTACGCACGCACGACCCCAGGACTCCTGACATGGTGCAGGAATTGATGTTCGGTCACCGGTGGGGTTTGGTGCTGTAGCGCAGGGCGAGGGCGGTGCCGGGGTAGACGGTGTTCGTGTCGTTGAGCAGCTGG
>SEEV01000585.1 GCA_004211695.1 Rhodococcus sp. (in: high G+C Gram-positive bacteria)
AAAATAACCCTGGAGTTCGTTGGGGCCCGGGGTCTCGGTTCGCCTGCTGGACCTGTGGGTTTTCCGTGTTCTGGTCGTTCTTGGCCGTTCTGACTCAACTTCAGATATTCTGAGCAGATCTCGCTCTTGATGATGCTCCAGCAGTGAAGTTGAAGGCCAGGAGGCGTGGTGGGGTTGTCGGTCGTGAGGGATCTCCGCGAGGTGCGTGCGGCGGTGGGCCCAGAGGATATCGAGCGGTTCGAGACCGACGTGTTCGCAGGGTTTGTGCTCGCCCGTTGTGCGGCTGGCTTGTCGGACAACACGATTCGCTCGGATGTCAGCCACTTGGAGCAGGTTCGGACCTGGTTCGGGAAGCCGTTATGGGACATGCTGCCCGCGGACGCGGACTCGTATTTCGGCACGGTGCTGCGCCCGGTGCCGATCCCCACGAGACTTGCTCGAGCGCAGGCGCTCAAGACCTACTTCGAGTTTCTGGAGCTGCGGCACAAGATCGAGATTCACAACCTGACGGGCCGGGTCGTAGAGTGCCCGATCGACGAGATCAACCGGCCCAGGGGTCGGCGGAAGGCCAAGCTGCGCATCCCGCCGGCCGCCGAGCAGATCGCACAGTTGTTCGTCGGGTGGCGCGAGGAGCTGGCGACTTGCCGCAAGTTCGGGCCTGTTGCCCGCAACTACGCCGCAGCCCGGTTGATGTCCGAGGTGGGGTTGCGGGTCAACGAAGCCCGTCACCTGGACCTGACCGACATCAAGTGGGATCTGGGCCGGTTCGGCAAACTCCATGTCCGGCATGGCAAAGGTGCTCGTGGTTCCGGGCCCCGCGAGCGCATGGTGCCGCTGATCAACGGCGCGGGCCGGACCCTGCGATGGTTCGTCGAGGACGTGTGGTGCCAGCTCGGCGACGATCCTGCGCGCCTCGGCGCGCCACTGTTCTGTTCGGAGCGCCGTAATGCCGATGGCACTGCCGCTCGGGTGGGTAGCGAGGCGTTGCGGGCCGGCCTGGCCGAGGCCGCGACCCGGCACCTGCCGGAATGGTCGGACAGTCTGACTCCGCATGTCCTGCGCCATTTCTGCGCGAGCCAGCTGTATCTAGACGGGATGGACTTGATCGCTATCCAGGAAACGCTAGGCCACGCCTGGATTGCCACAACCATGAATTACGTCCATGTCCATCGCACGCATGTCGAGGACGCATGGCTTGCCGGGCAGGACCGCGCCGCGCAGCGTCTGAAGGGACTGAAGATATGAGGTGGAACTTGAGGTTGGCCGCCGCCAACCGTGGCATCTGGAAAGCCAGCGAATTGCAGCGCCAACTCGCCCAGCACGGCCTGGTGATCAGCGCCGGGAAGATGTCCGGGCTGTGGTCCGGCAGCCCGGCCAGCGTCAAGCTCGACGACTTGGACATCATCTGCGCCGTGCTGGGCTGCGGGGTCGAGGAGGTGCTGATTCCCGAGCCCGACAAGGTCAATCGGCCGGTCGCGGACGCCGAGCCGAAGGTCTCGACCGGGACCAGCGGACCGGTGGTGACGCCCAAACGCCGTGACGGCCGGTCACTTCCACCCGAGTGAGCAAGCGGGGACCGGACGTGACGATGGAGCAGGCGCGGGCTCCCCGGCGGGCACCGGACAAGCCGGCGGAGAGCTGCCCCGAATGCCTGGCCTGGGGCGTGTTGTATGGCGGCTATTGTCGCGCCTGCTACGACTTCCGGCGGCGCCATCCCAGCGCTGCCTGTGCTGGGTGCGCTCGGGTCGTGCCGCTGAAGAACAGCCATTGCCGACTCTGCTGGCTGCAGGCCGCCGCGCTGTCCGCGGATCCTCCGGTCGTCACCGAGGACGATCTCGGTCGGGTCACCTGCCACCAGTTGTGGTTCGCGGGGATGACCAAGATGCGCGGCCCGCGCTCCGGTGTGCGGCTGCGCGCCCGCCTCCGCGCCTCCGCCGTCGCCCTTCCGTCACCAGAGCCGAAGCCGGTCGACAGCGGGCAATTACAGCTGCACCTGCCAGGGGCCGGCCGGGCTTTCGACTGGGTCCGGCACGCCGAACCCACCAGCCCCGCGCTGATCCGCGCGCGCCGGATCGCCCAAGCGCTGGGCGAGCGCCGAGGCTGGAACACCAAGCTGGCCGCCGAACTGGACCGGGCGCTGGTCATCCTGCTGTCCGGACACGGCGACGGCGAGCAGTTCCACTACTCGGACCTGATCGGCGTGCTGCACCGCTATGGGGTCAGCATCAACCGGGTCGCCGAAGTGCTGGCCGAGATGGGATTGCTGGTCGATGACCGCGTCCCGGCCTTCGACACCTGGCTGGAGGACAAACTCGCTGACCTCGCCCCGGGCATCGCCGCCGACGTCCGCGACTGGGCGCAGGTATTGCGGCACGGCGGACCCCGCAGCCAACCCCGCAACATCAACACCGTCCGCCGCTACGTGCGCGCCGCCCACCCCGTTCTGGTCGAATGGTCCACACGACACGACCACCTGCGCGAGGCCACCATCGGCGACGTCAACGCGGTCGCCGGCGCCTTGCGCGGCCACCCGCGCCGCCGAACCCTCGGCGCGTTGCGCTCGCTGACGCGGCACTGCAAGAAGAACGGCACCATCTTCACCGACCCAGCCGCGCGAGTCCGTATCGGACACCGCGACGAACCGATCATTCTTCCCTTGGGCTCCAACCAAATCGACGACGCAACCCAGGCCGCAACCACACCGGCAGCCCGGATCGCGCTCGCCCTGGCCGCGGTTCACGCCGCCCGCCCGGAAGCCATCCGCACCCTGCGCCTGGACGACGTCGACCTCGGCAACCGGCGGCTGACCATCGGCACTGTGACCCGCCCACTCGACGAGCTCACTCACCGGCTCCTGATCGACTGGCTGGAATACCGGCGGAGACGCTGGCCCAACACCGCCAACCCGCACCTGATCATCAACAAACAGACCGCCTCGACCACCCGAGCCATCAGCGTCAACGCGCTCACCGCGCCATTCCGCCGCCGAGCCGCCACACTGGAAGCCCTACGCGTCGACCGTCAACTCGACGAAGCGCTCACCCACGGCCCCGACCCGCTCCACCTGGCCGTCCTGTTCGGACTCGACGAGACCACAGCGATCCGATACTCCACAGCCGCGCGACAGATCCTCCAAACCCCAG
>SEEV01000586.1 GCA_004211695.1 Rhodococcus sp. (in: high G+C Gram-positive bacteria)
AGCGCGATCGCGTCTTTCCGGAATTCCTCCGTGTACAGAGACTGGCGTCCCACTTCGACATCCCTCCTGGCTCTACTAGAACCATTGTCAGGGGTGTCCACTCCAAGGGGGCAGCCTCAACCCCTCGTGGCCGACTGGCCCTGGCCAAACTCGTCGTCGAGGACGGTTGGTCTTACCGCCGCGCTGCCGAACGGTTCCAGTGCGCACCCGCGACCGCACACAAATGGTCACAGCGTTACCGCGCCGACGGCGAAGCCGGCATGACCGACCGTTCCTCACGCCCGCATTCGTGCCCCCACCAGACGCCGACACGGACAGAACGTCGCATCATCGGGCTGCGCTTTTGTCGCCGTTGGGGTCCGCACCGCATCGCGTACCGCCTGCACCTTGCCATCTCAACCGTCGAAGCGGTCCTACGCCGCTACAAGATGCCCAGGCTCGCCCACCTCGACCAGGCCACCGGGCTGCCGGTGCGCCGGGCACCGGCCCGCCGCTACGAGCACGCTGCACCGGGCGACCTGGTCCACGTCGACATCAAGAAACTCGGCCGCATCCCGGACGGCGGTGGACACCGCAAAATCGGCCGCGCCGCCGGACGACGCAACCGCTCCGGAGTCGGCTACTCGTATCTGCACCACGCCGTCGACGATCACTCCCGGCTCGCGTACTCGGAGATTCTGTGCGATGAGAAGAAGGAGACCGCCGCCGGGTTCTGGTCCCGAGCGAACGACTTCTTCGCAGCCCATCACATCACGGTCACGCGAGTGTTGACCGATAACGGATCATGTTACCGATCACACGTTTTCAGAGATGCGCTCGGCCCGGACATTGCGCACAAGCGAACCAGGCCGTACCGACCCCAGACCAACGGCAAAGTCGAACGATTCAATCGGACCCTCGCCGCGGAGTGGGCGTACGCAGAGACCTACCTCAGCGACGAGGCCCGCTCATCGACCTACCAAGCCTGGTTGCATCACTACAATCACCACCGACCCCATACCGGGATCGGCGGCAACTCACCCATCGACCGCGTCGGCGTTCACAACGTGCCCAGGAATTACACCTAGGCAACAACGATACCGGGACGGCACCGGCAAACCGGTCACTGATCGAGGACCACCACGGCTACACCGCACACCACATCCACCACGCACACCTCAGACTCGACGGCGGCGCGACGCCGACCGCCGACACCCGATACGGCAGCACCCCGGACGATACGACCACCACCGGGCCGTGCCCGACCGAGGCCGGACCACATTCACCCCTGGCAGCATCCCGCCGCACCACACCACCGCAGTCGGTCCCGGCTGCCGGCTCACCGCACCCACAAGCGAACCCAGCTCTGGTTGCCGGCATCGTCCAACACCAGTCCGGGTTCACCAACAAGGCCGTCAGCAAGGACGACGGAATAAACCCGGGCGGCACCGACAGAACGAGTCAACTCACCCCCGACACCCAGAAAAGGGGTTCGGTACGGATCCCGGCCCAGATCGGACCGGAAAGCGGAACCACCGAACGCCGCCGACCCGATCAATCCCCTACGACGCGATCACCTCACAAAAGGACGCTCCCTCTGCTCCAACACCGACTACCCTTCGGCCGCATCACGACAACGAAGCCGCCAAAGGCGAGATCACCGACCCGAAAATCGCCGCCTACAACAGCAGAGAGGAAACCACCGTCACCCACAGCAAAATAATGCCGCCATTCCCCCACACCCAGGCATACGTGCCGGCCATGCGCGAGCACATCGACAACTTCGCGGCCCGACACCCGCAGCCCTCCCACCGCCACAACGGAAATCGTGTTGTCCGCGCAATCCATTCACCAGCACGACCCACCCGACCCGCCGAACCCGCTCACCCTGGGCGATCACCCGAGGCACAAAGAGAATTCGCCACCAACCGCCTGCACTGATGATGCGACATCGGCGAACGGCAATCACCCGACAAACACAGCAACCTGTTCTGCCCCAACACAACTCACGTGCGGCAAGCAACCGGCGACGAAGGCCGGTCCCGACCAACATGTCAGACCTGCCAGATCAGCAGTCCAACGGAATCCACCCCTGCCACACACCACCGAGGAAGAGCAGCGACGACACACGAAAAGATTGCAGAACACACCCCCCAGCGGCGGCCCCGCACCACCCAAGCCCTCCCCGGCTACGCCCTGCCGAACGCAACACAACACACATACCAACAGGCCGGCCGGCCCACCTCCAATGCCACAACCAAAGGACAGCACAGCGGATGCACACCACACAATCACGGATCGACACCCAAATCCCGACCACACCGAAACCCACGCCCCGACCGCCCCACCCCAAAGGCACGCCTCAAAAACAAAAACCCCGGTTCCCAAGAGAACCGAGGTTTCCAAAACCAAGCTCACCCAGCGACCCAAGCCGCCGGGCGAACCCGAGTCAAATCAACGCTGACCGATCGGCTTCACATCACGCTTAGGCGAACCCACGAACAACTGACGCGGACGGCCGATCTTGTACTCAGGATCCGCGATCATCTCGTTCAGCTGAGCAATCCAGCCCACCGTGCGGGCCAGCGCGAAGATGGCCGTGAACAGCGGCACCGGGATACCGATGGCGCGCTGCACGATGCCCGAGTAGAAGTCGACGTTCGGGTACAGCTTGCGCGACACGAAATAATCGTCTTCCAGGGCGATCTTCTCCAGCGCCATGGCCAGCTTGAACATCGGGTCGTTCTGCAGGCCCAGTTCGGCCAGCACTTCGTGGCAGGTCTCGCGCATCAGCTTGGCACGCGGGTCGTAGTTCTTGTACACGCGGTGACCGAAGCCCATCAGCTTGACACCGGAGTTCTTGTCCTTGACCTGGGCGATGAAGTCGCCGATCTTTTCCACGCCACCATTGCGCTGGATGTCGGACAGCATGTTCAGGGCGGCCTCGTTGGCGCCACCGTGAGCCGGGCCCCACAGGCAGGCCACGCCCGCGGCGATGGCCGCGAACGGATTGGTGCCCGACGAGCCGCACAGGCGCACGGTCGAGGTCGACGCGTTCTGCTCGTGGTCGGCGTGCAGGATGAAGATGCGGTCCATGGCGCGCACCAGCACGTCGTTGGGTTTGTACTCTTCGCACGGCGTGGCGAACATCATCCGCATGAAG
>SEEV01000587.1 GCA_004211695.1 Rhodococcus sp. (in: high G+C Gram-positive bacteria)
CTGCGGGAGCGTGGTATGGACGTCACCCGCCCGATGCTGGTGGGCCTCGACGGGTCCAAGGCCCTGCGCAAGGCGGTTCTCGACGTGCTCGACCGGCCGGTCATCCAGCGCTGCCAACTGCACAAGATCCGGAACGTGAAAGCTCATCTGCCGCAACGCCTTCGCAGTAGCGTGGGCCGCAGGATGACCGACGCCTACCACGCCGCGTCGGCGCTCGAGGCCGAGGCCGCGCTGCGGGCCCTGGCCAAAGAACTCGACCGCACCCATCCCGGGGCGGCGGCCAGCCTGCGCGAGGGCCTGGACGAGACGCTCACCGTGCTGCGGTTGGGTGTGCCGCCCACCCTCGCCCGCACGCTGCGCTCGACCAACGCGATCGAGTCGATGATCTCGGTATGCCGCGAGCACGCCGCCAACGTCAAGCGGTGGCGGGACGGGCAGATGGCGCTGCGTTGGTGCGCGGCCGGGATGATCGAGGCCGGCAAGCAGTTCCGCCGCGTCAACGGCCACCTGCACCTGGCGACACTCCGCGCCGCGCTCGAGGGCGAGTTCGCCGAAATTGTCACACCCGTCATGCACAATGATCAGGAGAACGCAGCCTGATGCTCACCGGGCCGCCACCGAAGTTCCACGGAACTCGGGACATCCTCGAAGCATGCCCGGCGTCCTGATTGACGATGTATCAAACGGGATCCGTCGCTACCGGATGCGGATGCATCGATCGCAGCCTGTTCACTTTGGGCCCTTCCCGGGTACTCCCGGGATCGAGGCTCAACAAGCCCACCCCATGCCAGTGGTGTGCGTCATGCTCCCCACTTTCTGTGGACCTGTCGGGTCTCGGAAAGGGGCAACAGCATGTCAGTCGTAATCCGTCACCACGCACCGGGCATGACCAAAGATCAGTACTCGGCGGTAGACGTCACCGTCGATGATCTCCAATCGGCGAAGGGATTCATCGCCCACTACGCCTTTCTAGAAGGTGACGGCCTCACCGTCTCCGAGATCTGGGACACTCAGGCCGATCACGACGCGTTCTTCGACGAGCACATCCGGCCGAAACTCCCCCAGGAGATACCCTCCCCGGCGGTGTTCGTGGTCCTCAACGCCATCACCGCCAGGACCCTGGTCGGGGGTGCCGCGCACACCGCCAGACATGCCGTCGGCGTGCTCGGGGGCGCCGCCGGAGGCGCGTGGTCCTGGACCCGCGGCAAACTGGGGGAGCTGACGCCCAGATCGGAGAAGGCCGACGCCGGGCCCGAGGTCGAACCCGGGAGCACGGCCACCCCCGAGCCGGAGTCGGCGCCGCCGGAGGCACCGCCCGCAAAGGGAGGCGCCACCGGTAAGGCGAAGACCAAGTCGGCGCCGTCCACCGGCGATGCCGGCGGCACCTCCGCCTAGCAGTGCACCCTGATCACCGCGCCGGGCGCCCACAACCCTGTGGGATGGCCCCGGCGGGGTGGGTCACCTGCGGCGGCACGGACGGCCGCGACGAGTTCGGCCACGAGCAGGACCAGCAGGGCGATTACGAGCAGAACCGCACCCTGCAACAGCCCGAGGACAATGAGGACTCTCCTTCATCCCGGACAGGCCCGAGCCGAGGCCGGAGAGCGGCGACTTGCCGGCCAGCCGGCCGAGGACGCGCGTGGTGACCCGGTGTCCCAGCGCTCGGACAGCTTCCCGGCGGCCTGTCCGGGTTCGTCTTGCCGGTTCGACCTCGGATGAGGACCGCGATCCGGAGCGGATTCAGGTCTCGATCCTGACGAACCGGCCTACGTCGAGGTAGGCAGGGCAGGTTCGCATCCGACGAAGTCAGCTGCTACCGAACATGTCGCCGAACGGATTGGATTGGCCGAACAGACCACCGAACGGATTGGCTCCACCTAACATGTCGCCGAACATGTCGCCGAACGGATTGGCTTCGCCGAACAGACCACCGAACGGATTGAGTTCGTTCTCGTCCTTCTTCTCATCCTTCTTGTCGTCCCCGCCTCGGGGGTGCTCCCAATCCCGATCGACGTGCACAATCACCGACACCGGGGCGGCCGCAGCGGGTGTTGCCACTGCGGACATCGGAACCGCAGCAAGTGCTCCGATCATCACAATCTTCGCCAGCAGACGCGGGGTCTTCTTCGCTTGTTTCAGCACGGTCATACCTTCCGTGGCGCCGAAGAGATCAAGGTGAGGGTCCACGTCCTCAACAGGCGAAGCCGTCTTCGAAAGGGGCGAAACGGACCAAGCTCAGACGAGCTCGAATCCTGGTCGCTTCAGCGATTCTCTTTTTCGGGTGCGCCGCCGGGAAGCGACGACAACTCCTACTACACGCCTCAAACTCTGCTCTTTCAACTCCGAATGCGGGACAGCAGGGGGCAGGCTGCGCACCTACACAAGCAATTGGGTTCCGCGGAACGTGTCATCGCGACGGCGCGCTGAACTGCGCAGTCTCACGAATGTGTCACTCCCGGATTCTCGCCAACTTGGGCGGGACCGAGGCACTGGTGGGGTTTTGGGGCTCGGATTTTCACCGGCAGCTGTCACCGGGCACCGTCCTCCGGTCACGGTGGGGCTCTTCGTCCGATGGGGGCTCTTCGTCGATGGAGGGCTCTTCGTCAGCCACCCCAATGGCGGAGCCGCGCCGGTACCGGCGAGTCCTGCGGTACGACAGAATCTCTCCATCCAGGTCCAGCACCACCTCGTACAGTGCGAGCATGTCCGCTGACGGGGTCCGACTGGGTCGACATGATGATCAGCAAGTTTCCGTTTGTCCCACGACTTCATCTGCCGACTTTGTCTCACGAACGCTTCATTTCCCTCATGCCGCAACGTTGGTTGCTGATGGTGCGTGGCGAATATCCTGTGTTCGGGTGTCCTTTTGCGTCGACTCGCGAACGGAGAACAAAGCATGACCGAGGCCGACTACGTCGTTGTAGGAGCGGGCAGCGCCGGCTGTGCGGTCGCGCGCAGGCTCGCCGAAAGCGGCGCGTCCGTCGTGCTGCTCGAAGCGGGTGGAGCGGACAACAAGGGCTGGGCCAAGATGCTCTTCCAGATCCCGGGTGCGATCAACGTCATGCACTCGACGCCGCAGCTGAAGAAGCTGTTCGATTGGGGTTACAAGTCGACACCGCAGCGCA
>SEEV01000588.1 GCA_004211695.1 Rhodococcus sp. (in: high G+C Gram-positive bacteria)
TCCTTCGCCTGGTATTCGAAGAGATCCATCTGCTCACCGTCTCGTCTGCGTTGACACCCGCTCGAGGGGTAGGAGCGGGTCTGTTTTGGACTTTAACCAGTTGCCGGGCCCGGTCTGCGCCCGCGTGTCTGGTATGTGGTCCACATCACGCGATCTGGCGCACTGAGGCGAGCCTCACCAGAAAACTTGAGGCGGGCCTCACCGAAATCGGCGAGAAAGACCTCACCGCTTTCTGCTGCGTGTCGTGAGGGCCGCGGCAGCCGCAATCAACACTATGCCCACCGCTGACGGGACGACACCGGCCCCCATTTCAGGGTCGGTGACCCGGGCATCGGTGAGCGGCCACGACACGAGGTATACCCCCACCGCAACGGCCGAACCGAGCAGCAGAGCCACCGCCCTGGCGGGCCGGGCACGTGAGGCGACGATCACTGCGAGAACGACGGCGACGCCGAGCAGCACGCGACCCCACACGTCGAGGTTCCACGGGAATTCCGCAAACGACGCGGGGGCGTAGTCGTCGCCGCGTGCATCGGTTCCGTGGAAGAGCGGCAGTCCCAGTCCGACGACCGCGGCGACTGCGCCGAGGCCGCCGACGGCGAGGACCGCGATCGACGTGGACGGTTCCTCGGATGTGTCGATCTCCTCGCGTCCCGCCGAACCGGCGAACCACGTCAGCACGCCGGTGATCCCGGCGGTGACGGCCGCGCACCACAGCAGGACCGCTCCAGCTCCGGCGCCGATCCCCGGCACGTCGGTGGCGAGCACCACGGACTGCGACACCGAGGCGACGGAGAACGGGATCGTCACCCACAGCACCCCGACCGCGGGTCGGACGGCGGAGGCGAATTCCGACAGCAGCAGCCAGACGCAGCCGACGACGAGGACGAGCGCGGCGACGAGCACGACGCGGGTTGCGTAGACGTCCGGGCGGGTGATGCCTGCCGGGGTGTCGAGGACGGGAAGCAGCGCGCCGGCGACGGCGAGCGCGGCGGTGGCGATTCCGGCGATCCCGGCGGCGACGTGCCAGCGCGCGATGCGGGCGCGCGCCGCGGCGGCTTCGGCCCGCAGAGCCGCCTTGGCGACGCCCTTCGCGGACGGCGTGACGACGCCCGCCTTCCCCGGTGCGCCCTGCGTCGGAGTGGACGGCGACGCGGCGGCGAGTGTCTTCAGGATCCTGCCGTCGCGAGCCCGGTCGATCATCGGGATGCAGGCTCCGACGAGCACGAGGACGCCGGCACCGACGGTCCCCCACACCGCGCCGGGTCCGGGTTGGATCCGCTCACCGGCGGCGAGTCCGGCGACCAGGCGCGTGCCGACCACGCCGAGCGCGGACAGTCCTGCCCCGACGAGTGCGCCGGACGCGACGGGCGGCGAGATGGACGCCAGCGCGGAGGCGACGACGATCAGAATTGCCGCCGCGATCAGACCGGCACCGGCAGATGCGGCGAGGTCCGACTCGACCACCGCCTGGACCAGGATCACCGGATCCTCGGACACGAACGCGGGAGCGAACAGGGCACCGACGAGCACGACGGCGGCGATCACCGCGAGGGCGGACGGCAGGAAACCGACACGGGCGCCGGTTGCCCGCCCCACCTGTTCGGAGCTGCGTGCGTCGCCGTAACCGTCCATCAGGGACATGCGGTGGACAGCGACCATGCCGAGCAGGCCGGCGAAGGCGATGAGGACGTGCCCGGCGAGGGCCGTGTAGGCACCGGACCCGGCGGCGAGTTCGGCTGCAGTCGTCGGCCGGAACAGCTCGAGCCGATTGGCGTCGATCGCATCGGTCCACAGCTGCGTGTCGAGGCCGACGGCGCCGACGGACACCGCACCGGCACCGGCCAGCAGCGCACCCGCCACCGCGGTGCGCCGGGCGAGAACCGCGAGGAGGGCGACGACGGGCGCGGCGACGGCGAACACGGCCGCCCACAGCGCGGACGAGCCGATCCCGGACGGCGTTGCCGTGCCGTCCACCGACCGGACGGCCTGCAGGACGGGCGCCGACGCCACTCCCAGACCACCGACGAGGCCCAGCACGACCGCGACCACACACCCGCGGCGGGCCCGGGCGGGATCGGGCTCGTCGCGGACCGTCGGACCGGTTCCGCCGGACGAGGGAATGCGCTCGGGCTCGGCTCTACGCCCGTCCGGGGATCGAGTAGATGACGCCACAAGCCGACGCTAGCGCTTTTTGACCGCTTCCCCCGTGATGTGACACGCGCTCGCGGGGTGCGAGATTGAACCGAGACGAAACGGGGGTTCGACGTTTCCCCAGCTCAGTTTGTGATGCGCATCACATGTAGCCGTTCCTTCGCGTTACAGGTTGCGCGCATCGCAACCGTTTCGTTACCGTCGCCAGGTCTAAGTCACAGGCAGGTCACGAGCAGGAGGACGGACGGGCGTATGCACCACCGCAGCCAGTTCACGGCCAGCCGTTTTGTGAGTCACCACGGTGACGAATTGCGGGGCCACAAGGACGAAGTCACGCCCACGTACCCCTCGAGGTCGGTCGAGCGTCACTCCGAGACCGATAGTTCTGAGATTTCCAGCATGTACTTTCGCAACTCCCATTCCGCCGCCGACAGCGCCGACGCCCCCACCGGCTTCGACACCGTCGACACGGAGTCCGAGATTCCCGGCTTCACCCCCCGCAGCGGTTCCGAGTCCCCCGAGGGCGCACCCTCCCACTCCCGCCGCGGAGCCCACCGACTCCCGACTCCCCCCTCAGCTCTCAAAGGTCGCGCCGCCGTCCTCGCCGTCGCCGCGGGCGCCGTAGTCGCCGCCGGCCAGGCCGCGGTCACCAACGGATCCTCCGGCTCGTCCGACCACTCCGAGGTCGCCCTCGCCAGCGACGAGTCGAGCGCCATCGGAACCACCGCCGAGCCGCAGGCCGCGCAGTTCTCCACGGTCGCCGACACCGCAGCGTCCGACTCGAACGCACCGCAGGTCCTCAACATCGCGAACCCGACGGACCTGTCGCAGTTCAGCAACCTCCTCGCCAAGGGACAGCGTTTCAGCGAAGAGCGCGCCGCCCGCGAAGCCGCTGCCCGCCGCCCCCTGTTCGTCCTCCCCGCCGTGGGAACCTTCACCTCCAACTTCGGAAGCCGCTGGGG
>SEEV01000589.1 GCA_004211695.1 Rhodococcus sp. (in: high G+C Gram-positive bacteria)
GTTCGAGTTCACCCCACCCTGGCCGGCAGGCCAGTTCGCAGGGCCGATGCGAATCACCGCAGCCTGCCGACGGTGCATGAGCAGACGGCAACACACGCCGGTTCAAGCAAGATTCACTGGCCCACAGCGGCCAGCGGCCATGTCACCAACCCCCGAAACGCTGACAGCACACCCGAATCCCGCCAGTCAAAATTCCTCGGCCCAGGTCACAGCTCCACACCGAGGACAATCCCGTGTCACCGGACAACCTCGACGCCCCCTGTCAGGCCGATGGGCGCCAGGTCAGGGCACAATCACAGGCATGAGTCGGCTGATCGCGCCGATGCTCGCGACGGCCGGCCCTCCCCCGGAAGATGACCGTCCGTGGAGCTTCGAAATGAAGTACGACGGGTGCCGGGTGCTGGCCTCCGTCGGCGGTGGCCGCGAGCCTGAGCTGTGGACTCGTAATCTCAACATCGTCACCGCCTCCTACCCGGAGATCGCCGAGGCCCTGTCGACGGCGTTTGAGGGCGGCGGACGCATCGTTCTCGACGGGGAGATCGTGGCCATGGACCGTGGCCGGCCGTCCTTCGGGCTCTTGCAGCGCAGACTCGGTGTCGCACGTGCGACGAAACCGCTGCAGCGGCGGATTCCTGTGAGGTACTTGCCTTTTGACGCACTGGTCCGAAACGGCGTAGAACTTCTGCGTGCGCCCTACCTGGATCGGCGGGCGGAGCTGGTCGAACTGGGATCGGTTATCGAGAACATCGGTGGGCTACCGATCACCGTGCCGCCGAGCTGGGAATCCCAGAATGGTCGCGTCATGCTGAACGCGGCCCGCTCGGCGCAGATGGAGGGAATAGTCGCCAAGAGATCTAACTCGATTTACCTTCCGGGGCTGCGGAATCGAGCGTGGATCAAGACCGCGATCCGCACGAGGGGAACGTTGCTCGCGATCGGGTTCGTCGGCAGCAGCCGGTCGGTGGCCGCACTGGTTCTCGGCGCCTATAACGCCGACGGGCGGCTCGAGCAGGTAGGTCACGTCAGTAGCGGTCTGAGTGTCTCCGCGCGCCGACAGCTCAGGGAGGAGTTCCGTACGCTCGAACGCCCCACCAGCCCCCTCACAGGCGACCCGGCAGCGGCCCCTGACGGTTACGGCGATGTCCGCTGGCTGACCCCGGTCACGGTGGTCGAGGTCGATTTCAGAGAGCACACCTCAGGTGGGCTCAGACATCCCTCGTACAAGGGCACACGTCTGGATATCGACCCCGAGTCGGTCCGCGTGGAGGATCTGTAGAGGAGTCAGAGGAAAGCCGCCGACACCTTCCCCGGCGTCAGCGGCTCCTCATCCTGGCCCGGGGAACGCTGCGCAATGCAGGTCTTACCCCGGTCAGGGTGACGGGGACGCCATATCGCCTCTCGGCAAGTGGACGCTCGCAGCGACGATTATCTGTGTGGTACCCGCGCCACCGTCAGCCTCGTCAACAACAGCTCGTGCACCGGTATTCCGGCCCCGTCGGCTAGCGGATCCGGGAGATCGCCGCCGTGCGGCGAGGCTGCGGGCGGGGATGAAGCGTGCGAATCGCGGCGAAGACTCCAGCATGTCGAGGGTCCGGCTCGTGTCCACTGCGTTCGACCTCACCCGTGATGACGCCATGCGCAAGAGGATTCGGCGTATGCAGCGGGTCCGGTCTGCCGATCAGGGGGTGGTCGGGCAGCGGCTCCCCGAGGAGGGCCAGACCGCCGCGGTGCAGGGTCATCCCGGTGATGGATCCGACCAGGACGACCGTCTTGTCGGACACCATCAGGACGATCGTGGAGGCGGCGACGTGATCGGCGCGGAACTTCCACACTCTGCGGCCCCGCTCCCACAGTTCCTGCGGCGTGAGCTCCGGGGCGTAACCGGTGCGCGTGCGGCCGAGGGGGTCGGCGGGTGCGGCGGGTGCGGATTCGCCGAGCCTGACCCGAATGGCGGTGATCCGCGGTGGGAGTTGCTTCGGGCGGAATCGGCGCAGCTCGGACACCGCCCCGCGCTCGCGGTCCCGGGGAAGGTGGATGAAGGCGGGATAGTGCCTGTCTGCAAGGTCGACCGGGGGCAGCTCACCGGTCGCGGTGAAGCGTTGTTGCTCGCAGAACTGCACGCGCCGCTCGATATCGTCCGGCAGGGGTGTGTCGAGGATGTCGAAGCCGAGCTTCTTCAGCGCCCATCCGATCTCGCCATTGTGATGGCCGGGTAGATGCGTGGAATGAAAGTGTCCGGCATCTTCCGGCACGGCCGAGTGCATCTCCTCCCGACAGTCCTGCGGCAGCGCCTCGAGGATGCGCAGCATGCACCCGCCGAGCACGCTCGATGTCGGGTAGCTCAGCGTGGGGCGATGCTCGACGGTCGCGATCGCGACGTACACACTGACCATCCGCACGAAATACGCCTCCACCAGTGGGAAGATCTCGTCCCACCACTCGACGGTGTCGGCCGCCGTGCCGCAGAACAGGGCGTAGAGCGGGCTGTCGTCGAGGAGGCGGACCGGCGACCGAATCGTCAAGCGCGTCGAGAATCAGACGTGTGTGCTCTTTGACCTCGCACTTGTCGCACGGGTGGGCGAGCACACGGAAGGTGGTTTCGCTGGGCCGGAGCCGGCGGTGACCGCAACTGTGCACGATGCAGCCAGGGGCGACGCAGTACAGGCAGGCGTGGAGATCCCCCTTCTTCCACGTCGCGTGCGATCACCGTTGCAGCGGTGTCTCTCGCCACTCGTGGCCAACGGGGCATCGCCACCACAGCATCTCGTGCGAAGAGTTCGGGATCGAACCGAGATCGACCCCGACATTGCGGGTCGGATGTAGCTGGCGAAACAGTTCTGGGTGCTCATCTTTGAAACGCACACGCCCCCCTCAAGGCTCATATCAATACTCTCTGTTCTATCAAGACTCTCAATGCGCCCACCGATCGAGACGATTCGCACGCATTCGCAGGGTGGGCGTCGACTTGACGCCACAGAGACACCGCGGCAGCAACTAGTAGCGTGTCGCTGCTTAGTTCTGGCCTGTTTTCGTTGCAAGGTTGGGGCGGCAGACTTCCCCTTCCCCTCTGCCGGTCAGGACTGTTGTCAATGCCTTCGCAGAAGAAGCGTCCG
>SEEV01000590.1 GCA_004211695.1 Rhodococcus sp. (in: high G+C Gram-positive bacteria)
TCGTTCGAGACCAAGCAGATCCACGCCGGGCAGACGTCCGACGCGACCACCAAGGCGCGGGCGCTGCCGATCTACCAGACCACCTCGTACACGTTCGACAGCACCGATCACGCTGCCGCCCTGTTCGGTCTGGCCGAACCGGGCAACATCTACACCCGGATCATGAACCCCACCCAGGACGCAGTCGAACAGCGCATCGCCGCCCTCGAGGGCGGCGTCGCCGCACTGCTCCTGTCCTCGGGCCAGGCCGCGGAAACCTTTGCGGTACTGAACCTCGCGGAGGCCGGCGACCACATCGTCTCCAGCCCGTACCTGTACGGCGGCACCTATAATCTCTTCCACTACACGCTGCCCAAGCTCGGCATCGAGGTCTCGTTCGTCGACGACCCCGACGACCTCGAACAGTGGCGCAGCGCCGTCCGCCCGAACACCAAGGCGTTCTACGGTGAGACGATCGCCAACCCGAAGAACCACATCCTGGACATCCCCGGCATCTCGAAGGTGGGTCACGACAACGGGATCCCGCTGATCGTGGACAACACGGTGGCCACCCCGTACCTGCTGCAGCCGCTGAAGCACGGCGCCGACATCGTGGTGCACTCGGCCACCAAATACCTCGGTGGCCACGGCACCGCGATCGCCGGCGTCATCGTCGACGGCGGCACGTTCGACTGGACTCAGGGCCGGCACCCGGGCTTCACGACTCCGGACCCGAGCTACCACGGTGTCGTCTTCGCGGACCTCGGTGCACCGGCCTACGCGCTGAAGGCGCGCGTGCAGTTGCTTCGTGACCTCGGTTCCGCGGTCGCCCCGTTCAACGCGTTCCTCATCGCGCAGGGCATCGAAACCCTCAGCCTGCGCGTGGAGCGGCACGTCGCCAACGCGCAGAAGGTGGCGGAGTTCCTCGAGGCGCGCCCGGAGGTCACGTCCGTGGCCTACGCCGGTCTGCCGTCCTCGCAGTGGCACGAGCGCGCACGGCAGCTCACACCGAAGGGCGCCGGGGCGATCGTGACGTTCGAACTGGCCGGCGGTGTCGATGCCGGGAAGAAGTTCGTCAACGCACTCACCCTGCACAGCCACGTCGCGAACATCGGCGACGTGCGCTCGCTGGTGATCCACCCCGCGTCGACGACGCACTCGCAGCTCACCCCGGAGGAGCAGCTCGCTGCCGGTGTGACGCCCGGACTGGTCCGGCTCGCCGTCGGCATCGAGGGGATCGAAGACATCCTCGCCGACCTCGAGACCGGATTCGCCGCGGCCGCACTCTGATCCGATGCCGGGGCCGAGGCGTGCGCCTCGGCCCCGGCGTCCTAGATCATGGCCCGCATCATTCCCTGTGGTTCGCCGCCGAGCTGGGTGAGCGCGCTCGCGTGATTGGTGGGTCCGGGCACGTGGACCGCGTGCGCGAGACCGGCGTGGGCGTCGCGCCAGAACCGCTGCATCGGGGTCTTGTAGTGCAGTGCCCCGCCGCCGGCGCGCGCGAAGATCTCGTCCACGGCACGCACCGCGCGCCAGGCCGCGGCGATCTGAGTACGACGTCCGATCGCACGCTCCTCGAACGTGATCTCCTTGCCGGCGTCGACCTTGTCGTAGAACCGGTCCGCGGTCTCGATGAGCGACACCCGCGACACGTTGATCTCGGCGGCGGACTCGCCGATCGCACTGAGGACGTAGGGGTCTTCCTTGATCTTCTGGCCCGTGATCGCGACCCGGTCCTTCTGCACCGCGAGGTGACAGGCGAGCGCCCCCTCGGTGATTCCTATGACCGCGGCAGTGATGCCGAGCGGGAACATGCAGGAATACGGCATGTTGAACAGCGGCTCCGGCCTGCCCGCCTCCCTCTGAGCACGCCCGTCCATCACCTTCGACGCATTCAGCGTCCGGTAGTCCGGGACGAATGCGCCGTCGACCATCAGGTCCTTGCTTCCCGTTCCGCGCAGTCCGATCACGTCCCACGTGTCCTCGACGATCTGATAGTCGGTGCGCGGCAGAATCACGTGCAGAGACGACGGCGGCATCGCGATTCCACCCTCGCCGTCACCGACCATCGCCCCGAGGAAGGCCCACTGACAGTGGTCGGTTCCGGACGAGAACGACCAGCGGCCCTTCAGCACGTAACCGCCGTCGACGGGTGTCGCGACACCCATCGGCGCATACGGCGACGCCATCCACGTGTCGGTGTCCTCGCCCCAGATCTCCTCCTGCACCTGCGGGTCGGCGAAGGCCAGCTCCCACGGGTGCACGCCGACGATCCCGGCGACCCATCCGCTCGCGCCGTCGAGTGCGGCGATTCCCATGACGGTCTCGGCGAACTCGCGGGGGTGCACCTCGTGGCCGCCGTACAGCTTGGGCTGCAGCAGCCGGATCGCGCCGGAGTCGCGCAGAAGGGCGGCGGCGGTGTCGGTGAGCCGGCAGTCCGCCTCCGACCGCACTGCCTCTCCGCGGATCTCCTCGGCGACACCTTCGATTCTGTCGAGAACCTGGCCCATCGGGACCCCTTCCACCATAGCTAGAACACGTTCTAGTAAATATAGCCCCGAGGGTGGGAATTCCGCGCAGAACCAGACGCTGCACTTGAAAGTTCGTTGCACCTAACTCTATAGTCCGGATATACGAATCAGCAGGTAGATCGACGCGACCACGATCAGGAGTCCAGTGAGCATCGAGGCCCCCAGACCCCTCCTCCCGCGCCGCGCGCCCCGCAAGGGCAGCATCCGGACAGTCGCGCTCCTCGGACCCGCTTTCGTCGCGGCCATCGCCTACGTCGACCCCGGCAACGTGGCCGCCAACCTCACCGCGGGCGCCAAGTACGGATACCTGCTCGTCTGGGTCCTCGTGCTCGCCAACGCCATGGCCGTGCTGGTGCAGTACCTGTCCGCGAAACTCGGGCTGGTCACCGGCAAGTCACTGCCCGAAATGCTGGGTACCCGCCTCCGGACCGGCAACCGTCGCGCGTTCTGGCTGCAGGCGGAGGCGATGGCGGTCGCCACCGACCTCGCCGAGGTGATCGGCGGCGCGATCGCACTCAATCTCCTGTTCGGCGTTCCCCTCTTCGTCGGAGGCCTGATCACGGGCGTCGTGTCGATGGGCATCCTGTCGATC
>SEEV01000155.1 GCA_004211695.1 Rhodococcus sp. (in: high G+C Gram-positive bacteria)
GTCCGGACGCTCTGCCCCGCCGCCGATCGGCCATCGCGCGCGATCGTCCGGCCAATCTTCGCGCCTCGGCCCGTACAACGACCGGCCCCAGAACCAGCCTTGTTCAGCGCCCTCCTAGAACGGATCCGGCTGCTCGCCAAACACGCCGACGCCACCGTCAACGACATCATCCTGGCGATGTCCGCCGGAGCCCTGCGCACCTACCTGCACGACCTCGGAGCGCTGCCCGCCGACCCGCTGATCGCGATGGTCCCGGTCTCCCTGCGCCCCAACACCTCCGGCACCCATGCGGAATCCGCAACCGGGAACCGCGTCGGGATCCTGATGTGCAACCTCGCCACCCACCTGACCGACCCCGCCCACCGCCTCGACACCGTGCGCACCTGCATGCGCGAAGGCAAACACGCCCTGCGGGCGATGAGCCCCGCCCAAGTGCTGGCGATGAGCGCCCTCGGCGCCGCCCCCCTCGGCATCGAAATGCTCTTCGGCCGGCGGGGACCACAGCGGCCGCCGTTCAACCTGGTGATCTCCAACGTCGCCGGACCCGACACCCCGCTGTACTGGAACGGCGCCCGCCTCGACTCCCTCTACCCACTGTCGATCCCGGTCACCGGGCAAGCCCTGAACATCACCGCCACCAGCAGCGACGACCAACTCGTATTCGGGCTCACCGGCTGCCGGCGCACCATCCCGAACCTGCACCCGATGCTCGACCACCTCGACACCGAACTCGACGCCCTCGAACAGGTAGTCGGCCTGTAAATGCCACTATGAGCGCCGTCGCCGTGGCCACCGCGCCGACAGCCACTCCGCCGGCACCACCGACACAGCACCGGCGTCCGCCCACCAGGAGGTGAACCCATGAACACCCACAAGACACTGCTCATGCTGCTACTCGGCGGCACTGCCGCCCTCCAGGCTTTCCTCCGCCGCCCCACGCCACGGCGCCGCGGACAAGCCGCCCCCTTCCACGCCAACGGATGACACCCGCCGCGCGCATCACCGCCCTCGGCCCTCTCCTTCACGAACGACCCGCCGATACCCCTCGGTCTCGTGACTCGTTCACAATGCGAGGCCATTACGGGCGACGGACAGCTCGGACTCCCCCGCTGCTGCGATTGGTCCAGCGGATCGCCGGCAATCCATACCCCGCCCCGCCTCACCGGAACGGACCTCGACCAACGCCGGTGGCGTCGTCACCGTTTTCGGTGCCCCGAGCATCAAACACGCGGATGGGTCGCTGTCGGGTGGTGGCGGTTCCGGGCAGTTTCCGTGGCCTCGAGGACGGGCCGTCCATCAGCACTTGGACCTGGTGTTGGTCAACCGATCCAGCAGAGATTCAGTGGCGATCCGGGCTCGGAAACAGCGAGCGCCCGGTCATTCGGAGCTCGGTTGCTCGTCAGAACCAACGGCATGCCGACCCGTCCAGGCCTGTCTACCCGAGACGCCTACGGGCATTTCGTTCCGGCTTGGTGCGCACTGCGTCGCAGGCGCTGGCGCTGGCGCGGATTTTTCACAATGCCACCGTTTCGACGGGAAGATGACTGCGATGGGTGCGTGCGGTGGTTGTCGTGCGGATGAAGTTTCCGATCTGCGCGATCGCGTGGTTTGCCTCGGGAATGAGGTCGGCGGCTGCTTGGAACACGTGGACCTGCCGGTCCCACACCTCGAGGGTGATGGGTACCCCGGCCGCCGCGAGGCGCTCGGCCATCAGCTCGGCATCGGGGTAAAGCATCTCGGTGGAACCGACCTGGATCAACACGGGCGGCAGGCCCTCCAGGATGCCGTCAACCGGAGAGGCGCATGGCTTGCCAGTCGCGTCGCGGTGAGCGTCCTGATCGGCCAAGCCGGTGAGCGCCGTGAGGACCGAACGTGGAAAGACCGGACACTGGCCGGCGCCAGGGTGGGCGAGCTTTCCCGCGGGATCCATGTCCGTCAGCGGTGACAGCGCGACCAACCCTGCCGGACGCGGCAGGTCCAGGTCGACCAGCGTAAGCGCGGTCATGAACGTCAGGTAGCCGCCGGCAGAATCACCAGCGATCACAATCTTCCCCGTCTCGAACCCCTGTCCGAGCAGCCACCGGTAACCGTCGACTCCGTCGGCGATGGCATCACGGATCGGATGTTTGGGCATCATCCGGTAGCCGACACTGAGTACCGCCGCCCCGGCAGAGGCCGAGATCCGCGAAACCAGGCGGCGGTGGGTATTCAGCCCGCAGGTCAGGAAACCGCCACCATGCAGATACAGCACCACCGTCTCAGTTCCCAGATTGCCGGCGTCGATCAATTCGGCAGCACAGTTCTCGAGTCGCACGGAGCGGTGGGCGACCCCACGGAGCGGCGGGACGATCCGAGCCGCGTGGTCGATCACTCCGGCCGGCCACAGAGGACTCGGCCACTGCGCCCACACCCCGAGCAGCGGTTTGACCGTCATCCGCAACGAGTGCGCCAAAACCTGTGAGCGGAGGCTGGCCCCCGGGAAAAAGTCGGGCATCGGATCCGCGCACACGGAAGTCCTGCGCTCCTGACTTACGAACGGCGACCACGCCGCCGACTGCGTGGCATCGGTGAAGCGCCCAACGCCGGCGGAGCGCGATGTGCGGGGGCTCGCAGGGAAGCCTCCTTCGCATCGTCCGAGCTGTGCGGCGCCGGCAGTGAACTCGGCCGTGTCCTCTCGCCCCCCGTCGAGGACGATGCTGCTGCCGGTCGGCGTCACCGCGGCTGCCACACCTTCGACAACCTCGTTGCACAACGCCGGGACCTTCTCGCAGCACACCTTCGCAGACGCGAAATGCGATAGGACAGAGGAAAACAACACTTCACCACGCATGGGAGGGCCCACCGTCTACTTTGTCAGCCGCTTGTAAGCCGCAACGCTCCGCCGGGCATCAGGGAATCCGAGCCGTGGCGCACCCGACCCGCTGCCGGATCCGTAATTGCGACCACGGTGCGTCCGGGATGCACTGCCCCGATCCTGTGGACCGAAGGTAAATAAAACCATCTTTCTGTAATTTCGCACTATAACATACTTCAGGATTGTTTAATGCAATGCTGCAGGCAGTGCCCAAGGAGAGTGCAGCTGAGCCCGAAACCTGCCTTTGGGCGCAAGCAGGCCCAGGGTCGGGAAGTACCGGCGTGTCACCGCCTTCAGAGCGGGACCCCGCACTACCACCGGAATCAGCACTCCGAACCCCGGGCGATGCGCCTCTCGAGTGTGGGATCGGCCGCTATCCGCGTGAATCGAGGTTCTGTCCCGGCAGCGCGGCGCGGTCCGGGCACGAATCGTCTGCCCGTTGGCGGCGCGCGGTGGCTTCGTTACATCCGGCGGTCTGCCGGTCGAACACGCCCTCGGCCGTCGGTGCCGCGGCCCGGGGCTGGTGCCGGCGCGAGGGTTCATCGCATCGGGATCGGGTAAGCCAGTTCCATGGTCACCGAACGACAACCCCACCGGCATCCACCGCTGTCGAGCGGGTTCCCCGACCCCCGGGCGGCAGATGCTCGGGAGGAGCTACAGCGAACCCTGGTGCGGGTGGTGAAACTCCTCTCGGCCAATGGGATCCGGTTCGCCGTGTCCGGCGACTGCGCCGCATACTTGCTCGGCGGGACACCCGCCGAGCATGACGTTGCCATCGTCCTCACGCGAGACGATGCGCGACACGCAGCCGAAGCCTTGGCTACCGCCGGAATGCCTGCCGCCGGGCGGCGCGAGGACCGGCTGAACAAGGTCTATGACGGCGACACCCCGGTCGAGCTGGTGTTCGGTCGTCCGTACTCCGTCGAGGTCACCGAGCACCTGTTGTACCGGGCCTCTCCGGTACAGATCGGTAGCGCCGCGGCTCCGGTGATCGCTGCCACCGATCTGATGATCGACGAACTTCACGAACTAGGTATTCATCGGTGCGACTTCGTGACGCTGGTGCAGCTCGCCTGGGCCCTGCGCGAACAGGCCGACTGGTCGGCCGTCACCGACACCACCGCCGACTCCCCCTATGCACGGGCCTTCCTCGGGCTCGTCACGGATCAGCCGATCACGGCGATGACACCCCGCGCCGCGGGTGGAGACGCGGTCGCATCCGACGACCTGACCATCGGTACCCGGGGTCGGGCCGGAAGATGAGCATCACGGAACCACGAAAGGGCATGCAATGCGGTTCGACTCGGCCGATCCCGACCTGTGGCGGTCGGTGCTCGAGCGGGCACCGGACCTGGTGATGGTGTCGGACTTCGCCTCCGGCCGCATCCTGTCTCTCAACCCGGCGGGAATCAGGTTGGTGGGCCTGCGCGACGCCGCCGACGCCGAAGCCCGGACCACCGCCGAATTCCTCACCGGCGCCGGACTGGCCCAGACGCTTGTTGTGGAGGCGGCCCTGATCCGCAACGGGCACTGGGAGGGGATCAGCGAGCTGCGGCACTTCGGCACCGGAGCGCCGATCCCGGTGTCCGTCTCCATATTTACCGTGTGCGACGGGGAGGCCGGCCCGGCGGTGATCGCCACGATCGCGCGCGACCGCCGCGACCGCCGCACCCAGGATCGCCGATTCCGGAAGGCACTCGAGTCGACCGCACACCGGGCCCGCGAACAACACGCCCTGGCCGAACTCGGCCAGCTCGCCGTCGACGCCGACCTCGACACCCTGCTGCCCGCCGCCGTCGGCGCGGCCGCCACCTTGATCGGTGTGCAGTGCGCCTCGATCTCCCGGATCACCGACACCGGCGACGCGCTCGAGGTCCTCGCCTACCGCGGACAACCCCCGACCCCACACGCCTTCGCCGCCGGACCGGCGTCCCAACCGGGGTATGCGGCGGCCACCGGGGCGATCGTGATCTGCCCGAACCGGGAGCAGGAAACCCGGTTCGCCACCACCACGATGGCCGGCCGCGGGCTGCGCAGCGGCATCAGTGTGCCGATCGGCGACGCAGCCGGGTGGGGGGTGCTCACCGTGCACAGCGCCCGGCCCCGCGACTACACCGACCGCGATGTCGCGTTCCTGCGCGCGGTCGCCGCGGTGCTGTCCGCCGCGATCGGCCGGATCGACGCCGAAACCCGGGTGCGGCATCAGAGCCTGCACGACCCGCTCACCGGGCTGCCGAATCGCACCGCCGCGTACCGGCGGATCACCGCCGCCCTGCACACCGCCCACCGCGATCGCACCCTGCTCGCGCTGCTGTTGGTCGATCTCGACGACTTCAAGATCGTCAACGACAGCCTCGGCCACGCCCACGGCGACGCCGCCCTGATCCGGCTCGCGCGGCGGCTGGCCGCGGCGGTCCGCCCGGCCGACACCGTCGCCCGCCTCGGCGGCGACGAATTCGTCCTCGTCTGCGAGGACATCGGCACCGCGGACGCCGCGACCGTCCTGGCCGACCGAATCACCACCGCCTTGCGCACCCCGGACCACTCCACCGGAACCCCGGTGCCGCTGCGCGCCAGTATCGGCATCGCCGTCTCCGACCCCACCTGCACCGCCGAAGAACTGATCCGGCGCGCCGATCTGGCGATGTACCGGGCCAAGAGCACCGGTGCCGGCGGTCACGCGCTCTACCACCCGGACGATCGCGACAGCTACGACGCCGACCGGGTCCTTCAAATGTCCACCGACCTGCGCACCGCACTCGACAACGACCAGCTGACCCTGCTCTACCAACCGATCTTCGACCTACGGAGCGGCGCTATCACCGCCGTCGAGGCCCTGGCCCGGTGGGCGCACCCCACCCTCGGCAACATCAGCCGCACCGAATTCGTCGCCGTCGCCGAACGGACCGGCCTCATCGGCCCTCTCGGCTCGTGGGCGCTGCGCACCGCCAGCCGGCAGGCCGCCGCCTGGCACTCAGCAGACGTGGGGATCCGCGTCGACGTCAGCACCGTGCAACTGCGCGACCGCGCCTTCGCCGACCAGGTTGCCGACATCCTTGCCGATACCGGGCTGCCCCCGCACCGTCTAGGCCTCGAGATCAGCGAGACCGCGTCGGCGTCGGTGACCACCCACACGGTCGCCGCCCTGACCGCGCTCCACAAGCTGGGGGTCGTACTACTGCTCGATCACCTCGGCACAGGACACGGCCCACTCGGGTATCTCATCCGATACCCGATATTCGACTCCCTCAAGATCGACAGGTCTTACATCACCGCACTCCCCGGCCGCCGCCCCGAAGCTGTCGTCACCGCCTTCACCACCATCGCCCGCGCCTACGACACCACAGTCATCGGCGACGGCGTGGAAACCCGGACCCAACTCGACACCCTCCACGCCTGCGGCTGCGACTTCGCCCAAGGCTCCTACCTCGCTGAACCCGCCCCCGCCGGCACCGTCGCCTCTCTGCTGCGGCAGCACCCCCCGAGCACCCTCGGACCGGGGTCCGCCCGCCCACCATCCGACTGAGCCGATGCAGTCAGCGCCGGCCTGGAAGTCCCCCCGACCCGAAGGCCAGGCCGCCCCGAGGGCGCCCGGCGGGGTGCACTCATATGAGGAACTTCCATCCTCCCAGCGAGAGCTGGGCGAGTACGCAAAGACCGTCGATTATAGCAGATAGTGAGCACTTCATCCGCGTTTTCGACATTTCAGTGGTGTGAGATTGTTCGGCCATACATACGGGTGAAAGTCTTGCCCGCAGTCAGGCGCGCGTGGTGTCGTCTATTTGCACCGACGCACCCCATCTCAACCTCATAGTCGGTGAAGCGACCCCGCCAGCAAACCCCCAGTGCTGGCGGGGTTTCGCCCATTAGACCCTCGACCCGCGTTCGGGGCGTATGGCTGGTTTTACGCGCGCTCGGGCAGGTGGTGACGGCGAGACCCGGCTCCAGCGTGGCCGGAAAGCGTTCACCCTCCCGACCCCGACGACCGCGCCGACAGCCACACCGACGCAGCACGGGCCACTCCAACCACCGCTCGCAACGGACCAGTGTGAACACCGTGGCGCGCGTCCGTCCGGGCGACGCCCTCGGCCGCCGTCTCCATCGGCTGCGTCGGAGAACTCCCCCAGAACGAGAAGACAGCAGGAGCTATCCGGCTGATCGCTCGGTGTGCGGTCGACGGCGAACAGCGGAGTAGCGGCCCTCGTTCTAGTGGCTGATGTCGTAGACGGCGGTCACCGTCACAGTCACATCCTGTGTCCCGGGCTCGATGGGGGTGGAAGCCGCACTGTCCGACGACTGGGGGCCTGTCCGGTAGGGACCGGGTGCCGCGGCCTCGGTGATCGAGCGCAGCGGCCCCAGATCCACCCCGGCGGCATCGGCCATCTGCTCGGCCTGGGCCTGCGCCTGCCGCACCGCGTCGCCCCTCGCCTGCGCCCGCAACGGTCCGTCGTCGTCGATGGAGAACCCGACCTGCTGCACCCGCACCGCGTCCCCCGCGGCCGCGGCCGCGGCGTCGATCAGTGCCCCCGCCCCGCTCACCTCGTGCACAGTGGCGGTCACTTCGTTGGTCACCTGGTAGCCGTCGATCCGCGACGACCCGTCGACGTAGGTCGGAGTAATCGTCAGCCCACTGGTCTGCAGGTCCTCCGCGGGCACGTTCCGCGCCTTCAGGATGTCCAGCAGCGCGTTCGACTTCTCACTGTTGGCGGCGAGAGCGCCCTCCGCGGTCGGACCCTGGGTCTGCACCCCAAGCACCACGGTGAGGGTGTCCGGCACCCCGGACACCGTCCCCACCCCCTGCGCGGTGATACCGGCAGCGGTGCCCGCATCGGTCGGCGACCCGCCCGCACCCCCGCCTCCCTCGGCGGAGCACCCCACCAGCATGGCCAGTACGCCGACGGCCGCGACGGCGCAGCAGCGGGAAAAGGGCAGCATGCGGGTGTTCCTCCTCGTGCCCGGGACACTTATCACTATGGCCGCCGCAACGCCCGCCTCGTGGCCTAATTCGCGCAACTGCCCCCGGCGGCACCGCCGCCCCGATACCGCACATACGAGCCACGCCTGCCGGATGGACACCTCCCGGGCGCGGAAACTGTCGAACTCGAAACCTTCCGGCCGATCTGCGGCTGACCCACTCACACGCGGGGTCAGAAGTCCCAGTCCGCGTCCTCGGTGTGCTGGTGCTTGCCGATCACGTACGAGCTGCCGGCACCGGAGAAGAATTCGTGCGTCTCCCCGCCGCCTGGGTCCAGGGCAGCGACGATCACCGGATTCACCTGGCACTCGTCGTCCCGGAACGCGGCGTGGTAGCCGAGGTTCGCCAGCGCCCGGTTCGCATTGAACCGCATGAACGGCAGCACGTCCTCGGTCCAGCCGACCTCGTCGTACAGATCCCGCGCATACCCGACCTCGTTTTCGTATAGGGCGTGCAGCAGCTCGTGGGTGTACTTGTGGTGGGCGGCCCGCAGACCGACGGGCCGCCGCTCGAGCCCGCGCCGGCATTTGTAGCCGATGTAGAACCCGTGCACCGCCTCATCACGGATGATCAGCCGGATCAGGTCGGCGGTGTTGGTGAGCTTGCCTCGTGAGGACCAGTACAGCGGCAGGTAGAACCCCGAGTAGAACAGGAACGATTCGAGCATCACCGAGGCCGCCTTGCGGGCGAGCGCGTCGTCGCCGCGGTAGTAGTCGAGGACGATCTGGGCCTTTCGTTGCAGGTGAGCGTTCTCCTCCGACCAGGTGAACGCTTCGTCGATCTGCCGTGTCGAGCACAGGGTGGAGAAGATCGAGCTGTAGCTCTTGGCGTGCACCGACTCCATGAACGCCATGTTGGTCAGCACCGACTGCTCATGTGGGGTGACGGCGTCAGCGATCATCGCGACGGCCCCCACCGTGGCCTGGGCGGTGTCGAGCAGCGTCAGCCCGGTGAACACCCGGACGGTCATCTGCTGCTCTGCCCGGGTCAACGTCTGCCAGGAGCGAAGATCGTTGGACAGCGGCACCTTCTCCGGGAGCCAGAAGTTGCGGGTCAACCGATCCCACACGGCGGCGTCCGTCGCGTCGGGCACCCGGTTCCAGTCGATCGCGCGGACGCGGCCGGGGCGCCGACCTACGTTTCGTGATTTCACCGCGTATGCGCCTCCTCGACGGGCGCGTGATCGTGACGACACTTCATTGTCCCACCGACTCATTGTCCCACCGACGACGTACTCCCCCGGTCCGTGTGGGTTCTGCTCACGCGTCACATCCACCGACTATCGAAATAGATTGATTACCAATATCATTCACAACACAACCCGACAAAGGCACCCTTGACGCACCCGGCCGCGCGCACACCACCCGCAACTCACTGGTTCTCGTGTACCGCATGAGCGACGAGGAACTCGTCGGCCGCGTCGATGCGGGTGCCGAAGCCGCGGCTGATCTCGTCGATGACCCGCCGCAGCCATTCGGTGTCGCCGGTCGGCGCGCGATGCAGCTGCATCCGCCGAGATCTCATCGGCACCATTCTTAGCTCACGCAGTTCGTGAGTGCGTGCGTCGAGGGCCACGAGGTAGAGCAGACGCAAGTCATCGCGGTAGCGTTCGTGTCCCCCGATGCCCTCGTAGTCGTTGATCAGGTCGCCGCAACCGTACAAGATCGGATGGCCACGGTAGATCTCGATTGGCCTTGGATGATGAGACGAATGCCCGAAGACCACGTCGACGCCACCGTCGACGAGCCGATGCGCGAACTCGACATCCGCATCCGGCACGTCGTATCCCCAATTCGAACCCCAGTGCAGAGATACCACCACAACGTCCGTGTCCCGCCGCATCAGCCGCGTCCGGTCGAGCACGCGGTCCGCCTCGGCGCAGGTGTGTTCAGAAAGGTAGGCGACGCCAGGCCGGCTACGCCGGGCCGCCCCGTGCGGCGAGACCCCGCTCGACGACATACCCGCCGCCCAGATCAACAGCCTGCCGCCCGTCCCAGCGTGCACGACCGCGGGCGACCACGCCTGCGCCGCGGCGCGCCCCGCACCGACGGTCCGTACGCCACCGCGGTCCAGCGCGTCGAGGGTGTCTTCGAGCCCACCGGCACCGAAGTCGAGGATGTGATTGTTCGCCAGTACGCAGACGTCGATCCGCGCAACGGCGAGTACCCCCACGTTCGACGGATGCATTCTGTAGTTGATTCCCTTGGACGCGAAGTGGGCGCATGTGGTGACGGTCGTTTCGAGGTTGATCACGCGTGCGTCGGGCGCCGTCTCGTCGAGGACGCGCAACGCCTCACCCCATGGCCATTCGAACCCGACGGGGCGGGGAATCGAACCATTCCGCTCCTCCGCCAACGCCACGTACTCGCGTGCGTCGCGGACGCAACGCTCCCGCAGCTCCGGGTCGCCCGCGAAGGGGAGGATCTGATCCACTCCCCTCCCGGTCATCACATCGCCGGCGAGGAACACTGTGATGGTGTCGGACATCGAAATCCTCAGCAACAGCACGGGTACCTGCAACATACTCGGAGACCGACATCACGCCTCGGAGAATGCACCCGTCGCTCGAATCGGTCCTCGGACTATCGTCAGGCCCGCGTGCCGGCGCGGTCGAGCTGAGAGACCCGTTGCGGGCTCAGCTCGAGGATGACACCGATGTCGCGCACCGACAGGCCTGATCGACGCAGATGCGCCACCGCGGCCCGCGAGGCCCGCGCGGCGCATTCCTGCGCATGGGCGGCGGACTCGACCTGCAAGTGGGCCGCTCGCGCCTCCATGAGCGCCGCCGAATCCCCGATCTCGTAATCGAGAACGACCTCGACATCCTCGGCCGGCACATCCTCGACCACATGCACGGCATCCGCCACCATGGCAGAAACCTGGTCGAGCCGCCGCGCCTGGGTAAGAACCGCCTCGACCCCCGGAACCTCCACCACCCACCAACCGCCACAGCGGGTGGCCTTCGCCGTCACCTTCATCACGAACCTCTTCCCGCCCGGCTCGCCGACCCACCACCACATGGCTGAGGGGTGCATTTTCGGTCTCGACGAGCTCGATACCGGCAACCGCAGTGCCGGGCCCGCATCTCATGCGAACAGTCGCCCTTCCGACCACAAGTCTAGTCCCCCTCTACTGAGCACAACTACACACGGACAGAAGACAATCAGCCTGCGCGGACTCCGAGGAACCACCGTCGACACCGCGACTCTCACCAGAAATCCAGGGCCTGTGCGGGCGCGGTGGGCTGCCGTCGTACGAGGGCCACCGCTACCCACACCAGATCATCGCCCACTGCGTGTGTACTCCCGGCTGATACGTCTGCCGCTGCGGGTGATCGAGTGCGCCGCGAGCAACTTCTGGACGAGCAGGCACGGACACGGCTGATCTGCGAACGGGTCCCGATCGGATGCCACAGCACCGTCGCCATTCTTCTCCAGGACGAGGTGAGTCGGCAGACCGCCGCCCGTCGAGCGAAATATGCCCGTCGCAGGCGTCGGCGGCTGGACGAGGCACTGGCCTTCATGCGGCGCCGCGCCCGGTTCCGGCAACACCACCGCCCCGAGACACCGGCCCCGACGCGAAGTGTGGTCTTCCTACGCGTCCGGTGACCCCACCAGCGCACCGACCGCGGCGGGCGATCACCACGGTGGTGCCGCACGACGCGGGTCAGGGCGCTGCGCGAGGGTCATCGCGGGGAACAAGTTCGAACCAGGCGCTGGTTCCGCCGTGAATGTGCGGATCCGGGTAGCACAGAGCGAGGCCTTGCTCCTCGAAGGCAGTGAACCACTCCTGCCAGGAGATGTGCTCGAGCTCTGCGGTGCGGACGCCGACGAGGTCGATGTGCAGGGCGCCGGAGCCCGCGGCGGTCCCCGCTGTTCGTGCCGGAGCGCCGTGATGTGCCTCTGTCCAGCGACGGATCTCTTCATGATCGGTGATGATGTGCAGATGTGAGGTCATCGGATCGGTCCTGGTGTGTGTCGTCGGATGTGGTTCTCGGGATACCCACGACGGGACCAGCCGAAGCGCAAGGCCACCGCGCCATCGTTTCGGCGCACCCGGCTCCCGGGCCGCGACGTGTCGGTGGTCGGCTACGACGACGTGGTGGCGGTCAGTCGCAACCCCGAGGTGTATTCCTCGGCAATCATCGGTGTTGCTCGCGGTAGCGGCTCGGACTGATGCCGTAGGTCGCCGTGAATGCCCTGCTGAAGACTGACAGATCGACGAACCCGAACTGGGCTGCGATGTCGGTCAGGGATCGGGGGGTGTTTCGGGGGGCCACCATCGCTTGGCGGCAGGCCTCGAGTCGGTGTTCACGAATCGTGGCAGCGGCGGTTGCGCCGAAACGCGCGAACAACCTGTGGACGGTTCTGGTGGAGACGAAGAAGGCCCGAGCGATCCCGGACGGAGACAGGTCGGCGTCGTCGAGGTGCTGTCCGATGTACCTCACCATGCTCGCGTGCAACTCCCGCATGGCGGCATCCGGATCCTCGGGCTGACACTCCTCCTGCGCCGCGGTGACGGCCAGGTCCGCCAGCCCGCCGGCGAGCCCGATCGCACCCCCGGAGGAGACCTCCCCGTCGGAGGCGAGCAGGCTGGACAGCATGGGTGACAGCAGCTGTCCCACAGGGGAAGTGGACTTGACAGTCCGCGCCGTCAACTGCTGTGACTGGCTCTCGGTGAGCGACACCGACACGCGCGGCCAGGTGAACACGCGTAGGTGCCATTCCGGATGCAGATTCCAGGTAAACGGTCGTGAGGTCTCATAGAGGGCGAAATCGCCTGGGCCGAGAATGCAGGTGCGCCCGTCCTGGATGAGCTGTCCCTCGCCGGCGACCACCATGCCGATCTGCATCAAATCGAGTGGGTGGCGGTTGGTCAGCCTGGCCGTTCTGCGGAAGGATTGGGATGTGGCCGTGACGTCGGCAGCCATCAGGTGCGCAAAATGGCGGGTGTGGACGGCGCCGGTGAAGTGGGCGGGCTCGGCGGGATTGATATCCAGCGCGACGAAGGTGTCGCGGATCGTGTCGATCCAGGTGCCGAGGGTGGTGGTCCGAACCACCTCACGGCGATGCTGAGGTGTCGACTCTGTACTCGACAGTGAAGGTTGCATCGCTGGGGTGTTCGCGGGCCGGCAATCCGGGCAGTTGCTATCCACGAGGTCGCCATCAGGCGGTGGCAACGGCGACATGAACGGCTCCTTCTCCTCATGTGAATCTCACGCTATGAGCGGGGAAACCGCATGTCAACGCGCACTGACCTATTTACGCGGAAGAAACACGATTTCCATCCGTGACAACCCGGCAACCTGTGTGGGGCAACTCGGAACCGTCTTCACGCAGACATTCGTCCCACCACCTCGCGTAGCGCGAGCGGGGTGAGACCGGATGGTCGATTACGCCTGCGCTCCCCCTCGCGCCGGGACGTACTCCTCTGAGCTTGATTTTTAACCTGGGCAGGCGGCCCCGACGGGTTTTCTACCTTTGGTTTCGGCGTGTTTGCCCACGTGGTGATGCGGTGCGCGGTGGGTGTTTTTCGATCCGGGTGGGCGTCCGGGTCCGGGTCGACTGGGTTTCGGTGCACTGGCCGGAACAGGCATCGTCGCGCGGGTGCGCGAAAACCCTCGACGAACCCGTGCCGGCGTCAATCGTGTTGGTGGGACTTGCCGTTCCCAGGGGCGGCGTAGGTCCTCGGCCAGAGGACGGGCGAGCCGGAGTTGGGCGTAGGCCACCAGCACGATCCAGGTCCAGCGGTCGGCCGCCTCGGGACTGCGGAGCCGAGGTGCGGTCCACCC
>SEEV01000591.1 GCA_004211695.1 Rhodococcus sp. (in: high G+C Gram-positive bacteria)
TAGTCGCGGTGTTGCCCCTGTTTGTCCACATGCGACTTCCGCACTCTGACCACATGGACCGCGTCCCCACGCTTTGCCATACCTATCACGGTACTGCAATTCACGACGAACAGTCGCCGCGACACGCCAACAATTCTGACTACATTCGCAGAGCCCCGAACCTGAGAAAGGGCAGATCAGAGGCGAACCCGGCACTCAGACTCGCCGTAACTTCGGACTAGGTGGTCTCAGCACTTTGCCGCAGACCTAGCAGTAACCAATCGCCATTTGGTATTGTTAACGGATGACGATCGACCGCTACCTCGTTGACAAGACCGACACGGGGGATGTCCGAGTCGGGGCCCCTGGGGCAGTATTGACTGATGACCTAGATGCTGCGTTCGCCGAGATGGTCCAGGCAGTGCGTACCTTCCAGGACGCACTCGCAGCGTCGCGCCCGACGGTTGACGTGGCGCGGCGCGTTCAGAGCAACCTCGGGGCCGCTGCTGCTGCACTGTCAACGTATCGCGTCGACGAGGCCGAACAGATCGCCGGAAAGCGATTTGAACGGGCGGGCCGGTCCCAGGCGATGTCACCGGTCATCACCTACAGCCTCGAGGCCTCGGACCGGGTGGAGGCAAGCGTCGAGTTCGGGCGATTCTACCTCGGGGGGAATGGAGCTGTGCACGGGGGAGTCATTCCGCTCGTCTTCGATGAGCTGCTAGGGAGGTTGGCCAACGAAGGGAGGCCTAGGTCCAGAACTGCGAATCTCCAGGTCAACTTCCGGAAGATCACGCCGATCGAACAGATACTGCGAATGGACGCCTCGGTTGACGAAATCGCTGGCAGAAAGCTATACCTGTCGGGTTCACTCCACCTCGGTGACGAATTGCTTGCTGACGCAAAAGGGCTATTCGTGATTCTGCGGCCCGGTCAGCCCTGAGGGTCGCCTCGGGCGCCTCACTTCGATTCCTGGGTTGGTTTCGGTCGCCGTCTCTGGGCACATTGGAGGCGGTGCCGCCAGTGCCGCCCTGGTCCGCTGGATTGGAGGTTCACATTTCGCTCACGGGCCAGTCAGTCGGGCGTCTGCGTACGAGCCCGGCGGCTGGGAACGAGATCGAACGTGCCTACTACGGCGGACTGGTGAGTGTCTAAGCCTGAATCCGTGGATCGCTGATTTCGGTCGGATTCGTTTGTGATGCGCACAGGTGATGCTGTTCGGGGTGTAGTTGATCTGCTGACCTGGTTGTCAGCTCATCCACGTTCGTTGTGTTCCTGGGGTTGGGGCCGGTGCGGCCGGTGTGTCGAGGGTCAGGCTGCTTGGGGTGGCGTGTAGTCGATGGTGTTGTCCCAGAGGGATGTCCAGTGCGCTTGTCGTGGCCAGTGAGCTGGCAGGTGGAGCACGGGTTTGCGTGCGGGCCGGGCGAATCGGGCGGGAACGTTGACCAGGTGCCGGCGCAGGCTGGCGCCGCGGGCGACGGCGTGGTGTCCGCCGGCGAGAGTGCCGGCGGCGCGCAGCAGATTGTGGGTGATCGCGGCGCAGAGCACCCAGGCGCTGTTCGCGCCGAACCGTCCCGACGGGATGTGCGCGAGGGGTCCGTCGATCAGGTCCGCGAACACCGTTTCCACGATCGCGTGCTTGCGGTGGGTGATATCTGCCTCGACGGTCGACAGATCGGAATTGGTGAAGAACGGGTGGTAGCGCCACACCGGGAACAACGCATCCGGGTAATTCGCGTCCTTGACCCGGCGCACGATCAGGCGGGCGGTGACCCGGTGGCGGCCGGAGAACGCGGTGTACGAGGTCTCGGCGACCTCGGCGTCGGAGATCAGCTCCCCGGTCTCGGGGTCGATAACCGCACCGGGGTAGTGCACCGGCATCCACTTGTGCTCGTCGATGCCGTCGATGGCCTGGGTGATCCGCGGATTACGGGTCATCACCAGGGAGAACTCGATACCCGCGGCGACCGCGGCGCCGATAACGGCCTTGTTCCCGAACGCCGAATCACCGCGGACCATGATCTTGCCGTGCGCCCCGCAGGCGCGGGCGGTGGTGATCGCCGAACGCAGCTGGGAGGCGGCGCCGCGGCCGGATCCCGTCTTGCCGGCCCGCAGCCGAATCTCGGTGATCACCGGCGCCGCCTGCGCGGTGGACAGGGTCGTGACCAGCGGCGACAGTCCCTTGCGGAGCAGGGCGCGGCCGGCGATCTTCGCATGCCCGTAGGACGCTCCTTGTTTCTGGTGTCCGTAGACCGGGCGCAGCAGCGAGTCGATGTCGAGGAACGCCCGCTCGGCGATGCCGGGCAGCAGCGGGGTGCGGGCGGCGAGGGCGATCAGGTGTCGGCGCAGCACCGACCCGAGTTGGAGGCTGTGCCCGAAGGTGAACTCGCGCAGGAAGATACCCAGTGTCGACGGCGCGTACACCTGATCGAGCAGGGCGGGCATCCCACCGGCCCGGAGCGGGTTCATGTCGTCGATGACGTCCGCTCCGGTGCACATCCCGGCGATGATCGAGGTCAATTTCCCGACCGGGTTCACCGCACCCGAGGCCACCCGTGTGGAGTCGAGGCGGACATGAGTGTCGATCAACTCCGACAGTCCTGCCTGTTCGGCCAGTTCCAGCACCGGAACCAGACCGGCAGACGACACGAGATTGCGTTCGTCGAACACAGCGGATTCGGCCGTGAACGTGTGCGATGATTGCACTGAAAGTGCCCTTCCGTATGTGGACAGTTGTGACGTGAGAATCTTGATTATCTCACTACGGGAGGCACTTTCACTGTTCACTCGCCGACGATCCCGCTTACACCCTCCACGGATTCAGGCTAAGCCCAAATACACCGATCGGCTGATGAGGTCGGTGTGAATGTGGTTGTGCGGCAGCGGGTGGGGTGCGGGCATGGTTGATCGTCCGACCTCTCGTGCCGGGTTGTTCCACTGGCTCTTTCGCGTCGAAGGTGGGCAGTTGTCGCGGGCGCTAGGCGATGATCGGCTGGTTTCGGCCGAACATGCAGTCGAACAGGGTGTTCCACGCGGTTTCCCACGGCCAGTGCCGCGGTAGGTGCAGCGTCAACCGGCGGGCGGAGGAGGCGATCCGTGCGGGCACCGATACCACG
>SEEV01000592.1 GCA_004211695.1 Rhodococcus sp. (in: high G+C Gram-positive bacteria)
GGTGTCCCGCCCGTCAGCTGGACCCTAGTAGCTGACTTGGTTCGCACTGCGCAACCGATAGTCGACTGCCGGTGTAGCGGCCCCGCCGTCCGCCAGCTCCGGCGGGGTTTCGCAGTCCGTCCTCATCTATACCGATCCCAGCCCGGGCTACTCGAAGTGGATGGCGCTAAGCGAGCGACCAGGAACGGGCACTGGGCGCGATGGGTGACAACAACTTTGGCGTTCTATGCGTCTGCGTACTGAAGGCACTTGCCGAGCCTTGACTACGCCCCGACTCACCCATTGATCGGCTGCGCTCATGCCGAATCGGCTACCTCTAGGTCCAGGGTGAAAGGTCGGGCCTGCGGTTGTAGGACTTGTCCTGCACTAATCAGCCGTCTCAATATTTGCAAGTTTCTTACTGCACAAGGTTATTCGACCACGCCCCTTTGGATCCGACACTATTACCGACGGGTAACCACGAAGGTGGCGTGAGATATTGACGGCTCGTGAGGGTCTCGAAACCTTGACGAGTGGTACCTGACCGATGAGGCTCACTCTCTGCCGCCGATCCGCGACGACCCCAAGGGGCTGACAATTCCCCACTCAGCACTCAATCGGCGGAGTGACCTCGAATCGTCACCCCGTGGAACATCACTCGGGCAAAGCGGCGGCATGTACGGATCTGCCGTTGTACCCCGCCGGTCGGGGAAATCGGGTGGCCGATAGTCGACCGGTGATGCACGGTGCATCACCTACTTCCGGGTGATGCACCGTGCATCACCGTTCCCATTCCCCTTCAGTGCAGTCATTCTCATCGCCGAGGCAGGTATCACGCACGGTGTCGCGGAGGTCGTCGAACATGTTGCCGATGCCCGGCTCGACAGCGGCGCAGCGACGTCTCACCCGCGCCGCAACTCCAATTGGGCATAGTTGCTTTGGTATCGCCGCCCCATTTTGGCGGCCAGAGTTCGTCGGGTGGGTGCGCACTACGCCACGACTGCGACTGCTCCTCTTCGTGCCGAAGATTTAGTGACCACCGGGTATCCGGACCGGGCAGATTCCGGAACCCGGAATCCTTCAGCGCGTCGACCGATCGCAACACGGCGGTCGATCTCCACATGGACGAACCCTCTTGCTCGACATCAGGCGAAAGTGTCAGTTGCGTTTGTACGCCGAGGGGCCCGGCATCCGGGCAGGCGCTGACAGTCACCGCACCCATCGCTCGGCCGCCATCAACCCCGCGTTCCCAAGACGCACGGCGTTGCAGACGACGTCGGTGCCGAGATCTCAGCCTCTTGGGACGTGCGGCACGGAGGCACCCAAGCGGTGACCGCAACCCGGTGGCTCCGCCCTCGACCATCTGTCGTCGGGGGCAGATTCTTCTTCCAATGTCCGTGAGGTGGAGTGGACCTCACCTTGCTTCGCCCTTTGGTGATGCACGGTGCATCACCGGTTTCCGCGTTGATGCACCGTGCATCACACGGCGCGGGTTACAGATCAGTGCGGCCAAGAGGTAGCCGCTCCAGATCCTCGGATCGTGAAATCTCATGCTCTTGCGCGACATCTCCACTGCATCCGTTGCGTGTGCACAAACTGGTCGATGCTCGCACGATTCACTTACGGACGCATGACCTTATGCGTCGGAACGCGACCGGACTTTCCACAGTGCCCTTCCGCGACTACCTTCCCTTGAGTCGAATTTTGCGCGGGTGAGGTCGGGTGCTCGTCCAAGTGAGAGGGGAGGATTGTTAGATGTATCGACCAAGTGGACCTCTCGGTTGCGAAGTGAAATTCATCAATCCCCGGAGCGTCGGTACGCACACTCCCCTCCGACCAAATGACACACTCAGTTTCTCGCACGCCTCCCCCGGCGGCACGGCTTCTCGGTGCACCGTTACGGCAAGTTCAACACGAGCACTGGGTTGATTGGAACGATGTTCGTCATGAGGGGTTGAGGCAGTCCGCACCCGGTAGTCACGAGACCCGACAGCGATGTGGCGCTGCTTCTCGAAATGCCGGCGAGCTCAGTCATTGAGAGGTTTCCGAATCCGATGCATCTCATGTTCGGATTCCAGCCGTAGTTGTGAGTGCGGATTCCCCTGGCTTCGCATAGCATGCGCATCCCTTGCAGTCCGGCAAAAAGTCCGATTCAGTACGTTCTTCGATAGCGGATCGATCGTCGCGACGGGGTAATTGGGCCGGACCCGTTGGGCGGACATCTCGACTGGTTTGGTTGATGGTGATCTTGTGGCGACTGTGGTTCTCAGTCGGCATGCGCGGGAACCCTAAAAGTGACCTGCGTAGGACCAAGAATGGATTTGCACGGACAGTTCCCATCGGACCGAATACGCCCGCTTGGTCTACACATTTTGGTACAAACGCCTGCGAACCCCTCAAGAGTCTTGTGGCGGCGGGTGAGGTGTCGTTTATTCGCAGTCGGCGGGCTTTGCTGGTTGCTCCTGTCAGGCGGTGCCGAGGTGTTGGTTGTGCGAGTGCGCGCATTGCCCCAGGGCGTATGAGGCACCCGCTCTTGTCGTCTGGGCGCGGGGTTTCGGGGTTCAGCCGGTGTGCGAATGCGCAGGCCCGCCCGCCCTTGACTGTGTCGCTGAAGTGAAGGCGATCGATGTTCGCTGGAGTGTTGGATACCCCGGGGCGTCTCGAACTGCAGTTTTCCGAGATTGATCAGCTGTCGTCTGGATTTTGCTCGCTCCGGCCTCAGTGCGGATGAACTTCTTGAAGCATTTCAATACCTTCCCATCGCACTCGTCCGGGTGCGGAAAAGCGACGCTGACTATTCATCCGACAGGGTCTGATCGACGGGGTTCTGCGACGGGCTTGCTCTCTGTGTGGCCGCTCCCCACCCCGGTTCTAATGGCGTAACTCTGTGTCTCACATAGATTTTGATTCATCACGTGACGTTTCTGGGGTGGTGTGATTGCCTATGCAGTTTGCGTTTCGCTTGATCAAATATTTTCGCTGATTGCCGGCGGTCGTTCGCATACGATTCGGAGCCAGATTCGTGTCCAGAGGAGGCTCTCTGGGGCACTTTTCGAGTTTTATTTAACTCGGCGTGTCGCTGCGCGGTTTAGTTAAACCCAAAGAGCAGGA
>SEEV01000156.1 GCA_004211695.1 Rhodococcus sp. (in: high G+C Gram-positive bacteria)
CCAAGCCGACCTACCCAACGTCCCAGTCCCGTGGCTCGGCGGACGCACGGTCCGCTACGAGTTCGCATGGTCAGACCCAGCGAATGAGGGTGGACTCGCTGAGTGAAAATCGGCGTTAGTTGTCGTAGGTGGGGGTTACTGTCCGGGTTGGGCGCGATCGGGGCGACACGTTGCTGGTAGAGGAGCTGGTGGATGACTTCATGGGTGTTGGTGGTGTCGCTTCCCGGCCGGTTCTGCCGGCTGCGGTCGAAGCGGAATCAGCGCAGGCGCCGGGGCGATGCCGCAGCACGGTTGGGGTAGGGGTAACTGATGAGTACCACCGGGGATCGTCGGTCTGCGGTTGCGGCGCGGCAGTTTTCGGTGACGACCCGCGCCCATGTGGCGGTCGACGATGCGACCGGCGAGTCGATCGGCCTCGACGACGTCGATGTCCGGGTGGGGTGGCTGCTCGACCTGATCACCGCGGCCGGCGCCGAGTTGGTGTCACGGCTGTGGCAGCCGGCGACGTTCGACGTGCTCGCCGCCGGCCTGGACCGCCAGGACCGCAGGCTGCCCACACAGGGCCATGTCGCCGCGGCCCGTCTCGGCTGGACTCCGATCTATCCGGACGGGGTCCATGTGCCGTCGCGGGTGAGCCGGGTGGTGACGGCGCAGGTGGTGGCGACCTTGCGGACCCTGGCCTACCGGGACACCGCGATCGCGGCGCTCTCGGCCCGTTTCGATCCGGCCACCGGTCGGCTGACGGCACCCTCCGAGCCGGGCGACTCTGTGCCGGCGGGTTTCGCTCGAGGAGTGCGACGTCAGCTCGCCGCCCGCGCCCGCCGCGGCGGCGGGGTGCCGGGCGGACGGTTGCGGATCACCGACGTGCAGGGATCGCCCCGGATGGCGGCGATGGCCCAACTCTCGGCCGCCGATCGGCAACTCGCGCAGCTTGCCGTCACCGGTGACGAGCTGGTGTTGACGGTGAAGTTGCCCACCAGCCCCGCCCCGGCGGGGCGGGCGCAGTGGCGCAGTGTCCGGCTCATCGCGGCCATCCCGGCGCATCTGTACGGCCGGGAGATCACCGACTGGCATCTGCCGACCCTGGTCCTCGACCGCCGGGGCCTGCTCTGGCGTTGCGCCGCGACCGAACTCGTCCCGGCAGACGACCTGGAATCGGCCGCGGTCGCGGTGGGGGTGGACTGGTCGCCGTCCACGCTCGGTGCCGCCGCCATCACCGCCGAAAACCCCGAGGGGCTGGTGTCGGATTACCGGGGCTGGACCTACGACGACCGCGGCCTCGGGATCAAACTGGCACGCCTGCAGGCCGAGGGGCAGCTGCTGCACGGCAAGGCGGCCCGGTTGACACGGCTGGCCGCCACCGCCCCACCCGAGGTTCGCGCGGAGCTGGAGGCGAAGATCGTCATCCTCGATGGGCACCGCACCGCGGTGGGTATCAAGAGGGGGAAGATCAACCGGGAACTGGCCTTCCACTTCGGTCGGCAGGTCACCGACTACGCCGCCGCCGCGGGCGCGCAGGTGATCGCGGTCGAGGATCTCACCACCCTCGAGACTCGCGGACACGGCCGGGTCAACAACAATCGGGCGGCGCAGTCCGCCCGCCGCCAGGCGGTCGCCGCGCTCGCGCACACCGCCGCCGGTGTCGGTATCGCGGTGGTTTTCGTGCCGGCCCGGGGATCGTCCGCATTGTGTCCGGGCTGCGACGAACCACTCGCGCGTCCCGGCGGCTATCACGACGCGTGGTGTCCGGGCTGCCGGGTCGGCGGCAACCGGGACCATATGGCGGGGGTGAACCTGGCCAAACGCGCACTGCTCGGCAGAAGCAAGGTCACCCGGCGGCGTGGGCAGATGCCCGCGGTCCGGGTCGCCGAGCATGCACCGGTGCGCCGGTGCCGGGACAAGAACGGTCCGACACCGGGCAGAGCACGGCATCGCCGGGTCCGCCGCAGCCTCCCTGCCGTGACACCGTGGTTGGGGGTGAATCCGAAACAGCATGTTCCTGCATCACAAGCGTCGGTGTGGGACACGGTCAAACCCACACCACCGCACGGTGATACGGGTAGCCGTGACACACATACACCTCTACAGTCTGCTACACGAGTGGCAGATAGTATGAGATCTATGTAGACGCTCCGAAACGTCGCGTCCGTCGCCGGACGACGCTCCACTTCGTCGGATGTGGCGTGCGTCTCTCCTCGACACACTGGTCTCCAGTCACAGTTCGTCAGATCAGGGGTCAGGAGCCACACGATGAGCTTTACCGGTGTCATTCCGAGCACGACCGACACACCCCGTCCACGCCGGGACGAGGACGCCGTGTCGAGCGCGGTCCTGGCGTCCGGAGGTACCACCCCGCGGTTGCGTTTCGTCGACTCCGCGGACGCACTGCCCGAGCCGGCCGCCGTCATGGTGTGGCCGCAGGGCACCCCGTTGCTCGCCGAGTTGGTCGCGCTGTTCGCCGACCTGGGGTTGCAGGTGGCGTCCCACGAGCAGCTGCCCGCCGGCGAGTCCGGCACCCCGATGGTCCACCGGTTCGACTTCAGCACCGGCGACTTCGCCTGGGACGCCGAGACTCCGGGCCTGCTGTCCGACGCCTTCGAGGCGGCTGCCGCCGGACACCTGGAGGTCGACGGATTCACCCGCCTCGTCGCCGCGGCGAATCTGACGTGGACGGACGCCGTCCTGGTCCGGGCCGCGTGCCGCTACCTGCGCCAGGTGGGGCTGGGACTGTCGGAACCCAACATCGTGGCGATCCTGCTGCGGCACAGCGACTTCGTGCGCGGGTTCCGCGACCTGTTCACCGCCCGCTTCGATCCCGCCGTGGCCGGAGCCGACCGCGCCGTCGCCGTCGCCGATGCCGAGCGTGTGCTGCTCGCGGCGATCGACCGCACCGCCACCATGGACGAGGACCGTCTGCTGCGCGGACTGCTGTCGTTCACGTCGGCAGTGCTGCGCACCAACTGGTTTCGACACGACCGCACGATCAGCGCCGCCCCCGCGGCGTTCAAGATCGACCCGTCGCTGTTGTCGCTGTCCGCGGCCGTGACTCCCTACCGGGAGATCTTCGTGCATTCGCCGATCGTGGAGGGCAGCCACGTCCGCAGCGGTCCGGTGTCGCGCGGCGGCCTGCGCTGGTCGGACCGCAAGGACGATTTCCGCACCGAGGTTCTGGGTCTGATGAAGACGCAGCACGTGAAGAACTCGCTGATCGTTCCGATGGGCGCGAAGGGCGCGTTCGTGGTGCGCACCGAGACGACCCCCGACGCGGTCCGGGCCGCGTACACGAGTTTCATCGACGGACTGCTCGACGTCACCGACGACATCGTCGACGGCGAGGTGGTGCATCCCGGCGACACTGTGATCTACGACGACGCGGACCCGTACCTGGTGGTGGCGGCCGACAAGGGCACCGCCCGATTCTCTGATCTGGCCAACAGTATTGCGACGCGACGCGGGTTCTGGCTCGGTGACGCATTCGCGTCCGGCGGTTCCGCCGGCTACGACCACAAGGCGATGGGCATCACGGCGCGCGGCGGATGGGTGTCCGTCCGCAGGCATTTCGCCGAGATGGGCAAGACCGTCGACACGGACGCGTTCACCGTGGTCGGCATCGGCGACATGTCCGGGGACGTGTTCGGCAACGGCATGCTGCTGAGCCGCGCGATCCGACTGGTCGGCGCGTTCGACCACCGGCACATCTTCCTCGATCCCGAACCGGATTCCGAGGCGTCCTACCGGGAGCGCGAGCGCCTCGCGACGGTCCCGGGCAGCAGCTGGGACGATTACGACCGCAGCCTCGTCTCGGCGGGCGGCGGCGTGTGGCCGCGGACGGCGAAGAAGATCCCGCTGTCCCCGCAGGTGCGTGAACGCCTCGGCGTCGCCGCCACCGAACTGCCTCCGCACGAGGTCGTCAAGGCGCTGCTGACCGCGGACGTGGACCTGCTGTGGAACGGTGGAATCGGCACGTACGTCAAGGCGTCGACGGAGGTTCACGCCGACGCCGCCGACCCCGCCAACGACGCCGTCCGCGTGGAGGCGGCCGACGTGCGCGCCGCCGTGATCGGCGAGGGCGGCAACCTCGGTCTGACCCAACGCGCCCGCATCGAGTACGCGCTGCACGGCGGCCGGATCAACGCCGACTTCATCGACAACGCCACCGGCGTCGCGACGTCGGACCGCGAGGTGAATCTCAAGGTCGCGCTGGACGCGGCCGTGGCGTCGGGCGAACTCCCCGCCGCGGAACGGAACACGCTGCTCGCCCGGGTCCAGGACGAGATCGGCGAATCGGTGCTCGCCGACGCCGCCTCCCAGACGCTCGCCATCAGCCTCGCCGAAGTCCATGCACCGTTCCTGCTCGGGCGGCACGAGCGACTCATCGAGAACCTCGAGCGGGACGCCGGCATCAGCCGCGCCGCGGAGGTCCTGCCCTCGGCTGCGGAACTGTCGGCGCGGCATCGCGCCGGCCAGGGTCTGGTCCGGCCCGAGATCGCGGTTCTGCTCGCACAGTCGAAGAACCTCGTCGTCACCGAACTGCTCGCCTCCCCTGTACTGGGCGACGCCGTGTTCGACGGTGTGCTGGCCGACTACTTCCCGGCGTCCATCCGCGAGCGCGTTCCCCAGCAGATCAGCGGTCACCGGCTCGCCCGGGAGATCGTGGCCGTGCTCGTGGCGGGCGACATGATCGACCGGGTCGGTCCGGGCCTGATCCACCGACTTGAGGAGCGCCTCGGCGTCGGCACCCCCGAGATCACCGTCGCCTACGCGGTGGTGCGTCAGGTGTTCGACATCGACCGCCTGTGGAACGAGGTCCTCACCCTGCCCGGCGCGTCCCACCGGACCCGGCTGAACCTGCACTTCGGCATCCAGGACCTGATCGAGCGCACCACGTCGTGGCTGCTGCGGCACCGCACCGCGGGCACGGATGCGCAGGCGCTCATCGAGCGTTTCGCGAAGCCGGTCCAGGAACTCGCCGCCGCGCTGCCCCGCCTCACCGGGGCGCCGGCCCAGGACCTCGGGACGCTGCGGATCCTGGCGCAGGCCTTCGCGCTGGAGACCACCGCGCAGTCGCTCGGCCTGCCGATCACGCAGGTCGCCGAGACGTACCGCGAGGTCGGTCGCGTCGTCGGACTCGACTGGCTGTCGGAGCGGTTCTCCGTCGGCGAGACCGGGACCGCGTACTGGGAGGCGATGGCCGGCGCCGTCCTCGTCGACAACCTGCAGGAGCACTGGCACGGCCTGATCGGACTTGTGCTGCGCGACGCCTCCCCCGCGACGTCCGCTGCCGACGCCGTCGCCGGCTGGCTGACCGACCACGGCACCGCCGCCGACCGTCTGGCCCAGATGCTCGGCGAACTGCGGAGCCACGACCGCGTGGACAATTCGAGCATCTGCGTGATCGACGCCGAACTGTCGCTCGCACTCACCCGCACCTGACCAGATCCACCGTTCATCCACCTCAAGCACTTCAACCAAAGGAGCTCGAAAGTGCCTACTCTCCAACGTGATGTCGCCATCGTCGGTGCCGGACCGTCCGGTCTGGCCGCAGCCACCGCGCTGCGCAAGGCGGGGCTGTCCGTCGCGGTCCTGGAGGCGCGCGACCGCGTCGGAGGGCGCACCTGGACCGACATCATCGACGGCGCGATGCTGGAGATCGGCGGCCAGTGGGTCTCCCCCGACCAGACGACGCTGATCTCGCTGCTCGACGAACTCGGCCTCGAGACGTTCGACCGTTACCGCGAGGGCGAGTCCGTCTACATCTCCGCCGCCGGTGAGCGGACCCGCTACACGGGCGAGTCCTTTCCCGTCGACGAGACGACGCGCAAGGAGATGGACCGGCTGATTCAGATCCTCGACGACCTGGCCGCGCAGGTCGGGGCGGAGGAGCCGTGGGCGCACCCGCTGGCCCGCGAATTGGACACGATCTCGTTCAAGCACTGGCTGATCGAGCAGTCCGACGACGCCGAGGCCCGCGACAACATCGGCCTGTTCATCGCCGGCGGCATGCTGACCAAGCCTGCGCACTCGTTCTCGGCACTGCAGGCGGTCCTCATGGCCGCGTCCGCCGGATCGTTCTCGCACCTGGTGGACGAGGACTTCATCCTCGACAAGCGGGTCATCGGCGGCATGCAGCAGGTGTCGATCCGGATGGCGGCGGCCCTCGGTGACGACGTCTTCCTGAACGCCGCCGTCCGCACCGTCCAGTGGAGCGAGCAGGGCGCAGTCGTGCTGGCCGACGGGGACATTCGCGTGGAAGCGTCCCGCGTCGTGCTCGCCGTCCCGCCGAACCTGTACTCCCGCATCTCCTACGACCCGCCGCTGCCGCGCCGCCAGCACCAGATGCACCAGCACCAGTCGCTGGGACTCGTCATCAAGGTGCACGCCGTGTACGAGACCCCGTTCTGGCGTGAAGACGGCCTCGCCGGCACCGGATTCGGCGCCTCCGAGGTCGTCCAGGAGGTGTACGACAACACGAACCACGAGGACACCCGGGGCACCCTCGTCGCCTTCGTCTCGGACGAGAAGGCCGACGCGATGTTCGCGCTGAGCGAGGAGGAGCGTCGCGCAACGATTCTCGGCTCGCTCGCCCGCTACCTCGGACCGAAGGCCGCCGAGCCGGTGGTGTACTACGAGTCCGACTGGGGCTCCGAGGAATGGACCCGGGGCGCGTACGCCGCGAGCTTCGACCTCGGTGGTCTGCACCGCTACGGGGCGGACACCCGCACGCCGGTCGGATCGATCCACTTCTCCTGCTCGGACATCGCCGCCGAGGGCTACCAGCACGTGGACGGCGCCGTGCGGATGGGTCAGCGCACCGCCGCCGACATCGCCGCCCGCCTCGGTAAGTAACCCCGTCCGGTCATCGCCCGGCAGTCACGACTGCCGGGCGATGATCGCGAGCAGCAGTTCTGCGCGCACCCGCGCCACGTCCAGCCTGCAGTCGATCAGCGATTCGATGCGCGCCATGCGGCTGCGCAGGGTGTGCCGGTGCACGCCCATCGCCGCCGCCGCCGACTCCCAGTGCCCGTTCGCCTCCAGGAATGCCCGCAACGACCCCAGCAGCTCCGTCCCGTTGGTCCGGTCGTAGTCGTCGATCGGTGCGATCATCGTGTCCGCCAACGAATTCAGCACCTCCCGCGTCGCGCTGAACGCGAGCAGCGCGCTGCCGGTGAGCGCCGCGAACTCCAGCGGCTCGGCCCCCGATTCGGCAGCCGACGCCGCGAGCTGGGACTGTTCGATGGCCGCCACGAGTCCGGCGACCTCCCGCCTCCCACTCAACCCGGCACGAATCCCCTTCCGCTCCGGCGCGGACAGTCCACGCAGCATCGTCCGCGCGAAGTCGACGTCGTCGGTTCCCCTCAGCAGTATGGTGACCCGCAAATCCTGACGGCGGGAAAAGAGCTGCCGCCCGGCCTTGTTCATGGCCACCGCGACCGCGACCTCCACCCGGTCCGCGAGCGCAGGCGTCTCGGCGACCACCGTGAGTCCGCGCACCATCCCGTCGGTGTCCGCGGCGTGCCGGATCTGCGACCAGGCGGGCGCGAGATCGCGATCCTCCGTGAGCAGCAGACCGAGGGCGTGGGAATTGAGCCGGTTCTGGGCGGTCCTGAGCCGGACCGGCTTCTCGAAGTCCAACGCGAGCAACGAGTTCGCGTGACCGAGCAGGATCTGGTCGACGTGACTGAGTGCGGTGGGACTGATCACGGCGAGGTGGCCGTGCGGTGTGCTGCCGACGCTGATCTGCTGCACCGTGATCGACGCCCCCGACCGCGCCAGCGACACGCTGCTCGACGCCCCGCCGGTGCCGGCCTCGAGTACCTCCCGCAGTTCCCCGAGCACGTCCTCGGCGGGCTGCGCCGGATGCGACTCCAGCACCCGCCCGGACAGGTCGAGGAGCAGGACGGTGGCCGCTGTGGCGACGGCCAGTTCGCGCACGGTGGCGCCGGTGCCGCCCTGGATGACGGCGCGCGTCATCCGCGGTTGCGCCCGCGATGCCCGCAGCACCGCCTCGTACTCCTGCTCCGCGAGACGGTTCATGACCCTCTTGACCACGGCCGCGAACGGAGTCGGCAACGGCACCTCGAGGAGCGGCAGTCCGATCTCGTCGGCGACGGCCACCAGGTCCGCGGGCACCTCGGGATGGGAGAGTCCGGTGCCGAACCCGACCGCCGCTACCCCGGCTTCACCGAGGCCGCGCAGGTATCGGGCCCGGTCGGCGGCGGTCAACGGAAGCCGGATGCCGGTGGTGAGGAGCAGTTCTCCGCCGGAGAGCCATCGGAAGGGGTCTTGCAGTTCGGTGGCATGGGCGAACGTGATCTCGTTGCCGAGACCGGCGGCGCCGCCCTTCAGTTCGAGAGCCAGGTCCGGCTGGGACAACATCCAGCGAACGGGGACGGTCATGTCGGCTCCTGCGCGGTTGCGGTCTGGTCCGTGTCACCCTGACCGGTTGGAATCGGGATGGCGCTGGACAAGTTGGCCAGCTGGACACGGACGACTACTCCATTGTGTCAGACGCCGACCTCGAACAACGCCGAAACAGAACATTAACGAATTGAGTTCGTTTGCCCCCTTGCGGACGGGGCAAGCCCTCCGCATACTTAACGAATCCCATTCGCTAAGTGACCCACGTCTCACGCGGGCCGCCACCCGAGACCCGGAGTTGTCCTTGTGCCACCGCAGGAACCCCACGTGACCGCCGCAGCCCGCGTCCCCCTGACACTCGGCCGCGGAATCGCCACGTTCAGCATCTTCGTCGTCGGCTACATCACGGCCAACCTCATCCCGCTCATGATCATCGCGATGGTCGACGATCTCGGCGTCACCCAGACCGTCGCCGGCGCCGTCCTCACCGGCTCCCTGCTGGCCACCGCCCTCGTCTGCCTCGCGACCACCCGGTGGGCGTCCGGACGCTCCCGCCACCTGCTCGGCCGCGTCAGCCTCGTCGTCATGGCCGCCGGGTTCGCCGTCGCCGCCACCATCCACTCGGCACCGGTCGCGTGCGTCGCCATCATCGTCGGCGGCATCGGCGCCGGCGGCGCGGTGGCGGTCGGCGGCGCGGCCCTCGCCGCGCTGAACAACCCGAACCGGGTGTCCGGGATCAACGGACTCATCAACCGCACCGCCGTCACCGGCGTCCTGGCGCTGATCCCGATCCTCGGCCTGCACATGACCAATGCCTTCGGGATCGTCGCGGCGCTGGCGCTGGCCACGGCCTTCACGATTCCCTGGTTGCCGTCCGCCCCCGCCGTTGACGACGACCAGCCGAGCACCGCGCACACCCGAACCCCGTTGCCCGAGGGCGTCACCGAGAAGAAACTGGCCGTCGCCGGGTTCTCGCTCCTCGTGCTCTTCGCGATCTGGGCGATCGGCGAGGACTCGCTGTGGGCGGTGTCGGGCATCATGGGCGCCGAGCACGCCTCCCTGACGGAGCAGCAGATGGGGCTCGCCCTCAGCCTGTCCACGGCAGGCGGCATCGGCGCCGCCCTCGTCCTCACCGCGCTCGGCTCGCGGCTCGGGCGCACCGCACCCACCGCCGTGCTCCTCGTACTCGGCGCCGCCCTCAAACTGGGCTCGTGCCTGGCCACCGACTCGACCGCGTACCTGGTGCTCATCATCGCCTGGAACACCGTGTACGCCGCGGCCTTCATCTACGTGGTGGCCATCGCGGCCGCACTGGATTCGTCCGGCCGCTGGTCGGCCCCGCTGCTCGGCACCTATCTGGTGGGTTCGGCGTTCGCCCCGCTCTTCGGAACCCTCGTGACCGGCGCGGTCGGCTACGTCGCGTTCGGTTTCGTCCTCGCCGGCATCAGCCTCGTGCTGCTCGTGCCGATCGTCGCGATCGCCCGACTGTCGACCCGCACCGAGCAGGCCTCCGCATTACCCGGACAGGATCCCACTGCCCGGTACACCACCTCGACCGTCGTCTGAGGGAAAGAGAGAACAGCATGAACACGGAGACGACCCACTACCGGGGCGGCCGGATCTTCACCGCAGCCGAACCCGCCTGGGCCGAGTCGATGATCGTCCGGGGCGAGCGCCTGACCTTCGTCGGCGACACCGCGACGGCCGACACGCTCGCCGGCGACGCCCGCGTCGTCGACCTCGGCGGGGCCTTCGTCCTGCCCGGTTTCATCGACGCGCACACGCACCTGCTGATGATGGGGCAGGCCCTCCAGAAGCTGGACCTGCAGAGCGCCGCCGACCTCGGCGACATCCAGGACCGCATCCGGCGGTTCGCGGCCGACAATCCGGACGCACCGCGAATCCTGGGACGCAGCTGGCTGTTTCCCGCACTGGGCGGCCACCCGCCGACCCGGCAGATGATCGACGCGGCGGAAGCCGATCGCCCCGTGTACCTCGATTCCAACGACGTGCACTCGGCGTGGGTGAACACCGCCGCGCTACGCGAACTCGGCATCGACGCGAACACCCCCGACCCGATCGGCGGCCGGATCGACCGTGACCCCGTGACCGGGGAGGCCACCGGAATGCTGTTCGAGACGGCGGTGACCCAGATCGTGTGGCCCGCCCTCGCGAAGTTGGTCAGCGACTCCGAACGGGACGTCGCACTCGCGGCCGCGTTCGAGCAGTACCTCGCCGACGGTGTCACCGGGGCGGTCGACATGGCGCTCGGCGCGGACGAGGTCGAGGCGCTCGAACGCGCGCTGGCCGCCGGCGGGGGCACGCTGCCGCTGCGGGTGGCCGGGCACTGGCTGATCGAACGAACCGACTCCGACGAGGAGAACATCCGCCAGGTGCACGAGGCGGTGGAGCACCAGAAGCGGCTGCAGGGTCCATGGCTGCGGATGGCCGGGATCAAGATCATCATCGACGGCGTCATCGACAGTTGCACCGCAGCGATGAAGGAGCCGTACTCGGACGGCACGAACGCCGAGCCGATCTGGGACCTCGCCTCGCTGGCACCGGTGGTCGCCGCGGCCGATGCCGCCGGCCTGCAGGTGGCCATGCACGCCATCGGTGACGAGGCGTCGGAGATCGCGCTCGCCGCACTCGAACAGGCGATCGCCGCCAACGGGATCCGCCCGCGTCGGCACCGGATGGAGCACCTCGAGACGATCACGAAGGACAACGTGCAGCGGCTTGCGCGCCTCGGCGTCGTCGCGTCGATGCAGCCGGTCCACGCGGACCCCGCGATCCAGGACAACTGGCGTGCCAGGCTGGGCGACCACCGGGTCGAGCGGGCATACCCGTGGCCCGAGATGACGGCGGCCGGCGCCGTCCTGGCCCTCGGCTCGGACGCACCGACGGCACCGCATCCGCCGCTGCCCAACATGTACATCGCGACGACACGGAAGTCCGCGATCGATCCGACGCTGGCACCCAACCTGCCCGAATACGCGCTGCCGATGGCCGACGCGCTCGCGCACGCCACCCGCGACGCCGCCTACTCCTGCCGGTGGGACGACCTCACCGGACAACTCGACGCGGACAAGGCCGCCGATTTCGTCGTCCTCGACGGTGATCCGTTCACGGCAGGCACCGATTCCCTGCTCACCGCGCGGGTGCAACTCACCGTGGTGGCCGGCTCGGTGCGGCACGAGGCGGAGGTGGCCGGCAGCCACCCGGTGTAGCCGCCTCGGTCAGTCCTGTTCCGCCCCGGCTGCTTCCGTGACATTGCAGCCGATCTGTTCACAGAACGCCAGCATGGCCGTGCGCGCGGCATCGACCGTGATGAGACTGTTGCCCCCGACGATGTGCAGACCGTACGCGTCCTCGAGGGCCACCAGATTCATTGCCGCCTGATCGATGTCCGCCGCGCACGGCGAACTCCCCCGCAGCGTTGACGCCGGAGTGGACAACTCGGCGCGGCGGGGGGCGCGTCTTTCACCATTTTGTCAGCTGCCTTCAGCTTGTGAGGCAGCGCACACTTGTTCTCAGATGTTCTGCAACAGCGGGCCCAGGTCGGAACGTTCGGCCGACGGCCCGCTCCGAACCACGAGTTTCGACCCCACGAGAGGAACCGGTACAGATGTCGATCGACGTACTCGAGAACTACATCAACGGTGAGTTCGTCGCCTCATCCGCGACGGAGACGCTGGACTTGATCAACCCCGTGGACGAGAGCGTCGTCGGGCGTGCACCCGTCTCCACCAAGGCCGACGTGGACGCCGCCGTCGAAGCCGCCGAGCGCGCCTTCGTCTCGTGGGGCAAGACCACTCCGAGCGTGCGTCAGACCGCGTTGCTCAAGCTCGCCGACGCCATCGAGGCGCACAGCGACGAACTGGTCGAGGCCGAATGCCGCAACACCGGGCAGCCCAAGCAGGTCATCGCCGACGAAGAGATCAAGGTCGGTGCCGACCAGCTCCGGTTCTTCGCCGGCGCGGCCCGCATGCTCGAGGGCAAGGCCGCCGGTGAGTACATGGACGGCTTCACGTCCTACGTGCGCCGCGAGCCGATCGGCGTCGTCGGCCAGGTCACCCCGTGGAACTACCCGTTCATGATGGCCCTGTGGAAGATCGGCCCCGCGCTCGCGGCCGGCAACACGATCGTCCTCAAGCCGAGCGACACCACCCCGAACAGCACCCTCGTGCTGGCCCGGCTGACCAAGGGGATCCTGCCGGACGGCGTCTTCAACGTCGTCCTCGGCAACGGCGAGACCGGTGCCACGCTCGTGGAGAACCCGGCCCTCGGACTCGTGTCGATCACCGGCTCGGTGCGTGCCGGCATCGCCGTGGCCGTGTCCGCCGCCCGCCAGCTCAAGCGCGCCCACCTCGAACTGGGCGGCAAGGCGCCGGCGATCGTGTTCGACGACGTCGACATCGAGAAGACCGCGAGCGGCATCGCCGAGGCCGCGTTCTTCAACGGCGGCCAGGACTGCACCGCCGCCACCCGCGTCCTCGTCCACGAGTCCATCCACGACCAGCTCGTCGACGCCCTCGTCCGCAAGGCCGAGACCCTCAAGCCCGGCCTGCCGGACGACCCGGACACGTTCTACGGACCGCTCAACAACGTCAACCACTTCAACGCGGTCAGCTCCAAGATCGCCGCGCTCCCCGCGTCGGCGAAGATCGTCACCGGCGGAAAGCGTTCCGGCGAGCAGGGATTCTTCTTCGAACCCACCGTGATCACCGGCGTCGACCAGCGCGACGACATCGTGCAGGAGGAGACGTTCGGTCCCATCCTCACCGTGCAGAGCTTCTCCGACGAGAAGGAAGCCGTGACCCTGGCCAACGACGTCCGGTACGGTCTCGCGTCGAGCGTGTGGACCAACGATCACGGCGTCACGCAACGACTTTCGGCCGCACTCGATTTCGGTGCCGTCTGGATCAACTGCCACATCCCGCTCGTCGCCGAGATGCCCCACGGCGGATTCAAGTACTCCGGCTACGGCAAGGACCTCTCCGGCTACGGCGTCGAGGACTACACCCGCATCAAGCACGTCATGAGCTCCAACGACTGACGTCGCCCACCCCATACCCATCCACGTCACGACCCTGAGGACTGCACCAACATGAACGACATCCAGTACCGGCTGCCGCAGAAGCGCGCCCTGGTCACCGAGCTCCCCGGCCCGAAGTCGGCGGCCCTCACCGCACGCCGCCGCGCCACCGTGGCCGCGGGCGTCGGCT
>SEEV01000593.1 GCA_004211695.1 Rhodococcus sp. (in: high G+C Gram-positive bacteria)
GGCCAAGGGGGGCAAGGACCCCTTCCGCACGCACGAGGAGTTCTCCCTGTATTCACCGGTTCTGCAGACCTCGTTGTTCCCGCCGACGCGGCGATCGCGCTTCATGAGCGGGTGCGCATAGTCCAGCTGGCGAACTTCTACGGACCGCGGTCGGGTGGGCTTCGCACCGCCCTCCACAACTGGGGTCAGGGGTACGTCGAGCGTGGACACGAGGTGATCCTCGTCGTCCCAGGTCAGCGCGACTGCGAGGAGCTGTTGCCGAGCGGGGTCCTGCGGATCACCCGGTCTGCTCCGACCATCCCCGCGACGGGGGGCTATCGCGTCGTCAATCCGCGGCGGGTGGCCGACGTCGTCAGCGGGCTGCGACCCGACGTCCTCGAGGTGTCCGACCGGCTGACGCTGCGCGGTTTCGGGGGCTGGGCGCGCGCCCGCGGGGTCCGCAGTGTGGTCGTGTCACACGAGCGCCTCGACCGGCTGCTCGGGCAACTCGTCCCCCGGCGCGTGGCCCGCGGCTGGGCCGACGTCGCGAACCGCCGGATGGCGCGGAACTACGACGCCGTCGTCTGCACGACGGACTTCGCGAGCGAGGAGTTCACCCGGATCGGCGCGCCCAACCTGCACCGGGTCCCGCTCGGCGTGGATCTCACGATGTTCCACCCCGGCAAACACGACCAGGTGATGCGCGACTCCTTCGCCGACCCGGCGCAGCGATTCCTCCTGCACTGCGGGCGGTTGTCGGTGGAGAAGCAGGTGGAGCGGAGCATCGACGCGGTCCGGTTGCTGCGACGCCAGGGGCACGACGCCCGGCTCGTCATCGCCGGTGACGGCCCCCGCCGTGAGTCGCTGCAGTACCGGGCCCGCGGGCTTCCCGTGCACTTCACCGGGTTCATCAGCGACAAGGGCCGCCTCGCGTCGCTGTTCGCGTCGGCGGACGTGTCGCTCGCGCCCGGACCGCACGAGACGTTCTGCCTGTCGGCGCTCGAGTCGCTGGCGGCGGGCACACCGGTGGTCGCGTCACAGTCGTCGGCTCTCGCCGAGATCATCACACCGGGCTGCGGCGCTCTCGCCCGCGACCGCGGTCCGGCTTTCGCCGAAGCGGTGAGCGGCATTCTCGAGATACCCTCGCGCACCCGCCGGGCGTCGGCCCGGCGGCGGGCCGAGGACTTCGGGTGGGCCGAGTCCGTCGACGGGATGCTCGCCGTGCTCGAGGGAACCGGTTGCGCCTAACTGCCGCCGGTCGGTAGCCACTCGCGGAGCACGCTGGCGTCGATCACCTGCGCGCCCAGCTTCTTCGTCCAGATGATGGTTCCGTTGGTGTACATCCGGAACTTCCCCGCTTCCGACGGAAGCATCATCTCCGGACCGAGGGGTGCCCCCAGGGTGCTGTTGACGCCGCCGAGTTCCTTGTACTTCTCGGCGATCGGCGAACCCTCGGTGGTGCCGACGGTGTCCTGGTCCTCACCCGCGGACGCGAGGGTGGATTCGGGTGCATCGGGGGCGGCCGGGGGCGCGGGCACGCCGAGTCCGTCACCGACGGTGAACCAGTCGGACTTGAGCTTCAGCTTGGCCCTCGCCTCGGCGCCCGTCGCCTCGGCAGTCCCCGACGATCCCACCACCTTCACGCCGGTGACGCGTCCGCCGTCGACTCCGAAGTTGTTGCGGGTGATCACCTCGAACGATTCGAGGTCTCCCACGTTGAACGCGGACGCGATGTCGCCCGCGGTCAGGGTCACCGCCCAGTCGTGGTTCGGTGACACCGTGTCGCCCTGGTCCTCGACGGCCGGGAACTCGCCGCCGGCGGTGTATCCGCCTGTGGACGAGGAGAACTCGGCCGCGACCGCCTTGTTGTCCTTCGTCAGGATCATGCCCGTGGTGGAGCGGACGGCGTCGGTGGTCCGCGGGTCTTCCTTCGCGGAACCGCCGTACACCTGGCAGCTCTGCGTGTCGCAGGTCTTCGCGTACTCCTCACGGTTCTCGGCGGCGGCGTAGGAGCGGGCCGCGACGGCCTGCGCCCGAAGCGCCTCGGCCCCACCGGTGTCGGCCCAGTCGGCCTTCGCCTCGGCGGGCACGACACCCAGGAGGTAGTCGTCCATGTCGAGGACGTTGACGGTGCGCATGGCGGCGCCGTCGAGCGCGATCCCGAGGGCGCCGCGGTAGGGGGTGTCGCCGGCGCACAGCTTGAGGTGTTCGTTCACCGGACGGTCCGGGGCCAGGTCGACCGGGTCGACCCACGGGTGGTCGGTGGCGTCCTGCCACAGGACCTCGCCCGCACATCCGCGGGTGACCACGACGTTGGCGCCGCCGTCGGCGGTCGGGGTCAGGTGGACGGCCTCCCCCGGTCCGACGGGCTTGCCGGCGACGACGGCGCCGGCGTCGGAGTAGACGTCGAGCGCCTGGTCGTCCCGCGCCTGCAGGCGGACGCTGATCTGGGCATCGGCGAGGGTTCCGAGGGTGGTCCCGCCGTAGTAGTGGCCGAGGATGCGCTCGGCGGCCCAACCCTGATCCTTCGCGTATCCGTAGGCGCCCCACTGGCCCATCCCGCGGCCGTGACCGTTGCCGTGACCGGACAGCGTGAACGGCGTGTCGGACGCGACGGTCTCCCGGACCTCCTGCCCGGAGGAGCGCACATGCACGACGACGCCGGTGACGGCGCCGATCACGAGGACGGGTGCGATGCCGAGCGCCGACGCGCGGAGCAGCGATGCCGCGAACCCGCGCCGGGCGGGAGGGCCCGCGATGTACCGCCTCCTGCGGGTCCAGGCAGGCCTACCTGCACGAACCCCGAATTCGGTCTTCGCCATCACTGCACTCCTCATCGCTGAACAACGAGCGCTGAGACGGGGTGTGCACCTCGTCTCAGCGGGTCCGAGAAATTCGAGATAAAGTCTCAATGTAAGGTTGAGCGTTATGGACCTGTGCGACTAGTGTGACAAGAGTGACTGGAGTTAGCAACAACAGTCTCTTCCGTCACACGAGCATCACGAGTTGCAGACACGCGAGGTCGCTCGCAGGAAACTACAACTGAGGAGAGTCCCCCTTGCCGCACCGTCGACCGAAGCCCTCGATCGTCCTCGGGGCTGTCGCC
>SEEV01000594.1 GCA_004211695.1 Rhodococcus sp. (in: high G+C Gram-positive bacteria)
CGAAGGATGCGCCGGCTGCTGCTCCCGCCGAGGAGAACGTCGTCGAGGCCGTCGAGGCCGAGGCAACCGACGCCGAGGTCGAGAACGCTGACGCCGTCGTCGAGGCCATCGAGGACGAGTCCGCCACCGCGGCCGACGCTCCCGAGGCCGAAGAGGCCAAGAAGGACTAGTCCACTTGGTTTCGGCACACGCTGAATCGAACGAGCCCGTCGTCCCCGAGAGGGACGGCGGGCCCGTTTCGTATGAGACCACCCGGCTGCGCCTGGACATCGCCTACGACGGAACGGATTTCTCCGGGTGGGCCCGCCAGAACGGCCTGCGCACCGTGTGCGGGGAGATCGAGGAGAAGCTGGGCGCCGTCCTGCGAACCCCCTTGCAACTCACCGTGGCGGGGCGGACCGATGCCGGGGTCCACGCCACCGGTCAGGTGGCGCACGTCGACGTACCGGTCGACGCACTGCCGGACGATCCGTCCAGGCTGGTCCGCCGGCTCGCGCGGTTCCTCCCGAAAGACGTGCGCATCAAGCGGATCTCCATCGCGCCCGAGCACTTCGACGCGCGGTTCTCCGCGATGCGCCGACATTACGAGTACCGCCTGACATCGGCCGCCTACGGTGCAGATCCGCTCCGGGCCCGGGACACGGTGTCGTACCCGAAGGTCCTCGACCTCGACCTCATGCGCTCGGCGTCCGCGAAGCTGCTGGGGTTGCACGACTTCGCGGCCTTCTGCAAACGCCGCGAAGGCGCCACGACCGTCCGCGATCTCCAACGTTTCGACTGGGAGCGCGACGGCGACGTGTTCACCGCCTACGTCAGCGCGGACGCGTTCTGCTGGTCGATGGTGCGCAGTCTCGTCGGCGCGGTTCTCGCGGTGGGGGAGGGCCGGCGCGATCTCGACTGGATCGCGGGGTTGCTCCGGGAGACGTCGCGGTCGAGCTCGATTCTGGTGGCTCCCGCTCACGGACTCTGTCTCGTACGCGTCGACTATCCCGAGGACGCAGACCTGGCGGCGCGCAATCGGATCACCCGAGACGTCCGGACCGTGCCGGGCGGCTGCTGCGGCGACTGAAGGCCGTTCGCCGGCACCGAAGGATCGCCCCGGAAGAAGGAGCCAGTTCATGACCGCAGTCGAGCCCGTCCGGATCGAGATCATCGTCGGGTCCGTCCGGGTCGGCCGGATCGCTCCCGTCGTCACCCGCTGGTTCGCCGAACGCGCGCGCGCCTACCCGGGACTCGACGTCGGGATCATCGATCTGGCCGACACCGCGTTGCCGCAGGATCTCGGCGCATCCCCGGCCACGGACGAATTCCGGGAGCGCGTGGGACGAGCCGACGGGTTCGTGGCCGTCACCTCCGAGTACAACCACGGTTACCCGGCGGCGCTGAAGACCGCGTTCGACAGCGTCAAGCACGAATGGCGTTCGAAGCCCATCGGATTCGTGTCCTACGGCGGGTTGGCCGGCGGGCTGCGCGCGACCGAACAACTGCGTCAGGTGGTGGCCGAACTGCACATGGTGTCGGTGCGCCAGAGCGTGAGCTTCCACCAGGTGCGCAAGAGATTCGACGACGAGGGGCAGACCTCGGACGGGGCCGCCGTCGACTCGACGGACCGCATGCTCGCAGAGTTGGTGTGGTGGGCCGACGCCACACGTGTCCAGCGCGCGAACACCCCGTATCCCGGCTAGTGCTGGTACACCGGCTGGTACTCGTCCACCGCTCGGGGTCGTCCGATAACGCGGTCTCGGACGAGATGGTGACCAGCATCAGTTCGATGCTCGTCCCGCCGGTCGACAGCAGGATGCGGTCGCCCAGCGCGTTCGGCTGGACGATGGGCAGGTCCGGTTCAGCGCCCGGGCAAACTACCAGGCTGTGCAGGCGAAGTGGGACAGCTCTCACGAGGATCTGCTCCAGGTTCTGCAGACGATCTCGAAGGTCGTCCAGGACGGCGCCGTCGACATGCAGACTGCGGAAGACCGCACCGCCGGCTCGGACCGCAGATTCTCCAGCGTTCGTTCGAGGTGCGCCGTGTCGGTGGTGCGGACGCGGAGCAGGGCGTTGGCGTCACCGGTGACGGTGTACGCCTCCTGGACCTCGGTGTGCCGGGACACGATCCGCGCGATCTCGACGGCCGAGGTGCGCCCACTGCAGTACAACTCGACGAATACCTCGACGCCCTGGCCGAGAGCCCGGGGATCGAGCGCCGCATGAAATCCGGTGATCACTCCGGACTCGACCAATCGGTCGACCCGGCGCTTCACGGCGGGCGCGGACAGTCCGACCTCGGCGCCGATGGTGGCGAAGCTGGACCGGGCGTTCCGCTCCAGTCGCGCAACGATCCGCCGATCGAGCCCGTCCAGACGCAACGAATCTTCCATGCAATGGAACGCTAGCGCATTGATCAGGGGTTTTGCTGGGTGGATACTGATCTCACCGACACCGATCGAGGGGGAGTGGAGATGGCGCCCACTGCTGGTATCGAGTCCGAGAACCCGTACGAGGAGACGGCGGTAGCGCCGGGCGATGCCGCCCGCACGGTCCGCCACGCTCACACGCGGACCTATCTGATGTGCCCGCCCACGTATTTCGACGTCGTGTACGCCATCAACGACTGGATGCGCCCCGGTGAACCCGTGGACCGCGACTGCGCGATGTCGCAGTGGTCCGCACTCGCAGACACCTACCGCCGCCTCGGTCACGAGGTGCTGACGATCGACCCCGTCGAGGGGCTCCCGGACATGGTGTTCGTCACCGACAGCGGACTCGTCGTCGACGGTGTCGCTCTCGGCGCCCGGTACCGGTCCGCCGAGCGGCGGGCGGAGGCCGAACACGTGTTCCGGTGGTTTCAGGCCAACGGGCTGATCAGGCCCACCCTGCCGAGGTACGTCAACGAGGGGGAGGGCGACTTCCTCGTCGTCGGCGACGTGATTCTCGCCGGAACCGGGTTCCGGTCCGACCCGCGGTCGCACGCCGAGGCGGCGGCGCATCTGGGTCGTCCGGTGATCACCCTGAACCTGGTCAATCCCCGCTATTACCACCTCAACACCGCGCTGGGTGTGCTCGACGACTCGTCGATCGCCTACCTGCCTGCGGCGTTCTCGCCCGACAGTCGCGCTGTCCTCGAGCGGATGTTCCCGGATGCGGTGATCGCGGCCGAGACCGACACCGACTGGCTCGGACTGAACCTGGTGAGCGACGGCGCCAATGTGGTACTGCCCGTGCAGGCTTCGCATCTTGCGGACCAGCTGTCCGGCCGCGGGTACGAGCCCGTGCCGGTCGACTATTCGGAGTTCCTCAAATCCGGTGGCGGAATCAAGTGCAGCACTTTGGAGCTCCGCGGCTTCCGCGGGCTCGGTGACGCGGGAAGTCAGGGGTGACCAGCCATGTCGGACAGGGTCGTTTCGGTGTCGGATGCCACGCGTGAGCAGCTGAGGAGGGCCGACGAGCACAGCGCGCACAACTATTCGCCGCTGCCGGTCGTGATCGAGTCGGGCGCGGGGTCGTGGGTGAAGGGTATCGACGGCGTCGACTACCTGGACGTTCTCGCCGGGTACTCGGCACTCAACTTCGGCCACGCACACCCCACCCTCGTCCGGGTGGCGCGCGAACAACTCGGCCGGCTGACCCTGACCAGCCGCGCCTTTCAGCACGATCGTTTCGCGTCCTTCTGCGAGGACCTGAGCCGGCTGTGCCGGAAGGAAGCGGTGCTGCCCATGAACACGGGCGCCGAGGCCGTCGAGACGGCGCTGAAACTGGCCCGCAAATGGGGGTACGACGTCAAGCGCGTGCCGCCGGGGCGTGCCGAGGTGATCACGTGCGCCGGCAACTTCCACGGCCGCACCATCTCGATCGTCGGATTCTCGTCCGATCCGGACGCGTACACGGGGTTCGGTCCGTACCCGGCAGGCTTCGCGTCCGTACAATACGGGAACGCGGACGCACTCGAGGCGGCGATCACCGAGAACACGGTGGCGGTGCTCCTCGAACCGATCCAGGGGGAGGCCGGAGTCCTGGTGCCGCCACCGGGCTACCTCGCGGCAGTCCGGGACATCTGCACGCGTCGCGGCATCCTCATGATCGCCGACGAGATCCAGAGCGGACTGGGGCGGACCGGCGACACGTTCGCGTGCGACCACGAGAACGTGATCCCCGACGTGTACGTCCTGGGCAAGGCGCTGGGCGGCGGCCTGATGCCGGTGTCCGCCGTCGTCGCCGACTGGTCGGTGATGACGGTGATCGGTCCCGGACAACACGGGAGCACGTTCGGGGGCAATCCGCTCGCGTGCGCCGTCGGGAGCGCGGTGGTGGAACTGCTCGAGACAGGCGAATACCAGCAGCGCAGCCGAGAGCTCGGTGCCTATCTGCACAGCATGCTGTCGCAGCTGCCGGCCGAACACGTGTCGGAGGTGCGTGGACGTGGATTGTGGGCAGGTGTGCAGCTGACCGACGGTATGCCGTCCGCCCGCACGATCTGTGAAAGACTCCTGGCCCGCCGGGTGCTCGCAAAGGACGCGCACGAGGGCACCATCCGCATCGCCCCGCCGCTGGTGATCGAACGCGAAGAGCTGACCTGGGCGGTCGAACAGCTTGCCGATGCGCTCGCCGAGTGAATTTTGACCCTGGGCCGTCCCGACCGGTATTGTTCTCCGTTGGCGTGCCGTGCGCCGCTGTGTCCTCGTGTCGCAGTGGCAGGCGGTTCCCGGGTCTCAACTGGCCGCCGGGAATCGCTCGACGATACGCAATGGCCAGCAGCGGATTGAACAAGACGAGGAAGTTCTGTGTCTACGTACACCCCGAAGGCCGGAGATGT
>SEEV01000157.1 GCA_004211695.1 Rhodococcus sp. (in: high G+C Gram-positive bacteria)
CCCAGGCGTGGGAGGATGCCACGGACGCGGCGATCACAGATCCCGAGCTTACGACGTACGCCACGGAGCTGGCCGCCGGCTCCCGGGTCATCATCAGGCTCGAATAGCGGGGGCGGGGAACATATCCGTGGGGCGACCTGTCCTGTGCGGGACTCGTGCTCGATGGAGCCGTTCGCAGTGCGCACTTGCCACGCTGCGGTGCAGTGGTTGGTCCTTGGCTTGGCTGCCGATGATGTTGGTCGGAATGGCGGAGGTTGGGGTTCATGACGACGCGGGTGTTCGCGGACGGGGAGTTGGCGCGTCTGCGGGAGTTCCCGGAGATCAGTCGCGAGGAGTTGTTCCGGTACTTCACCCTGACCCCGGCTGACATCGCGTTCGTCGATCCGGGCCGGGGCCGCGGTCCGGCGGACCGGCTGGGAGTGGCGGTGGCGTTGTGCACGTTGCCCGTGGCTGGGGTTCGTGCCGGACAGGGTGGCCTCGGCGCCGCCGGTGGCGGTGGCGCGGCCGTCTGAGCAACTAAAAGTTGCTGCGGCTTAGATCCGTTCGTACGGCAGGCGGGTACAGACACGCACCGAGCATCTGCGGCTGGTGGCGCAGTACCTCAGCTGGTGCCCGGCCGGTGCGATGGAGTTGAAGGAGCTCGACGAGTTCCTGCTGGCGCGGGCGATGGAGCACGATTCGCCGACCTTGTTGCTCCGGTTGGCGTGCGAGTACGTGTCCTCGATGGACTGGGGCCCACGGCAGGGGTGGCCGACGGACGAGTGCCTGCAGGTCTGCGTCGTGGTCGCCGACCGGTGGCCGCGCCCGTTAGCGTGAACGTATGTCGGTGTCGATGGTTCTTGCAGGTCGGTACGAATTACGGGAGGTGCTGGGCCGGGGCGGAATGGCCGAGGTGTACGACGGGTGGGATCAGCGCCTGGCCCGGACGGTCGCGGTGAAGGTACTGCGCCCGGAGATGTATGGCCGGCCAGGGCAGCCCCTGCGCGGCGCGAGCGGCCGCAGCACGATCGCCCTGTACGAGCGCGATCGCCGCAGAAACCGGACGCTGCAGGAGGTCAACGAGTGGTATGTCGCCCTCGAGGAGCCAAGTCGCGACGGGCAATGCGCTGCGATCATTTCTTCGGGTCTCCCGGGCGCCGGCAAGTCCACAGCAGCTACCGGTACCTCGACGCGGACCTCGTCAAGGACGAACTCCTGCGCCGCGAAATTGGTGATGGCTATTACGCGGACCTGCTGTCGACGGTGCTCGCAGATGCGCATCCGATAGCCCCGCGAACTCGCTGCCCTGGTCCACGCCGAATCCACGGAAGTCATCGACGACGTCCGCGGAATTTGCCTGCACCGCCGCGAGAACGTCGTCATCGAAGGCACCAGGAAATGGGGTTCGCTCGGGGGCATCCTCATGGCCCAGCTCAGTGAGCACGAGTCCGCCGACGTCCGCATTGTCGATGTCGAGGTACCCGCGTCTGTCGCCCACGAGCAGGCGGTGACCCGGTGGTCGGAGGGTCGGCTCGAGGGGATCAGCGGGCCGACCGGATGGGCGGCAGCTTCACACCACCAGCGGCGATCGACCGGCTGTACCGCGATGGTCCGGTGAGCCGCTGCGCAGCTCACGCCCGCGCGGCGTTCGAAAGTTCTCTCGCAGCGGCGATCACCCAGGTCACCTCGGCGACGAGGGGCTGGGCCGCCGCAGTGTCATCGTGATCGACGGCCACGTGTTCCTCATTCAGATCGACAGGAGACTCGGTGCCGAACCGCTGATCTCCCGGCGCGTCGAGGGCAAGCTGGTGGAAGGCACGTAGGAACCGCCCGCCTCGCCGCAGGTCCGGGGCGTGTCACCTGGGTGTGTGATGCGCGTCGGCGGGTCGTCGCGGTCGGGGATGCGCCCACCCGCCGGCCCGGTGTGCTCACGCCAATCCTCGCGTGGTCGAATGGAAGGTGTCCGTCCTCCGGGTCGCACATCCGCATCGCCGCAACGCAACCCGCATCGACCGGTCATCGCCGCGGGCCGCTCGATGTGTTCACCGTATGCTGCGGGTCCAGGCGACGGTTGTTCGATCCATTCTTGTGGGACAACGAGTTTCCGAGATGTGGTTTGTTTTGTATACCGCGGGTGAGGGCGTAACACCTGCTGGTGCACCTGATTCAGCCATTGCGACTCAGTGCTCGCTCGAGGTCGTCGCGAGCGCCGTCGCGATCGCGGCGGCCAGCGCGACGTTTCCCCGGTACACCGCGATGTTGACCTCGAGGCTCCGGCCGCCCGTGGCGCGGTGGATGTGGTCGAGCAGGTACGGCGTCGTGTCCTTCCCCGTCACCCCCTCGCGGGTGGCCTGCTGCTCCGCCTCGCGCAGGACCCGCTCGTGCAGCTGCGGGTCGAGCTCGGCATCGGGCGGAATCGGATTGGCCAGCAGCACGGCGGACGCGATGCCGAGACTGTCGCGGGCGCGGACGATGTCGGCGACCTCGTCGGGCGAGTGCGCCGCGTGCTCGAGCGTGCAGCCGCTGTCGCGGACGTAGAACCCGGGGAACGTCGTCGTCCGATAGCCGACCACGGCGATGTTGAGTGTTTCCAACCGCTCCAGGGTGGCGGGGATGTTCAGGATCGACTTCACCCCGGCGCTGACGACGACGATCGGCACCGACGCCAGCGTCACCAGGTCGGCCGATTCGTCGTAGGACGTCTCCGCGCCCCGGTGTACTCCGCCCAGCCCACCGGTGGCGAAGACTCCGATGCCGGTGCGGTGCGCGAGGTGCGCGGTCGCGGCGACGGTGGTGCCTCCGGAGAGCTTGTGCGCCAACGCGATCGGTAGGTCGCGGACACTGAGCTTGACGACCCCGGTTCGGGTCCCGAGCTCGGTGATCTGCTCGCCGGACAGGCCGACTATCGCCGTTCCGTCGACGACCCCGATGGTGGCCGGCACGACGCCGGCATCGCGCAGCCGTTGCTCCGCCTCGGTGGCCACCTCGACGCCCCGCGGACGGGGCAGACCGTGGGTGAAGATCGTCGATTCGAGCGCGACCACGGGACGCCGTTCGGTCAGGGCGTCGCGCACCTCGTCCGACACGTGCAGGCACACGGCCATGGACTGCTCCTCTCGTCCCGTCGAGCCGCCACCTGTACGCGGCAACTCGGCGATGCCGTTCCCCGCCTCCGGTCAGGTCCGCCAGTTCCGCCGCGACCCGCCCGGTGCCAGCCGTGGGTGTTGGTTGCCGAGTGCGAGGTGTGGACGACGGAAGGGAACTGCTTGTCGAACACCGCGCCGACGGCCTCGGTGCGTTCGGTCATGACCGGGATCAGTTTCCGACCGTACCGGATGGAGGCGTCCCGGCTGGCCCGTTCCCGGGCCATCGCCAGTCGTTCCCTTATGCGGGCGGCGAACGCGAGCGGGAACGAGCGGCGGAAGCTGGGGGAGCGTTCGGCCGATCGCAGCCGGCCTCGGTCATCGAGTGGGAGGCTGCTGCACCAGCAGCAAGGTGAACAGCAGCTCGCACAGGTTTGGGTCGACCGGCATCGCGACCATGCTGACCAGCTCGAACCGCTGGTGCCAGATGACCCGGACGCCGTTGGCGTCGGGCCACGCAGTCCCGCAGTTGGCGCGGCCCGCGCCGAAGACGCGTGGCGTCGCCTGCTCGAGGAATCCTCAGCCCACATCGATCGTCTGGCCCACGCCCACGCCGCCGTCGAAGCGACCACTGTGACACCCGCGTCTCAAGGGTGAGCGTCAGCCGCCTCGAGTTCACCCGGCGTGAACGTTGCAATGCGTCAGCGACGTCCACTTGGTAATTAAGTGCCGCAGAAGGTTTGGAAGGTCGTATTGAATGATTGCGGGGCGGGTGTGGTGTAGTCGGACCACTCGTCACGGGGGTCGAACGGATGCGTGACGACCTCGAGTAGCTTCTGGAACGGAGCGAGCTCCCCGTCGGTCGCGGCGCGCAAAGCAGCATCGAGCTGATGATTGCGCGGGATGTACAGCGGGTTGACGCAGTCCATCACGTGCGCGGTCTCCGCTGCCCCGTGTCCGTGTTTCGTCAGGGCACCGCGCCACCGTTGCAACCATGGACCGATGCGCTCGCGCGGTACGAGGCCGTCGAGAGGCATCGAATTTCCGCGTAGTTCGTGTGCGAGAGCGCGGAAGGTGCCCGTCCAGTCGGCACCGTGTTCGGCCATCAGCGTCAGCAGGTCGTCGACTAGCGCTCGATCGGGGAGCTCGCCGGCCACACCGAGCTTTGCCGCCATTCCGGCGGCGTAGTGGCCGTCGTAACGCTCGTCGAAGGTGTCGAGGACTGCCGACACCGCGGTGATCGCGTCATCAGGTGTGGAATCGATCAGCGTCAGCAGCGTTTCCGCGAAGCGCGCCAGGTTCCACTTCAGGACGGCGGGCTGGTTGCCGAACGCGTAGCGGCCGCCGTGGTCGATCGAACTGAACACCGCGGCCGGGTCGAACGCGTCGAGGAAGGCGCACGGACCGTAGTCGATGGTCTCGCCGGAAATGGTCGTGTTGTCGGTGTTCATCACCCCGTGCACGAAACCGGTGAGCATCCACTGCGCCACCAGCGACGCCTGCGCCTCGAGCACCGCCTCGAAGAACGCCAGGTAGCGATTGCCGTCACCGGTCGCCGGCAGTTCGGTCAGCACCGGGTAGTGGCGGGCGATCGCGTAGTCGGCGAGCGGCTGCAACACCTCACGCTGCCGCACCGCGTATTCGAAGGTGCCCACCCGCAGGTGACTGGCCGCGACCCGTGCGAGCACGGCACCGGGCTCGGCGCCGTAGCGGCGAACGTGCTGGCCCGTCGCGACCACCGACAGCGCGCGGGTGGTGGGGATGCCGAGGGCGTACATGGTCTCGCTGACCAGGTATTCGCGCAGCATCGGTCCGACTACCGCGTATCCGTCGCCGCCGCGGGAGAACGGGGTGGGCCCCGAGCCTTTGAGGTGCAGGTCCACTCGCTGACCCTCGCTGTTGGTCAGTTCGCCGAGCAGTAACGCCCGGCCGTCCCCGAGGAGCGGTGCGTACCCACCGAACTGATGGCCCGCATAGGCCATCGCCACCGGCTGGGCCCCGGCCGGCGTCGTCGATCCGGACAGGACGCCGACTCCGTCCTCGGTTCGCAGTGCCTGGACGTCCAACCGCAGCGACGCCGCGAGCTGCTCGTTGAGCACGAGCAACGTCGGGTTCGGGGCATGGGCGCCCTGCCACGGCACGGTCAGGGCGCCCAGCTCGGCGGCGAAGGTGCTTTCGAGGCCGGACACTGCTGTGTTCGTGCCCACCGTGGAATCCGGGATTGCAGCCATCATTCGAGGGTAGCTACCGCACGACCTGTCTCGGCGCTCGCGACCACGAACACGGGCTTTCTGGTACTTCCAGTACTGTCTTCTTGTCCGTCCCGGAGAACTCGGGAGTGGAATCTGTGGCACGCAAGGTCGTAGTAGAGCTGGCCGACGACATCGACGGCACCGTCTTCGGTGACGACGGCGAAAGCATCAACTACGCCGTCGACGGTGTCGGTCCTTCCTCGGAGACCGCGTGGCCGGGGTGCGGTGAAGGTCCCGCTAAACGACGAAAAGCCGCCCCCAACTGGCCATTGAGGTCAGTCCGGGGGCGGTTTAATGTGGAGGGTGCGGGCCGTATCCCGTCGGGTCGAGACTTGGCATTCCGGGATACGACTCGCCGGGGTCTGGTGACTCCTGCCTCCGCTGTCGAGCCGTGTAGCTGAGCCGCCAGCGAGCACCGCATCCCTGAGCGCGGTGCTCCACGCATGGTCCTGCCGGCTCCTGGCTCGACCCCTCCAACACCGACCCCGAGTACGCCCGATCCCTGATGGCACCGCCGGCCCCGGGCAATGATGAGCGAGTGCGCCACCAACCCCGGCGAGACCCAGCACCATCGATACCTGGACATGATCGAGGAAGCGGTGTTTGCCGAGGAGATCGGCTTCTACGGTTGGGGCATCTCCGAACATCACTTCTTCAACGACCTATGTGTCACGTCGGCACCCGAGGTCCTGTTCACGGCGGTCGCGAGGTGCACCAATCGGATTCGGCTGCGCTACATGAGCCGGTTGATCTCGGTGATCCACCCGATCGAGCAGACGGCGGCCAGCGACCTGCTGTCCAACGGGCGCGTCGAGTCAACCACCGCGTGTGGTAACACGCTGCTACAGCTGGACGCGTTCGGCGTCTCGCTCGATGAGACCAAGGGTAAATCCGAGGAAGCCCTCGAGCTCATCATTCGCGCTGAGTGACGACACGTTCAGCCACGACGGTCCGCACTGAGGCAAGATCCCGGAGCGCCGGTTGAGCCCCAAGCCGTTCCAGGATCCGCATCCGCCGCTGTACAAGATCGTGCAGTCCGTGGAGCCCGCCGCCGACGCTCGCCGCAAGGGCCTGGGCATGATCACCTCCGACGTCTACCTGGGCTCTGAGGTGCTGCAGGCGAACCTCGACGCATACAACTTCGGTGCCGGACACGAGGTGTCCCCGGTCGGCCGGTACGCGATCAAGTCCGCGACCAGCAGCGGCATGTCGGTGCGCTGCGCGAAGACGACGGATCTGGCGCTCGAGCACGCCGAGGCGGATCTGCTGAAGTTCGCACAGATGATCATCAACGAGGTCTACGTGATCAAGTCGCTCGGTTCGGCGCGATGGCGGCGGTCGCGAGCGCGGCACTGCTGTCCCTGACCACGGTCCCGACCCGCCGGTGTGCCGCAGCCTCTGGGTAGCCGCGCGTTGGCCCGCGGCATCGTGTTCGACCAGGACTCCGAGCTGATGGCCCGATTCCGCCGGGCCGGACTCGCCGCGGTCGCCAGCACGAAGATCCCGGAGTTCGCGTTGACCGCCACCACCGAGCCGTTGCTCGGTGGTGCCGTCCACAATCCGTGGGATCCGACGAAGAGTCCCGGTGGCTCCAGCGGTGGATCGGCGGCAATGGTGACGTCGGGCGCGGTCCCGATTGCGCACGCCAACGAGGAACTCGGCGAGAGCCTGCGCCACGAGGGCGGGCTCGTCCTCGGTGAGGAGGTGCCCGGCGTCGGGCACGAGCGTTGCTACCGTCGCGCTCCGCGGCGTGACGCCCACGGATTTCAACCGGCCTACCGCTACGGAGGATTGGTGCCGGTATACCCCGGTGTGGGTTGGCACCGGCAGCGGCGTGGTCGCCGCGTCTGCGGATGCGTCCGCCGATCTCCACCAGTTCCAACTGGCCATCACCCCGGGATTCGGAACTTTCGCGGTTCCCTAGGTCCGCCGGCCGATGCCGGCGGACTTACTTGTGCTTGCCGGATCTCGTTCGGGTGTTCGTCGGTTCGGACCGATTCACGGCCATTTGCCGAGGAGAGGTGGGATGGACCTACATCGGACGTCTACAGCGAGTGGACGGGGACACCGCCGGGGGCGGCCGCGGTCATTCGCGCTCTTTCAACCGTGAAGTGTGCCGTTTCGCCACGTCGAGGTCGGCGTCAGCCATTCCGAGCGTGTCCTGAGCGGCGCGGAGGGCATCGACAGCGCTCTCTAACGCCTCCGGCGCCGTAGTCGGGTCGCCGAGTTCGTCCACGTCGAGCGCGTTCGCATCGAGGTCTGCGTAGGTGCGCTCGAGGTCGAGGAGGGTTCGGCGTAGGGCCCGCAGCGCATTCCGGACCTTGGTTACCTGCTCGTCGAGGTCAGTGGGGGTGCTCACACGATCACGTCCCAGGGCATCGCGGCGGCGTCATTGAGGTGCAGCTGCACGTCGGCCAGGGTGCCCAGTTGCTCGCGCACGCCGGCTGTCGGTTGGTCGAGGTCGGTCATGCGATCACTCCATCTGTTGTGGGAGCCGAAGAGCACCGCGCGGCCGCTGAGTTCTCAGCTGGTCGGGACTGGCGGCGGGAGCGGCGCCAAGGAAGGCTGCTGGGTGGGCGGTTGCATGGTCGGGTTGTCCGACGGCGCAGGCGGGGGTGGTTGTGTGGTCGGGTTGTCCGACGGCGCAGGCGGGGGTGGTTGCGTGGTCGGGTTGTCCGACGGCGCAGGCGGGGGTGGTTGTGTGGTCGGGTTGTCCGACGGCACAGGCAGGGGCGGCTGCGGAGGCGGGACCATCGTGATCGTGGGTTCAGGGCTGGTGGACGGCAACGTCGCGGGCGGAAGCGTGAGCGTCGTCGTGGGTAGCGGCGGCACTGAAGTGGGCGGCTGTCCCGGAAGCTGAAGATCCGTGGGCAGGGTTCCCGGCAGTTGCTCGACTCCCGGCGCCGTCGTGGAACCCGGGGTCCCCGGCACGGTGGCCGGCAGTTCGGCGGTCTGCGCCGGCGCGTCGGTGGTGGAGGTACCGGGCGTCGTCGTTGCCGGCGGGGTGGTGGGGGCGAGCTTCTGGAGTTCCGCGGCCAGCTTCGCGCGCCATACGTCGAGATCGTTGCGCATGTCGGCGTCGCGTACCCCGCCGGCACGGTCCGCGGCCCCCTCGAGCAGGTTCTTCGCCGCCTCGGCGTCGCCCGCGGCGATCAGCCGCTCGGCTTCCTGCAGCTGTGACGTGGTATCGATTTGCGCGACGGTCGAATCGGCCTGCTGGCTGAACACGACGGACTTGACGCTCCACAGCGGATCGCCGGGCGCGGCGTTGTACGAGAAGATGGTGGCGCCGCCCACGACGACCGCGATCGCGGCGGCAGCGCCCGCGATGGGTCGCAGCATGCGGAGCTTGCTGCGGGCAGCGCTGCGTGCGGAACGGGCGTCGGAGGCGTCGATCGCCGCGATCACGTCGTCGAGCAGCGGACCGGTCGGCATCGGCGTCGCCACGATGTCGGCGCGCCAATTGGCCAGCAGAAGCGCGAGCTGGTCCTGTTCCGGCGAATCCGTTGCGACGGGCCCGCCACCGGCGATCGCGTCGATCAGCGCGTCGTCGCGGCGCACTGCCGCGACGTCCACCGGGGCGTCGTCTTCTGGGAGATCGGCATCGGGATTGCCGTTGCGCTTGATGTCCCAAGCCAAACCTGTCACCTGCCCTCGTCACCCGCGATGGCTCGTGTTGAGCCACGCGGACAGTTCCCGCGGTACTACCCACGGCCGGGCCGTCGCCGCGGCTGACATACCGACCATCACGCGGAGGATCAAGATCTCCCGGTGCCTTTCCGCCAGCGTGCTCAGCAGTTCGTTCATCTGCCTGCTCGCCTCTCGAGTCCAGCGCCCGCTGTTCGGGTCCGTCATCGTTGACTACGACATCTGGTATTTCGGTGACGGGCTCCGACTTGTTACCGCATGTCAGAGAAGAGCGACAAGAAATCGGAGCCCTCCATGTTGGTTGTGGGTTCCCCGAACCGGATGTTGGTCCGCACGCAGTCGGATGCCGCACGACCACATCCGTCCTATTTGGGCCGACCCCGGCGCACTCGGGCGGTCCTGAGGCCCTGGGCCGGGGTCGACGTTTTTGCGTGGGCATCGCTCTTTCGGGGTGGACGATCCTCCTAGTTGGATTATCCCACCGGTGGCCGGTGCTCGGCGAGGCTCGGCAGTTGCCGCACGGCAGTTGCCGCACGTCGCTTCCGCAAGCGCGGTCGCGTCGTCCAGCGTGGCCAGTTCGTCGATACCGGCCTTGCGAGTTTTCGCGATCCGATCGATCAGTGCATAAGCGAAGCGGTAATAGTCGATCTGAGAAGCTGATTTCCGGTGTCGGCCCAAGAATGGGCGGCCTCGGCGACCATGGATGCGGAGCCGTCATCATTGCTTCCACCGATTTGGCGATGGCGACCCCGGCATTGGCGCCGAACGCGTTGATCACTGTGCGTGCGAACGACTGGATCTGGCCATGCCGGTCAAGGCTCGTCGGCGCCGGCTGCGGTCGGCGGTGCAGTGTTCGCCTGTCGGCTCGAGTAGTCGGCTGCCCCGGTGTACCGGGGCAGCCGTTATCTACCGCGGTCCACAACGGAGATACCGGACACCGGGCGACGCGGCATGGTCTCGAACTAGCAAGGTCGGCACGTTGGTGCGCTGCTTCGGCGCAAGTTGTGGGTTGATGGCCGCAGGCCGCAACATACCCGCGACGTCGGCAGCGGTGGCGGCCTGATCACCAGCGCAAGCCTCGTCAGACGCGCAGCCGGCGACAGCCTCGAGGCTGTCGCGCTCATTCGCGGAGGAGAAATCCCGCAACACGGCGGAGGACACGCAGCGAGACGCACCCAGGGGACCCTGTTCACGTTCCAAGGTCGGTCCGGCGGTGTCAATGCGACGTGGTGGGATGGTCTCATGACGTGGGAGACGCACCCAGTGACGCCGGACCGCTTTGAGGACTTCGCTGACGTCATCAACCGCAACCACCGCGCCAACCACTGCTGGTGCTTGTCCCACCGGCTTCTGGCTGCCGAAATCGAGCAGCTCGGCGGCGGGAGCCGCGAGCAGGCCATGCGGCGGCTGTGCGAGCGTGACCATCCGCCGGGGGTGGTTACCTATCGGGACGGTGAAACCGGTCGGATGGTGCAACATCGGTCCCCGCACCGAGATCACGCCTCTCGTCCGTTCGCGTCTCATCCGTCCCGTCGATGACCTGCCGGTGTGGAGCATCGCGTGCATCGTCGTCCGCCCGGGCCATCGTCGACACGGCCTGACGGCACCACTGCTCGAGGGCGCGGTGGCCTATGCCGCCTCCCACGGCGCGCCCGCGGTGGAGGCATACCCCGTCGACCCGCCGGGACGGTTGGACCTGACCATGGCGTTCGTCGGTGCGAAGTCGATGTTTGACCGAGCCGGGTTCCGGGTCGTGGGCACCACCGACGCTGTGGCGAGCGGGATGCCGCGTCTGGTCATGCGGCGAGATCTCCCCTGAGCGGGGTCCACGGAGGGCGACTGCGCGAGAGGAAGCCGAGACGCGTTTGCTACGCAGCCACGAGAATCCAACAGCATCCCGAGCAGCACCAGCCAGATAGCCGCGGAGGTCCCCACTGACCAACCACCAATGGCGCGTTCCGGTGGCCGGCCGGATTCGATGGTCAACATCCGCCAACTCCGACGACTCTCCGGCGTGGCCGGCTGGTTGCTCCACGTGGAAGCCGGTGTCGTGGAGTTCGGTGACCTCGGCGTCGAGTCTGCCAGTGAGCGAGTGGTTCCCACACGATTCGCACGGAGCTACGAAGGGATTGAGATCGTGTCAGGCATGGCAATACCAGCCGGGGAGTTGTTGATCGTGGGCTTCGGCGTCGTCGCCGTCGATGATGTTTGTGAGAAGCTCGAGGACCGGTTCGTAGAAGTCCTCCGCGACGAGGCTGTCACATGTCCGTCCCGCGTCCGACGTCGAGGCCGAGCCGTTCACACGGCTGTTGAGCGGACTGGCCGTCGAGTCCGGTAATGACGAGGCTGGCGCGGCAGGTTCGCGGGGCCGATCATGTGCCGGCGAGGGCGGATGGACAAACTCCGAGCCGAACTAGCTGAAACGTCCGTACGACGCCGGGCGCGGGACATGTCCAGACAGTGGTTCGGCCGGGAATGTTCTCACCTTCTCGGCCGGATCGCTGCTTCACAAGGTGACCGAGACCCGCGGTCTCCTCGATCCGCACACACCACGGTACGCTCTTCGACAACCCCAGCATGGTCCTGAACTGCGAATACGAAGGGATCTCCGGCGAAACCCTAACTCTCGCAGACAGGTGCAGCGTCACGCTCGGGCCGCTACTACGGGCTGACCGTCGCGGACGGGCGGCGCACCTGGACGGTGTTCACGACGATCTGCGGCGTCGCCGGCCTCCTCCGCTGCTCCGCTATCTGGTTCCTGGTCAGCGCTTACAGGACAAGCCATCGAAGGCCGCGGTCGAGGGCGGAGCCGGTTCCGGCCGCCACGAGCATGCCCAGGGCGGTGTGCCCGTACCCGCTGCCGGGGGTGCTTCCACATCGACCATCGCCCGCAGGATCCTCAGGGTCAGGCGTGCATAGGTGGGGATTGTCAGGAACGCGATGGATCGTGTTGTAGTGCATGGAGATACGGGGAGATTGGGTTGCACGGCATGCGACTGTGACAGCGAATTCGCGCAAGGCTCCAGTTCGACGGCGCGACCTATATTCACCGTGCTCGACGGCAACACCGCGATCTGTGCTGATGGCGCCGCACCGAGGTCGACACGATCATCCTCGCCACCGGATGCCGTCCGCTCCTGAGCTACCTCGCCAGGCTCGACGTGCTGACCGGCAGTGCACGGAGTTGACTCGGGTCTCGAACGCATCTCCTGGACGGAATGATTCGCCGCCTTCGACCAGCAGGGGCTGGCCCTCAGTTATCCGGATCCGGCCCTACAGGGTGGGATCAGCGCCTGGTTCGAACTCGTACCCCGACCCCGCACCGCGGACCGCGGACCGCCCGTAGCCCACCCCCGCCGGGGCAAAGACCGCAATAATCGCGGCGCGCCACACCCTACCGTTTCCAAGCAAACCGATGGTGTTGATGAAAGCGGGCTCAGAAACAATTTGTATAGGTCCTGGCCCTGGACCTGCACTCGGAACCTTTCTGCGGCCTCGTGCATCGCCTCCGTGCCGCACAGTGACGCCAGGCTGTGCTGCCATTGCAGGCCCACGTAACCGAGACCGAGGTGGTCGACAGGCCCTTAGCGATGACGGGTCGGGCTGTCCGTTGGCGACGGGCGGGGTCGCGGTCACCACTGCCGGATTCTTCACTGCGGGTGTGGTGTTGGTTGCTCGTGCGCACTTTCATCGGCCGAAGCCTTCGCCGGTGGATCCGTTTTCGGCATTCCCACCGATCAGGCGAAGTAGGCGGTGAGCGGGACGCCGGTCCAGGTGGGCCTGGTCTTCAGGCGTCGGGTGCCTGGCGACATCGGTACTGTCGGTGCCCATGGGTGCCAAAGGGCAGCGGCGAGCCGATCGGGCGCTGGTCGCCGCCTACCACGAGGCCCGGCTGGGTGAGCTGAACGAGTGTGTCGCGGCGGAGGTCGACCGTTTCCGGGCCGGCGAGGTGGACGCGTACACCGTCGATGAGGCGCTGCACCACTATCACCTTGCGGTGAAGGAACTGTGGAAGTTCTGTTGGTCCGGTTCCGGCGCCCAGATCGAGTCCACCGCGCGTTCGTTGGAAAGGCTCGCGGCCGACGGCGAGAGGATCGACTGGTGGGAACGCGTCGCACCTCGCCGCCAGGAGTAGTTCTTGTCCGCTGGCGCTCCGCTCTGCTGACGCGAGTGTCGATGCGATCCTGGGACGGTGAAGGTCTGTCGCCGTATTGTGGTCATCGCCGCTCGCTCCCAGACTCGGGCGGCCTCGACCCCGCCGGCCGGTACATTTTGCGACTCGCGATTGGCAGGCGGGCAGGGACCGGCTGGTAGAAGCTCCACGTGCTCAGTTCATTTCGGCGCGGTTCGATCGAACCGCGGCATCGGACCCTCATGGGCGAGAACGAAACGTCGACTGGTGCATGCGACTCGGCCGAGACGGCGGTTTGTGTCAGCCGCACTACTTACCGATATGCACCGCACAATCTGCCGGTCGCTCGTTGAATCACATCCACGATTAGCCTGCCGCTTTCATGGGAACTCGTTACCTGACGGGTGTCGCTAACGAAGAATGGTGCCCTGACCTGGGATGATTCGACTTGTCTAAGGTCCGAGTCATCCGAGTTCGAGGAGCAC